>JBBRFN010000015.1:0-35260 GCA_038224265.1 Lysobacterales bacterium
GGTGCACAACGCGGTCACCATCGTCGGCCCGGTCAACCTGCCGAGCATGGGCGCGATCCACTCCAGCGACATGTACGCCAAGAACCTGTTCAACTTCGCCAGCCTGTTCATCAAGGACGGCGCGATCGCGCTGGACTGGGAGGACGAGTTGATCGCCAAGACCTGCCTGACGCACGCCGGCGAGATCCGCCACGAGCCGACGAAAAAGCTGGTCGACGGCGGCTGACTGAGCTGCGGGGGCGGTTCGGGGGCGATGAGTCATCCACCAGCGATCGCATGGCGATCGCGGAACTTTGGGGAACGCAGATGATCGACGGATTCCTGGCGCTGTACATCTTCATGCTCGCAGCGATTTGCGGCCACGTGATCATCTCGCGCGTGCCCGTGATCCTGCATACGCCGCTGATGTCGGGCTCCAACTTCGTGCACGGCATCGTGGTGGTCGGCGCGATGATCGCGCTGGCGCATGCCGATACCAACCTCGAGCGCGCGGTCGGCTTCATTGCAGTGCTGCTGGGCGCCGGCAACGCGGTGGGCGGCTACGTGGTGACCGAGCGCATGCTCGAGATGTTCAAGTCCAGCAAGAAGCCGGGAGCAAAGTGAGATGACGATTTCGGCCATCCTCGACTTCCTGGCCAAGGCGAGCTATTTCGCGGCCGCAGTGCTGTTCATCATCGGCCTGATGCAGATGGGCTCGCCGGTCACCGCGAAAAAAGGCATCCGCTGGGCCGGCTACGGCATGCTGATCGCCACTTTGGTCACCTTCTTCGCGCCCGATACGTGGGGCTCGCACGGCATCGACACCATCAACCTGGTGCTGATGATCGTGGCGATCGCGCTGTCATACGTGTTCTGGATCTGGGGCAAGCGGGTTCCGATCACCGACATGCCGCAGATGGTGGCCATCTTCAACGGCATGGGTGGCGGTTCGGCGGCCGCGATCGGCGCTGCCGCCATGCTCAATGCCGCAACCTTTACCGGCGAGTGCAGCGCCGCGGCCATGGCCGACCACGCGTGCATGGACCGCACCAAGACCGTCCTCGCCATGCTTGGCGCGCTGATCGGCGCGGTGTCCTTTTCCGGCTCGGTGATCGCCTGGGCCAAGCTAGACGGCCGACTCGACAAGCGATTCACCTTCCCCGGCCAGCAGTGGTTCAACCTGCTGGTGTTCGTGGTCGCAGTCGCGATCGGCGCCTACCTCGTGTTCGCGCTCGATGTGCCGTTGATCATCGCGTTCTTCGTCCTGTGCCTTGCGTTCGGCGTGTTGATGACGCTGCCGATCGGCGGCGCCGACATGCCGGTGGTGATCTCGCTGTTCAACGCCTTCACCGGCTTGGCAGTGGCCTTCGAGGGCTATGTGCTGCAGAACGAGGCGCTGATCATCGCCGGCACCGTGGTCGGTGCGGCCGGCATGCTGCTGACCCAGTTGATGGCCAAGGCGATGAACCGCCCGATCAGCGGCGTGCTGTTCTCCAGCTTCGGCGGCGGCGGCAGCGGCGAGGCGATCACCGGCAACATGAAACCGATCGAGGCGTCCGATGCGGCATCCTTGCTGTACCTGGCCGAGAAGGTGATCGTGGTGCCCGGCTACGGCATGGCCGTGGCGCAGGCCCAGCACAAGATGTGGGAGCTGTGCCAGCAGCTGATCAAGCGCGACAAAGTGGTCAAGTTCGCCATCCATCCGGTGGCCGGACGCATGCCGGGCCACATGAACGTGCTGCTCGCCGAAGCCGGCGTGCCTTACGATCTGATCGCCGACATGGAAGACATCAACCCCGAATTCGCCACCTGTGACGTGGCGATCGTGATCGGCGCCAACGACGTGGTCAACCCGGTCGCCAAGACCGACAAGTCGTCGCCGATCTACGGCATGCCGATCCTCGATGTGATCAATGCGAAGAAGGTCATCGTGATCAAGCGCGGCAAGGGCACCGGCTTCGCGGGCATCGAAAACGCGCTGTTCTACGCCGACAACTGCAGCATGCTGTACGCAGACGGCCAGGAAGCGGCGACCAAGCTGATCTCCGAGCTCAAGGCGGTGGATTCCGGCGGCGGCCACTGAGCGGCGCGGCAGGAGTTCGCTCGCGAAACACCGGCAGACGCCGCAGACGCCGTCGCTCAGGGGCCTCGATGTGCGAAAACGTGCTGTAGCACGCTGCGTTATTCGCTAGGCTTGTGGTCCACGACGCGGGAAGCCACAACGCCATGATGGGTTCGAATGCTCGCGAGCGCGCGCTACCGCGCGGATGTCTGCAATGAGCAGGTCGCCATCAGCGCCGCAGTCCGGCTGGCGGATCGACAGCTACGGCGACGCCGCGATCGAATTGCGCTGTGCCGATGAGATCGGCGATGCGCCCAGTGCCCGCGTGCACGCAGCGCTCGCCGCATTGCGTGCAGCGGCGCTGCCGGAAGTCGAGGACCTGGTGCCCGGCTACGTCGGACTGACCGTGTTGCTGCGCGATCTGCCGCGGCACGAACGTGATCGTGTGACCGTCGCGGTGAAACAAATCGTCGCTGCGGCAGTCGTGGGCAGCGACGATGCGCTGCATCGCAGCGTGCTGATCCCCGCCTGCTACGGCGGCAGCAATGGACCGGATCTCGCAGCAGTCGCCGCGCACACGGGACTGAGCGAGGCCGAAGTGATCGCGCGCCATGCAGCACCGGTCTATCGCGTCGCGTTCATCGGATTCCTGCCCGGCTTTCCTTATCTGATCGGCCTCGATCCAATGCTGGCGATGGCACGGCGGGCAACGCCGCGGACCCGGGTGCCGGCGGGCTCCGTGGCCATTGGCGGTGCGCAGACGGGCATTTATCCCGTGTCGAGTCCGGGCGGCTGGCACTTGCTTGCGCGCACTGCGGTGCGATTGTTCGATCCCCAGCATGCAGCGCCCAGCGTGCTGTGCGCGGGCGATCGCGTGCGGTTCCGGCCGGTCGGCCTCGCAGAGCTTGCGCACGCGACTGTGGAGATCGACCATGCTTGAGGTCCTGGTGCCCGGTCCGCTGACCTCGGTGCAGGATCTGGGTCGACCGGGCTATCGCGCACTGGGCGTGCCGATCGCTGGTGCCGCCGATGCCGATGCACTGCGGGTGGCGAACCTGCTGGTCGGCAATCCCGAAGATGCTGCGGGTCTGGAGTTCACGCTATTCGGTCCGGTGCTGCGCTTCAGCGGGCCGCGCGTGATCGCGCTCACCGGCGGCGACATGGACGCCAGCATCGATGGCGAGCCGGTGCCGGGCTGGCGCCCGGTCGCGCTGGCTGCCGGCAGCGAGCTGCGCATCGGCCGCGCGGTGTTGGGTGCGCGCGGTTATCTCGCCATCAGCGGCGGCATCAACGTCAAGCCGGTACTGGGCAGCCGCAGCACCGATCTGCGCTGCGGTTTCGGTGGTTTGCACGGTCGTGCCCTGCGTGCCGGCGACCGCTTGCCGCTGGGTCGCTCGGAGTCGGAGCGTGGACGCAGCCTGCGCCGCAAGCGCGCCGCCTCGCAGCGCCGCTTCCTCGCCGCATCATGGTGGGTCGCTGCCACCGGCGACCTGCGCGGCGAAGTGGCGTGGCTGCACGTACTGCCCGGACCCGATATTGCAGCGCTGAATCCGCGCGTTCTGCGCGTGTTGCGCAGCGGCACATGGATCGTGTCGCGCGATAGCGACCGCATGGGTCTGCGCTTCGAAGGTCCCGAGGTGCCACACGTGGTGGTGCCGGAACAGATTTCGGCCGCGGTTCTGCCGGGCACGGTGCAGCTCACCCCGGACGGGCGGCCCATCCTGCTCGGCGTCGATGCGCAGACCACCGGCGGTTATCCGCGGATCGCACAGGTGATCCGTGCCGATCTGGGGCGGGCGATGCAGCTCAAGCCCGGCGATCGCGTGCGGCCGGTACTGGTCGATGATCAGGCTGCCGAAGGCGTGCGCCGACTGCGCACCCGTGAGCTGGAACGGATGCGTTTTGCGATTGCCACACGCCTGGCCGAGGATTGAGCGGTGACGGCAGCCATCGATCTCAACTGCGACATGGGCGAGTCCTTTGGCGCCTGGTCGATGGGCGCGGATGCCGCAGTGATGCCCTTGATCAGTTCGGCCAGCATCGCTTGCGGATTCCATGCCGGCGATCCGGCGGTAATGCAGTCCAGCGTGCGCCTGGCTTTGGACCACGGGGTGGCAATCGGGGCGCATGTCAGCCTGCCCGACCTGCAGGGCTTCGGCCGCCGCGAGATGGCGTTGAGCGTACAGGAGGCCTATCAGCTGACGCTTTACCAACTCGGCGCACTGGGCGCGTTCGTGCGCGCGCAGTCCGGCCGCATGGCGCACTGCAAGCCGCATGGTGCGCTGTACAACATGGCCGCCCGTGACCGCGCGCTGGCCGATGCCATTGCGCAAGCGGTGCGCGACTTCGATCCGGGTCTGGTGCTGTTCGGCTTGTCCGGCAGCGCACTGCCCGCTGCCGGCAACGCGCTTGGTCTGGCCGTCGCGCACGAGGTGTTCGCCGATCGCAGCTACGAATCCGACGGCTCGCTGACCGCGCGGCGCATCCCCGGCGCGGAGCACTCGCAGGTGCCCGCAGAGGCATCGCAGGCGACGCAGCTTGCCCTCCACGGCGCCCTGAGCGCGCGCGACGGCAGCAGTTTGCAATTGCGCGCCGACAGCATCTGCGTACATGGCGATCGCGATGCCGCGGCCGAGTTCGCGCACGCCATCCGCGCGGCGCTCGATGGCGCTGGAATCACGGTGCGCGCGCCGAGCGGTGCTGGCCGATGAACTGGTGGCCGCTGATCGGCGTGCTGGTGGTCGCAATCGGTTTCGTACTGCGCTTGAACGCACTGCTGGTGGTGGTGGCGGCAGGCTTCGCCACCGGGATCGCTGCCGGCATGGACGTTTTCGAGATCCTTGCCGCAACCGGCGATGGTTTCCTCAACAACCGTTTTCTGATGATCTTCGTGTTGACCCTGCCGGTGATCGGGCTGCTCGAGCGCAACGGCTTGCGCGAACAGGCCGAACGCTGGGTGCTGGGCCTGCGCGGGCTGTCGACCGGGCGCCTGCTGATCGCCTATCAGGCGCTGCGCCAGAGTGCGGCGGCGATCAGCCTGACCCATCTGGGTGGACACCCGCAGACCGTGCGGCCACTGCTGGCTCCGATGGCCGAGGCGACCGCAACGCGTACCCATGGCATGCTGCCCGACAGCGTGCGCGAGCGCCTGCGTGCGATGTGTGCGGCGACCGACAACGTCGGGCTGTTCTTCGGCGAGGATGTGTTCGTCGCGTTCGGTGCGGTGCTGCTGGCGCAAGCTTTCCTGGCCCAGAACGGCATTGCCGTCGAACCGCTGGCGATCGCGCTGTGGGCGCTGCCGACGGCGATCGCGGCGCTGTTGATCCACGGCGCGCGGCTGTCGCGACTCGACCATCGCATGACGGCCGAGATCGAGCGCTTGCGCGCTGCAGGCGCTGCCCGGTGAGCAGTGCCGCGCTACTGCCGGTGACTGCGTTGACGCCGGTCTATGTGCTGATCGGACTGTTCCTGCTGGCAGCGGCATGGCACGCCGGGCGCGACGGCAACCATCCGCGACGCTGGTCATCGGCCCTGTTCTGGGGCCTGCTGGCCCTGTTGTTCCTGATCGGCGATGCCTTGCCGAGCGTGGTGGTCGGTGCGGTTATCGTGGCGCTGGCCGTGATCGCCGGTGCGGGCGGTGTTGGCCGTGGCGCCCGCAGCGAGCGCGGCGCAGACGAGCGCGCAGCCCAGGCGGCGCGACTGGGCAATCGATTGTTCCTGCCGGTGCTGGCAATTCCGCTGGTGACGGTTGTTGGCGTGATTGCGTCGAAGCTGATGCTGGTCGATGGCAAGCCGCTGCTGAGCGGCCAGCAGGCGACGCTGTTGGCGCTGTCGCTGGGCTGCGTGTGTGCGCTGCTGGCCGCGTGCAGGGCCACCCGCGAATCGCCGGCGCGGGCCGTCGATGCCGGACGCAGCCTGCTGGAAGCGATCGGCTGGGCGGCCCTGCTGCCGCTGGTACTGGCAGTGCTGGGTGGGCTGTTCGCGTCCGCTGGCGTCGGCGAGAGCATCGCCAGCCTCGTCGCCAGCGTGGTGCCGACCGACAATCGCCTCGCCTGCGTGCTGGCCTACTGCTTGGGCATGGCGGCTTTCACCATGGTCATGGGCAATGCATTCGCCGCGTTTCCGGTGATCACCGGCGGTGTCGGTTTGCCACTGCTGGTAGGTGTGCACCATGCCGAGCCTGCATCGATGGTGGCGATCGGCATGCTGGCCGGCTATTGCGGCACGCTGATGACGCCGATGGCGGCGAACTTCAACATCGTGCCGGCCGCACTGCTGGAGCTGCGCGACGCCAATGCGGTGATCAAGGCGCAGATTCCGACCGCACTGCTGCTGCTGGCCGCGAACGTGGCGATCATGGAGTGGGTGGTGTTCCGCCATGCCGGCTGATCCAGCGGTAGTCCTGCTTACCGGCTTCGATGGCTTCGCCGGCGAGTCGCGCAATCCATCATGGGACGCGGTGCGTTGCCTGCGCGGTGCGCGGATTGCCGGCCATCTGGTGATGGTGCAGCGCGTACCGACCGCGTTCGCGCGCTGTGCGAGCGTGCTGGCGCGGGCGATCGCACGCCATCGCCCCCGACTGGTGCTGTGCCTGGGGCAGGCGGGCGGCCGCACCGCGATCTCGCTGGAGCGGGTGGCGATCAACTGCATCGATGCGCGGATTCCCGACAACGACCAGCAGCAGCCGGTCGACCAGCCGGTGATCGATGGCGCGCCCGCGGCATACTTCTGCGCGCTGCCGATCAAGGCGATCCTGTGCGCGCTGCGCGAGCGGGGAATTCCGGTCGAGGTGTCCAACAGTGCCGGCACCTTCGTGTGCAACGCGCTGGCTTTCCATCTCGCGCACGGCATCGCCACCCGCTGGCCAACACTGCGCGGCGGTTTCATCCATGTTCCGTTCGCACCAGCGCAGGTGGCCGCGCGTCCCGGCGTACCGAGCATGCCGGTGGAGCTGGTGGTCGACGCGCTGCGGGTCGCCATTCGCGTTGCATTGACCACCAGTGTCGACGCTGCGATCGGCGCAGGACGCGAAGGCTGATCGGGGCCTGGCGTGCGGCGCGCTGTCGCCTAAGGTGCCGCGCGCGGGCGCGCCTGCCGCCACGCCATGCCTGCGGCAAGCAGCGCGCAGGCGATGATGCCCGCCTGCTCCAATGCCGACAGCCGCGCCAGCGCGAGTGCGCCTGCCATCTCCGCACCGGTGGTCGCCAGCACGTCGAAGACGTCAAGGCCGAGTCCACCGGCAATCAGCAGACCGGCTTGCAGATACAGCGCGATCGCCGCTGCCAGCAGGCACAGCAGCCCCGCCGCCAGCGCGCGTTGCCAGCGCACCGCGCGCACCATGCCGCTGGCGCCGACCACTGCCGCCAATGCAGCAGGCAGCGCCATCCAGGCAGCCTCGTTGCGCAACATGATCGCCACGATCGCCCACGCTGCGCCGGAACTGGCGGCCAGCAGCACGGCGGCGAGGATCGACACGAGGCGCAAGACGAAGCGGGTAAGGAATCGGGCAGGCATCCGCCCATTGTCGCCGGAGCTGCGCGTGCGGTCACGCGTCGCGCAGATATGCCGGCAACGGCACCTGGACCCCGGCGGGATCCACTTCCGCTGGGCCGTGCGTCACCCGCAGCGGTACGACTCCGGCCCACACCGGCAGCAGCATGTCGTGCGGGTGGTCTTTCGGGCCACCGCTGCGCTGCTTGACGCTGGCGTCCTCGATGGCGACAGCCAGCACCTTGGTCGCGGCCAGTTCGCTGGCATCGGCGGCCCGGCTGTCGGCGGCGCGACCGGCGAGCACGGCATCGGTAAAGCGATAGAGGCAGCGTGCCTTTTCGGCCAGGTCGACTACCTCGTGCGCGCGCCCGAAGATCACCGCCGAGCGATAGTTCACCGAGTGCGAGAACTGCGAGCGCGCCAGCACCAGCCCGTCGAGCAGGGTGACCGCCAGGCTGCACGGCGCGCCGCCGGCCAGTGTCTGCAGCAAGCGGCCGGATACGCTGCCGTGCAGCAGCACACGATCGCCATCGCGCGCATGCAGCATCGGGATCACGAACGGTTGGCCGTCGATCGCGAACGCCACGTGGGCCATGAACGCGCTATCGAGCACTGCGTACAGAGCACTGCGGTCGTAGCTGGCACGTTCCGGGTGGCGACGCACCGCGTGGCGGTCGCCGCGCGCAGCAGGGGTATCCATGGACTTGCTCACGGTTCGGGTCTGGTGCAGGCTACGACCCAGATTGGTTCTGTGCGAGGTCCACTTTCGTTACTTTCGACCGGACCAATCCGGGAGTCGGCATGCTGCACCTGGATCTGGATCGTTGCGGGGCGCTCAACCAGCAGGTCGGTCGCGCGCTGAAATCGGCGATCCTTGAAGGCCGCCTCGCGCACGGCACTCGCTTGCCTGCATCGCGGGCGCTCGCCGTGGCGCTGGGGCTTGCGCGGAATACCGTGGTCGACGCCTACGAGCAGCTGCTCGCCGAGGGTATGCTCGAGGCGCGCACCGGCGCGGGCACCTATGTGGCGATGCGCGTCGCGCCCGTCGCGGCCGCGCTTCAGGCACCGTTGCGGAGCGCGCGGCTGTCCCGCTACGGCGCGCGCGCGCTCGAGAGCGAACCGCACAGGCCGCTGCCGCTACGCCGGCGGACGCTGCGCTACAACCTCGAATACGGCGCGCCACTGGTTTTGCCCGCCACCCAATCCGCATGGCGCCGGGCCCTGTCGCGGGCGGTCGATCGCAGCGATTTCGACTACCCGCCCGCGCATGGCGTTGCTGCCTTGCGTGAGGCCATTGCGGCCTATCTCGGGCGGCGCAGGGGTCTGGCGGTCGATCCCGAGGACGTATTGGTGCTTGCAGGTACCCAGCAGGCGGTGGAGCTTGCCGCGCGGGTGCTCATCGATCCGGGTCAGCGCGCGGTGATCGAGGAACCTTGCTACCAGGGTACGCGCGCCGCGCTTGCAGCGCTCGGTGCCCGCCTGCAGGTGGTGCCTGTCGACGGCGATGGCATGCAGGTCGACAAACTGCCGCGCCGCGGTGCGCGACTGGCTTGCGTGACGCCCTCGCACCAGTTTCCAGTCGGTAGCGTGCTGTCGCTTTCGCGTCGCATAGCGCTGCTCGACTGGGCGCAGCGGCACGACGGCTGGATCCTTGAAGACGACTACGACGGCGAGTTCCGCCATGACGGCCGCCCGCTTGCCGCGCTGAAGTCGCTCGAGCGCAGCAGCCGCGTGATCTACATCGGTTCGTTTTCGAAGCTGCTGTTTCCGGCCTTGCGGCTGGGGTTTGCGGTGGTGCCGCCGACCTTGCGCGAGGCGTTCCGTGCCGCTAAGTGGCTGGCCGATCGCGGCGCGCCCAGCGTGCTCCAGCATGCGCTGGCCGATCTGATGTCCAGCGGCCGCTTTGAGCGTCTGGTCCGGCGCACCGGGCAGGCATTGGCCGTGCGTCGCCAGGCCCTGCTTGATGGCCTGCAGCAGCATGCCGGGGAGCGGGTGCTGATCGAGGGCAGCGCGGCTGGCATGCATCTGACGTGCTGGCTGCCGGGTGTCGCCAGCAAATCGCTGCCGGCCCTGATCGCGACTGCTGAACAGCAGGAGTTGGGTCTGTATCCGATCACGCCCTACTTCAGCGTGCCACCGCCGATGGCCGGCCTGCTGCTTGGCTACTCCGGGCTTTCGACCCACGATCTGGCCGAAGCGTCCCGCCGACTTGGCCAGTTGCTGCGAAGGCAGCGTCCTTCACGTGGTCGGTGAGGCTATTTCGGGCACAATAGGGGCTCTTTGCGTCGAGCCGTGCAGCGCCTACGATGGGTCATTTCAGCAACAGCAGCGAACCGGTGCGCTTCGAGCGCGATTGTGCGGCCGTGATGGTTCCGCAAGGCGAAGTCGTGAATCTGCCGGCCGGTCAGGTGGGCTACATCACGCAGGCGCTCGGCGGCAGCTTCACCGTCTACGTCGACGGCAATCTGTTCCGGATCGCCAACCAGGATGCGGATGCGATCGGCAAGGAACCGCTGGAGCTGCCGCAGCTTTCGTCCGAGGCCAGCGACGACGAGGTCGAGCAGCTGGTGTGGTCGCAGTTGCGCACCTGCTTCGATCCGGAGATTCCGATCAACATCGTCGACCTCGGGCTGGTCTACGAGTGCTCGGTCGCACGCGGCGAGAATGGCGCTCGTATAGCCACCGTGCGCATGACCCTGACCGCACCCGGTTGCGGCATGGGCGACATCCTGGTCGAGGACGTGCGCAGCAAGCTGTTGCTGGTGCCGACCATCGAAGCGTGCGACATCGAGATGGTGTTCGAACCGCTGTGGAACCAGACCATGATGTCGGAAGCCGCGCGTCTCGAAACCGGGATGTTCTGAGCCGCCTGCTGCAGCATCACCAGATCGGGCGACTGAAGTCGAACTCGGGCTCGGCGGTGGCGCGACCCAGTCCATCGCCGCAGCCGTAGTCGATAGCCAGTCGCAGCAGCACATGGGCGCGGTCGATGCTGTCGACCGCAGGTGCGATCACCACCGATCCGAGCGCATGCGCCTTGCGCACCAGCGCCAGCAGGGTGCCGCCGATCGCCTTGTCGCTGGTGGTGTGCAGGACCAGCTCCGGGTCCAGGCGCAGGTAGTCCAGCGGCAGGGTCTTGAGCACATGCACGGCCGCCCAGTCGCGACCGAAATCCGACAGACCCAGCCGCACGCCCGCCGCGCGCAGTCGCTCGAGCGGTTCGAGCAGGTCGGCGCGGCGATCGAGCAGTTCCGCGCTGGCCAGTTCGAGGGTAAGCCCGGTACCCGAGAGATGTCGCGATTTCAGCTCGTCGAGCAGCCAGTCGACCAGGTCGTCATCGAGCAACGAGGCCGCGCAGATCGGCATGAAAAGCCGTACCTGGCGACCCAGCTTCAGGCGCGACTGCCGCGCGTCCATTGCCGTGGCCAGCCGTCGACGCTCGATCGCCGGCAGCGCGCCGAGCTCGGCAGCTACCGGCGCATAGACCGGGTAGCGCGCTCGCGCGCTCGGGTCCTGGGTGCCGACCAGCAGGTATTCGAGGTCGAACTGTCCAACCAGCTTTCCGCCCAGCGCGACGATCGGACGAAACTCGCAGCGCACGTGGTCGTCGTGCCACGGACGCGTGAGTACCGCGCGCACCGCCAGTTGCGGGTCGGGCCGCACCAGTGCGTACTCGCCCGGTTCGTACCAAAGTACGCGATTGCCACCGACCCGCGCTGCCGCGAGGCTCGCCGCTTCTGCGCGTGCAACCCGCGAATCGGCGCCACCTTGCGCATCGTCGAGCTGGGTGATGCCGATGCTGGCCGTAATCGCTGTTGCGCTATCGCCGCCACCGGCGCGACGTTCGGCCAGTTTCAGGCGCAGGCGCTCGGCCAGCTCGGTGACCGCATCGCGATGATCGCGGGCGGCTATCACCAGATAGGCGAAATCGCGCAAGGGCGCGGCGATATCGCCACTGGCGAGGGCCTCGCGGAATGCCTGCGCGACTTCGGCTTCGAGTTGCGGCAGGCCGGATAGTCCTACCGACTCGCCGATCCGCTCGGCACGGTCGAAGGCGACCAGCAGCAGGACCGAGCCTGCTGGCTGGTTCGATTGGCCCAGACGTTCGATCACCGCGTGCCGCGAGTACATGCCGGTGCGGGTATCGCGGCCGCCGCCTGCCGGAGTGGTGCCGTGCAGCCATTGCGCACGCTGTACGCGCGAGCGGATCACCGAGGTCAGATGGCGCGGCTTCAACGGCGCCAGCAGCACCTCATCGGCGCCGGCGGCGATCGCGTCGAAGCGCCGTGCATCATCGGCATGCTCGCCGTACAGCACCACCGGCACGCCGGTGAATTCGGGTTGCTGGCGGATCAGTTGGGCCACTTCATGACCGCGGGCATCGGGCAGCTCGTCGTCGATCAGCACGATGTCGGGCCGGAACTCGGCCAGCGCGGCGAGCGCGCCCGGCGCATCGAAGGCCAGTCGCGCAGTCATTCCCTGTTCCACCAGCCAGCGTCCGCACAGCGCGCCGTGTTCGCGATCGGCGTCGACGATCAGGACACGGTACGGCGTGGTTTCGTGGCGCCCGAGCAACTCTTCGACCCGCGCCACGATGCGATACGAATCGAGCGGTGCGCCGAAATAGGCCGCAGCCCCAGCGCGCATCGCCAACAGTCGGTGGGTTAGATCGGCGGCCGCCGAGAGCACGATCAAGGCAGGCCCCAGCAGGGTCCCAGGCGCTGCATCGCCGAGTGCGGCGATCAGCTGCGGCAGGTTGCGCAGGCGCGGTGCGTCGATCATCAGCACGCCAGGGCGTGCCTGCCGCAGCCAAGCCAGCAGACCCTCGATCTCGGCGAAATGGCGCACGCCATAGCCGTGTTCGGCCAGCGAGCCGCTCAAGCCAGGGCACAGCGCGTCGCTGACGCCGAACAGGCATACCGTGCCGCGCGCCTCTTGCGCGCGCGGCGGCGGGGTCGGCAGTTGCACCACGTTGGCCGCTGCGCAAGCGCCGCCGAACAGGGCGCCTGCCAGCGCGTCCAGACGCCCGAGTTGCTGGCGACTGGGTACCAGCGCGCCATCGGCGAACACCGCAAGATATGCCGCGAGGTCGCCTGCGCGCGTCGCTTGTTCGTCGTCGTTCGCATCCAGCAGTGGTGCGAGATGTTCGCCGAATTCCTGCGCGTCGGAGATGTTCCATGCGGCAACCAGGCGGCTCCACTGTGCAGCGAGCGTCGCCAGCACCGCATTGCCGGTTGCCAGCGCGATCGGATCGACCGGTTCGGGTGCGTTCATCGACTCCTGCTGAGCGCCGCGCCCCTGCTGCGCGGTAGGCGGAGTCTGGCATGGACCGGGGCTGCGGCAACGTGCGTTGTCTCACACAAACTGTGCGGCTGGGCGAGACTTGCCTTGTCGCGGAACGGCGCATGCCGCAAACTCGGGCCATCATGAATCTCCGATTCTGGACTGCAGCATGAATCAGGCGCTCGAACGCATCCTGTTGCACCACCTGGAAGGCTCGCGCGCCGGTCAGGTCGACAGCTTTACCCAGCCGGTCGTGGTGATCGGGCGCGCGCCCGACTGCCACCTCGTGCTGGATGCCGACAAGGGCGTGTCGGGCCACCACTGCGAGATCCGCCAGACAGGGGGCCAGTTCGAACTGGTCGACAGCAACAGCACCAACGGCACCTTCGTCGGCGATGAGCGCATCGCCAGCCAGACGCTGAATTCGGGCGACAGCATCCGCTTCGGCTGGATGGGTCCGGTCGCGCGGGTCGAGTTCGACGCGGCAGTTCGATCGGTCCACCCCGATCACCCCATGGACGATTCGCAATCGACGGTAATGGTTTCGGCGCGCCACATCGCAGCCGCGGCCGCAGCCGCAGTTGGCGCGCAGAGTGCGGCTGCCGAGTCGCGGCCAGCATTGAAGGACCCGCAGATCACGATGCCGCCGCCATCGCGCGCGCCGGTTCCCTCTGCGCCACCACCGGCGCTTGCAGCTCCGCCGCCAATAGCAGCACCCAAGCCTGCCGCCGCGACGCCTGCCGCAGCGGCCGCGCGCGCGCCGGCGCCGCCGCCGCGACCTGTGGGGCCAGCAGCGCCTGCGGCACCGGCAGGCGGTTGGTCGACAGCGCGCTGGATCGTTGCGATTGCCGTGGTGGTCGTGGTGGCCGCCGGCGCCGCGTTCGGCCTGTGGCTGTTGATCGGCTGAGCCGGCGGTTCTGACGGCCTGCCAGCGCGGGCCGATCGTGCTGCAGTGCATGAACGGCCTGCGATCGACTATCGCACTTCGGAAAGCCGCTTGGCGAAACTGCCTTCGGAAGTGGTCCGGACAATGATTCTGCAGCGCAGCATCAATGGTTGCATCTGCAACGTTTTTTGCGTGCTGCAAGGCGTTGACTGGCACTGGGTCGGTCGTTAGCTTCGAATCGTGGCCCGTTGGTGGGCGGTTGCGGTAACCGGTCGGGAGGCGCGCCGCATGGATGCGCTGGAGGAACCCGATTTCCCAGCCTGGACTCCCTGCGCTCGCTTCGACTGCGGCACGCCGGTGCGCGTTTGGATCAATGATTGCAAGGTCTGACAGGGGCCCGCGCGGCAAGGTTGGGGAGACCGAGCCGCTGCGACCCTGAAAGGGGGGGGGCCCCGGCGCAAGCCGGGGTTCTTTTTCGTGCGGCAGTCGGCGGCGTCGCTCGCTTTCCGCAGGCGCTGCGGTAGCATTCCGGGCTTCCATTCGGGCGGAGCTCAACCATGCTGATTCGCCGTACCGCAGCGACAGTCGGGCTGCTGCTTGCTCTGCTGGGCTCAGCAATCGCCCGCGACGCGGAGACCACGCAGGGCCACTTCGAGGCGCGTCGCTACACTCAAGCGCTTGCTGCCGCTCGAGACTGGGCCGATTCCGAGCCGGACAATGATGACGCCTGGTACATGCAGGGCGTAAGCCTGATTGCGCTCGATCGCGCCGGCGAGGCCATCGTGCCATTGCAGCGCGCAACGCGGATCGATGCCGCGGATGCTTACAACTGGGGCGAGCTCGGCAGAGCGCATTCCTTGCACGACGAGCCGGAGCTGGCCCGGGATGCATGGAAGCGCGCATTCGAGTTGGACGCCGTTGTTTTCGGCACGCTGGTAGGCAACTGGTATACCTCCGATTTCGATGCGGTTGCGCTTGATGCCGCGCGCTGGTGGACCAGCGTCGCAGCGCAATCCGACGAAGCCTGGTTCCTCGTCGGCGCCAGCCTGCTGTACCTGGATCGTCCGCAGGAAGCGATTGCCCCGCTGCAGAAAGCGCTCGCCCTGCGCTCTACCGGCGGCGACAGCAAATCGCTGTCCGCAGTGGTCAAACTGCGCGCCTTTACCCACGCGCAGATCGGTTTTGCGCAGGAAGCCAGCGGCGATCATGCGGCTGCGGTCAAATCGTGGCGTGCGTGCATGGCGCTTGTTCGCAGCGAATGCACCGATGCCATCGAGGAACACTACCTGCGCGAGCGCTTGCAGCCGGTGCTGGCGGCAGGGCGCACCCTGCGCGAGGTCAGCCCGACCTTCGATGAGGGCTGGTACTACGAGGGTGCTGCCCTGTTCTATCTGGACCGCGAGCGCGAATCGATCGCGCCCTTGCGGCGGGCGACAGAACTCGATGATGAGGATTACGTCAACCACTACATGCTCGGCTATGCGCTGCTGTTTACCGATCAGCCCAAGCCGGCACTGGTCGCGCTGGAGCGCGCCCTGCAACTGGAGTCCACCGATGCCGACATCCACGCGCGGATGGCCGAGGCCTATGAAAAGCTGGGGCGCATGGATGCGGCCGCCGAAGCGCGCGCACGCGCCGAGTCGCTGGCCGAGTCCGACGACTGATCGCTCGCGAAATCCTCGTTGACGGCAATCAGCTGGCCTCGAAGCGATTCGCAGCGACGTTCTTGCGCACGTGCTGCGGATCCCAGATGCGCCCGTTCATGGCGATGTAGACGCCATCGGGCAGCACCTGCACGGCAGCTACCGCCGCGCCGATGTTGAATACTGCATCCGAGCCGGTGAAGCGTGCCGGGTTGAGCGCGCCGGTCAGCACGATCACCTTGCCTGCGATCGACTGCAGGACCTGCGCGGTTTCGACCATGGTGTCGGTGCCATGGGTGACCAGCACGTGCCGCCCCGGCTGCGCCTCGATGGTTCGGCGCAGCAGCTCGCGATCCTCATCGGTGATGTGCAGGCTGTCCTTGCGCAGGATCGGAATCAATTCGAACGAGAACCCGACCCCGATTGCGCCAAGAATCTCGCCGATCTGCGGCGCACCGATCTGGAAACTCGACTTGTCGTCGAAGTAGATCTTGTCGATCGTGCCGCCGGTGGTGACGATGGTGAGGTGGTTCATTGCCGCATTCTATCCGGGCGCTGCGTAGTGAATGCCTGCGAGCGTGGATGGCTCCTGGAGAGCTCGGGGCATAGGGCCCTGGGCCCGATACCACGCCTCCACCGCTCCCTCACGCGTAGATGTCGCTAGCCAGCATCCGCGCCTCCACCGCCGCTGGATCGACCAGCCGGTTGATTCCGAGGCGAGCGAAGCGCCTTGCTGCGGCCATCGGTCGGGGATCGTTTTCGGCGCGCATGGTCCAGTCGGCATGTCGGGCCAGCAGAGCGAGCGCGAGGGTGCGGCCGAGCGTCATTGCCAGGCCGCGCGCGCCGGCTGCCAGCGCATCGCGCGATTTCGAATGCTGCACCAGCCATTCGGCGGTGCGAGTGGTGTTTTCACGGACCAGCCTGACCACCGGATCGAGTTCACTGGCGGTTACCTGTGCGGTGAGGCCGCGCAGGGCGACCAGCCATGGTTGCAGTCCGCCGATCTGTCCCAGCACCCGCACCACGTCCAGCGCCAGCACGTTGGTGGTGCCTTCCCAGATCGGCAGCACCTGTGCGTCGCGCAGCAGGGTAGGGATGCCGGTGTCCTCGATGTAGCCGGCGCCGCCGAATGCTTCGCAGATCTCGGATAGTCCAGCCACCGCCTGCTTGGCGGTCATCAGTTTGGCGACCGGGGTCATCAAGCGCAGCAGGTGCGCATGCGTATCGTCGATCTGCCCGTGTTCGGCGCGTCCGAGCAGTTCGGCGACGAAGAACGTCAGGTGGAAACCGGCTTCCAGCTCGGCCTGCAGATCGGCCAGCGTCTCCTGGTGCAGCGGCTGGTCGAGCAGTGGCATGCCGAACACCACACGGCGCGTGGCATAGGAGCGCGCCAGCGCCATTCCGCGCCTGAACAGCGCGATGGCGGCGACCGAGTTCCACAGACGGGTGACATTGAGCATCGGCGCGATAAGGCGCACCCCGTGGCGCGCCTCGCCGACCAGATGGGCGGGCGTGCCGTCAAGCGTGATCTCGGCGGTCGGCAGCTTGCGGGTGCCGAGCTTGGACTTGAGCCGATCCACGACGAGATTGCGGAAACTGCCGTCGCTACGCCGCGGTTCGACATAGAACAGCGCCAGGTTGTCTGCGCCGGGCCCGCTGCCTTCCGGGCGCGCCAGGGTGAGTGCAACATCGCAGGCCACCGCAGAGGTAAACCACTTGCGACCGTACAGTCGCCAGCGACCGCTGTCGTCGGCGCGCGCCACGGTTTCGGTGCCGCTGATATCCGAGCCGCCGGTGGTTTCGGTCATCCACTGGCCCGAAGTCCAGAACTGCTCCGGGTTGCGGCTGATCAGGTGCGGCACCGCGCGTTCGATCAGCACCTGGTTGCCGGAGTCGAGCAGGCAACGCGCCGCCCCGTCGGTCATTGCCAGCGGGCAGGAATAGATCTCGCTGGAGGCGGTGAACAGGTAGGCGCGCGCGAACTGATGCACGCGGGCAAGCGCGCCATGCGCCTTGTCGTAGCCGCTCGCGACCAGGCCGTGTTCTGCGGCAAGGCCCGGCGCGCGCCGCCAGAACGCGCCCACCTCGACGCGGTCGATGCGCTTGCCCCAGGCGTCGAACGGCACCAGGGTCGGTTGCTCCGCGTGGGCTGCAACCTGCTCCGGATACCAATCGGCGACCAGTTCGCCGAACTCGGTCAAACCGGGCTCCAGCGCCTGCAACATCGGCTGCGGCAATACGCGGCGCAGCAGCGAGCGCAGCAGGCGGTCTTCCAGGTATTGGTTGTCGAGCACCGGTCCGTGCTGGGTAAAGCCCATGGAATCGCTCCCGGAGGTTCAACCCTTGTGCCACGAACGGTGCGCGGCGGCAACGCGTAGTGCTTACGCCAGTGCCGCTGCAGTTGCGCGACGCTCGCGCTTTTCGGCCAGCGCGGCTGCAGCCAGCAGCACGATCTGGCCGCTCGCCAACAGGACTTCGAGCAGCGCCGGGATCCGCTCGGCCGGCGCGGCCCATGCCTCCATGACCCCGTGACAGAAATAGCCGAGCGCGAAAATGCCGCCGATCAGCAACCCGTCGCGCAGGTTGAATGCGCACGCCAACAGGGCCAGTGCAGCCGGTGCGGTGGCCAGACCCAGTACCAGGACCAGCGGCAGCGCGACCGGTGGGACCCACCACAGATGCCAGCCAAGGTGCAGCAGCACCAAGCCGGCGAGGCAGGCAAACGACAGCCCGCGCAGTCGGGCGCTCATGGCGCGAGCCGCGCGGCGAGCGTGGCGACCCGTCGACCCAGGGCGCGCGCCAGGGCGCGCTCCTCGTCCGATATCGGAAGCTCTCCGCGCGCCCCTGCAACGTGGCTTGCTCCGTAGGGCGTGCCACCGGTGCGGGTGCTCGACAGCTCAGGCTCGCTGTACGGAATTCCCACCAGCACCATGCCGTGGTGGAACAGTGGCAGCATCATCGACAGCAGGGTCGATTCCTGGCCGCCATGCAGGGATCCGGTCGAGGTGAACACTCCGGCGGGCTTGCCGGTCAACGCGCCCGACATCCATTCCGACACCGTGCCATCGAGGAAGTACTTGAGCGCCGCTGCCATGTTGCCGAAGCGGGTCGGACTGCCGAGCACCAGGCCAGTGCACTGCTCGAGATCGCTGCGTCCGGCGTACGGCGGGCCGTCGGCCGGCACCGCCGACTGCAAGGCGGGCTCGCTGACCGGCTGCACCGGCGGCACCGTGCGCAAGCGCGCGCTCATGCCAGCCACCTGATCGACACCGCGCGCAACCTGGCGGGCCAACTCGGCCGTAGCCCCGTGGTGGGAGTAGTAAAGAACCAGCACATCGCTCATCGGGTGGTATCGCCTGGGTGGTGCCGTTTGGTGCCAACTCGAAAGCCAGAGCATGGCGGTACGCGGCTTGGGTTAGATTGTGCGGGTGAATCGCCTTCTTCTGCCATTCTCGCGGACCATGCGTGAACGCGGTCTCGCGTTCGCGCGCTTCGTCTGGCATCGGTTCCTCGATGAGCAGTGTTTCGCCGCAGCGGGCGCGCTTTCGTTCACGACCGTGTTCGCCCTGGTACCGCTGACTACTGCGGTTTTCGGCATCCTGGCCGCTTTTCCGGTATTCCAGCAGTGGTCGACGGCGCTGACCGACTTCGTGTTCGCCAACTTCGTGCCGGCTGCGGCCAAGACCATGCAGGCGTATCTGCTGGATTTCGCCGGCAACGCCTCGCGATTGACCTCGGCGGGCGTGCTCGCGCTGGTGGTCAGCGCGCTGCTGATGATGTCCAGCGTGGAGGAGTCGTTCAACCGCATCTTCCGCGCGCCACCGCGCCGCCGCCGCCTGGCCCGCTTCGTGGTGTACTGGACCGTGCTGTCGCTCGGGCCGATCCTGCTTGCCGCGAGCCTCGGCCTGAGCTCCTACCTGTTCGCGCTGCCCGGACTGGGCGACGCCACCAGCGACCTGCATCTGGCCGAGCGCTTGCTGTACGTGCTGCCCAGCATCGTGACCTGGGGCGCGCTGACCCTGGCCTACCTGGTGATTCCCAACGGCGGCGTGCGGTTTCGCCACGCCTTGTTTGGAGGCGCGCTCGCCAGCGTGCTGTTCGAGATGACCAAACAGGTGTTCAGCCAATATCTGGCGCAGGCCAGCTATGAGCAGATCTATGGCGTGCTGGCGGCGGTTCCGATCTTCCTGATCTGGATCTATCTGTCGTGGGTGGTTGTGCTGATCGGTGCTTCGATCGTGGCCAGCATGTCGGCATTCCGCTATGTGCCGCACGACCTGAAGATCAGCCGTGGGCTCGAGTTCGCAAGCCTGCTGCGGGTGCTCGATTCGATCATGCGTGGCACGCGTGCGGGCGCGCCGCCGAATCGCAACGCACTGGCTGCGTGCGAACCACACCTGAGCGACACCCAGCTCGACCGCATGCTCGGTGAGCTGCGCGACGCGCGCTGCGCCCATCGCACCGAACTGGGCACCTGGGTGCTGCTGCGCGATCCGGCGAGCGTGCCGCTGGTCGAGCTGTTCGAAGCGGGCCACTACCGCTGGCCGACCGCGCTGGAGCTGGCCCGCTATCGTGCACGTGCAAAGCAGTGCGAGCAGCCGGTGCTGGCGCTGCTGGAGCAAGCCGCCAGCGCGCAGGAAGCCGTCCTCAAGCGCCCGGTCGCCAGCGTGCTGGCGCCCGACTGAAGCTGCCCGGCCGTCGCGCGGCCGCAACCCTGGCCGCCGTATAGTCGCTTGCCACCATCAGGAATCCCCAGCTCATGCGCAATCTCCTGTTTCCGCTTCTGCTGCTCACAGCCGGCCCCGCGATCGGCGCCGAGCCGATCGCGCAGAAGGCGCAACAAACGACGTTCCCCGCGCTGGTGGTCCAGACCCTTGCCGATGGCAGCTTCGACCTCGCCGCGCAGCGCGGCAAATGGGTGGTCGTGAACTTCTGGGCCACATGGTGCGCGCCGTGCATCAAGGAGATTCCCGATCTGTCCCGCTTCGACAGCGAGCGCGACGACGTGCGCGTGATCGGGCTTGCCTTCGAAGAGATCGAGCGCGACGACCTGCTCGCCTTCCTCAAGCGGCATCCTGCCTCGTACCCGATCGCCGTCGTCGACGTCTACGATCCGCCGAAGGACTTCGACGTGCCACGCGGCCTGCCGACGACCTACCTGATCGCGCCGGATGGACGCCTGGCGCAGCGTTTCATCGGCCCGGTCACTTCGGTCCAGCTGGCCAAGGCGATCGCCGAGGCCGACGGCGGCGCATGACGCAAGCGGCCGCACGCTTCATCGTTGCCGGGCGCGTACAGGGCGTGGCGTTTCGCGCTTTCACCCGCCAGCGCGCCGATGCGCTGGGGCTGTGCGGCCATGCGCGCAATCTGCGCGATGGGCGGGTCGAGGTGCTGGCTGCAGGCGAGCTCGCCGCCATCGAGGCGCTTGCCGAATGGCTATGGATCGGCTCGCCGCATGCGCGGGTCGAATCGGTGCAGCGCGAGGCGGCGGCTGCGCCCGCGCGGGCCGGATTCGAGATCGGCTGAAGATCATGCAGCGGGCATGGATGCTGCTGCTGCTGATTGCCACGCTGGGTGTGGCGGGAGTCGCGGATGCGCGCGTGTTCAGCGCGATTGCCTACGTCTCCAGCGGCGATCCGGCCGACCCGCGCCGAATCGATCTGCATACGCCGGATACGCCGGGGCCGCATCCGATGATCGCCATCGCCGGTCTCGCAGGGGTCGAGGTTCTGGCGCGCAGCTTGGCCCAACGCGGTCATGTGGTGGCGATCATCGGTGTGGGCAGCGACACCGTGGCGGACGATCTGGACGCAGCGCTGGTGTGGCTGTGGCGTCGCGGCTCGGCCTATACCGGCGACCCGAATCGACTCCATCTGCTGGTCGCAGGCAATGCGGCCAGCGCCGCGCTGGGGCTGGCGATCAACCCGCGGGCCCTGCGCGATGCCGGTGTGTCGTCAGCCGCCGTGCGGGGCATTGCGATAGCAGGGTGGGCGGATACGCTCGGAGTCGAGGCGCCAAACACCGACTTGTCGCTGCCGCCGCTGCTGCTGATGTCCGCGCGCGAGCCGCGCGGTCGTTCGTCCGCGCTGGCTTCGGTCGCGCTCGCCGAGCGTTGGCGCGCGGCCGGCGGTGCGGCCGAGGTCGTCACCATGCCTGCCGATGCGGCGCTGCCGGATTCGATGGGCGAGATGTTGCTGGCATGGTTGCCGACCATCGCGCTCAACCGCGTCTCGCGCTTCGAAGCGCTGCGTTTTGCGGTCGACACACCGCCGCCGACCGACGCCGGAAGGCTCGCCGCGCTGGTCGCAGACCACGACGCGTTGCTGGCCGCCACCGTCGGCAGCACGGTGATCGTGTGGCGACGCGACACGCCGGACGGGCCGTGGCGCAAGGATCTCGACGCCGGTGCCGGTCGCCTGCTGTGGATGGGCAAGGTCATGTGGCCGGTCGGCGGCGAACAGCTTGCCCTGCTGGCCGCCATCGACGGTCATTTGAAACTCTGGCGGCGTCCGCCCGGCGCGTCGATCTGGCACGCCGAGGCAGACTTGCGACCGGTCGAGGACAATCTGCGCGCAGCCTGGGTCATCGCCTTGCCACCGACCCTGACCGCTGCCGGAGTGGTGCTGGTCGGCCTCGATGCCGGTGCGCAGTCGGCCATCCTGCGCGTGGTCGATGGCGGCGTTCGCGTCGCGGTCGAAGGCATGCCCGGTGGCATGCAGCTGACCGCCATGGCAACGCTCAACGGTGGTGCTTATGCCGCGGTGTTCGACGCCGGTGGCGGACGCGTCCTGCGCCGCAGTGACGGACCCGCCGGCGTGTGGACTACGGTAGCTGCGTGGAATGCCGCGCGCGGGGCGCTTGCCGGCCTGCGTGCGCTTGCCCCCGAGGCCCCGGCCCTGATCGGCATGCTTGGCAATGGCGAGCTGGTGCGCATCGATCCCGCGCGCGGCGAGGTCGTGGTCGAAGCCGATCTGGTCGGCGCCTTGGGCGCCAACTGGGGCGGGCTGGGCAGCGCCGGTGTGGCGCTGTCCGATGCGGGCTTCGTGGCCTTGACCCATCCGCACTCGGGCGATCGCGTGCATGCGGCGGGCCTGCGCGCGACCCATCCAGGCAAACAGCAGCAAAGCGGCTGGTACATCGTGCGGCAGGCCGGCGGTCGCTATGCATACGGACGCGCTGCCGATCCCGCCGCCGGCGATGGCGTCGATGCGCTGGTGCGCAGTCTGGTGGCCTCGCCATTCGTGCGCGAGGCCGGCGCCTCGGTCTACGCGCTGACAGCATCCGCAAAGTCGCCGCTGCTGCGTGGGCTGCTCGGTGCGCCGCGGCTGGCGCAGGGATTCTGGGCCGACCGCACGCGCAGCGACCGTGGCCTGGTCCTGCAGCGCAGCGACGACGGATGGCTGGCATTGATCTATCTGCGCGACGACGCCGGGCAGCCGCGCTGGTACTCGTCCAGCGGCAGCATCGAGGATCGGCGATGGCAGTCGGCGCAGGGCCTGCTGCGCTACAGCCGCGATGTGCAGGGCAGCGGGCAGCGCGCCGAACCAGTCGGTTCGCTCGATCTGCGCTTTGGCCTGGATGCCACGGACCCGGCATGCGCTGGCAGTGCACGCAGCAGTGCGCCGGCATTGGCCGAGTTGCGCATCGAGATCGACGGCGTCGCCTTCAGCGATTGCATCGAGCCGCTGCGAGCGCCCGGTTCGGTCCGCGCAGCGATCGACGGTTCGGGCGTGTGGACGGCGCCGGATGGCAGTTGGGGCATTGCGGTTGAGTCCAGCAGCGGCATCGACGCGGACACCGAGCGCGCGCTGCTGTTTCACTTTGGTGCCGATGGCCAGCCGCGTTGGGCGGCCGGTCGCGGCGAGCTGCGCGACGGGCGCGCCGCGCTGGCGATCAGCGAGCCTGGATCTGGCAGCGTCCCCGCTGGCTCGCTGAGCTATCGCTTCACGGGACCATGCAGCCGTGTCGAGGGCAGCGCCAGTGTCGATGTTGCGCTGGAGGTCGCGGGCGTGCACCTGCGCCGCGCGGATGCAGCGCTGGTGCGCGCGGCCGGAGGGGCCTGCTACTAGTGGACTGTCTCAGCCGAATCGCATCCGCCTGGCCGCGTCTCGCGCGCCGTGGCGTCGTTGCTCGTCGTCGCCATAGCGGGTGCTATGCCTCCTCCTCGCGCCTAGCCACTACGCACGATCCAGCGGCCATGCTGGATGCCATTTGACTGCGACAGTCCACTAGACGGCAAACTCAATAACGCTCGGGCACGCGCTCGACCTTCGCCTTCACCCGGTGGGTTGCCGGGCGCCCGGCAAGCGGCTTGAGCACGATCTTGTCCAACGGCACGTGGTGATCCGGCAGCGTATCGAGCAGGTGGCGAATCATGTTCAAGCGCGCACGCTTCTGGTCGTTGGCATTGACTACGTGCCACGGCGCTTCGGCAATGTGGGTGCGGCGGAACATCGCCTCGGCGGCCTTGGTGTAGTCGTCGTAGCGCTCGCGCGCCTCGAGGTCGATCGGCGAGATCTTGTAGCGCTTGATCGGATCCTCGATTCGCGCGGCGAAGCGTTCCTCCTGGAAGCGCTGGTCGACTGCGAACCAGTATTTGAACAGCAGGATGCCGTCGTCGACCAGCATCCGCTCGAAGGTGGGGCAGTCGGCGAGGAACTGCCGGTACTGCGCGTCGCTGCAAAAGCCCATGACCTTTTCCACACCCGCGCGGTTGTACCAGCTGCGGTCGAACAGCACGACCTCGCCGGCCGCCGGCAGGTGTTCGACGTAGCGCTGGAAGTACCACTGGGTGCGCTCGCGCTCGTCGGGCTTGGGCAGGGCAACCACCCGGCAATAGCGTGGGTTGAGCACGCTGGTGAAACAGTTGATGGCGCCGCCCTTGCCGGCGGTGTCGCGGCCTTCGAACAGGATCAGCAAACGGCGCCCGTTGCTCTGCAGCCAGCGGTGCATTTCCGACAGTTCCATCTGCAGCGGCTCGAGCAGTTCGCTGTATTCCTTCTTCTTGAGTTCCTTCATCGCGATGCGCCTCGTTTGGTCGGAAAGGGACTGTGCTCAGCGCTCGTGCAGGCGCGGTCGCAGGGAAACCAGATTGCAGGGGCGGGTGCGCGCATCCAGTTGCGCCGACAGCAGCTTTTCCCACGCGGTGCGGCATGCCGAGGTGGAGCCCGGCAGGCAGAACACGAAAGTGCCGTTGGACAGTCCTGCGAACGCGCGCGACTGCAGGGTGCTGGTGCCGATCTCGTCGTACGACAGCGCGCGGAACATCTCGCCGAAGCCGGGCATCGGTTTGTCGAGCAGGGGCTCGATCGCTTCCGGAGTCGAGTCGCGGCCGGTGAATCCGGTGCCGCCGGTGACGATCACGCCGTCGATGCGCTCGTCGGCGATCCAGTTGGCGACCACGGCGCGGACCTGCCAGCGGTTGTCGGGCAGCAGTGCGCGTGCGGCCAGCAGGTGACCTGCACCGGTCAGCGCATCGGCGAGGTACTGGCCGGAGCTGTCGGTGTCCAGCGTGCGCGAGTCCGACACCGTAAGGACAGCAATGTGCAGGGCGATGAATTCGGACGCAGAGCTCATCGGTGCATGATAGCCGGCTGGCGTCTGGCTGGAACTGCAGGCTGGATGCGCGCGGCATGCCGATCCATCGCGGTCGGCAGCGAGGCGGTCCGGAAGCCTCAGGCGGCGTCGGTGAGCAGCTTGAGCTGGTCGGCCTGGTACTCGCGGGTCAGCGGATCGATCACCGGATCCAGATCGCCCGCGATCACCCGTTCGAGCGAGTACAGGGTCAGGTTGATGCGGTGATCGGTCAGCCGACCCTGCGGGAAATTGTAGGTGCGGATGCGCTCGGAGCGATCACCGCTTCCCACTTGCAGCCGGCGCGCAGCGCTGGTTGCCGCCTCCTGCTGCTCACGCTGGATATCGGCCAGTCGCGCGGTCAGCAGCGCCATCGCGCGGGCGCGGTTCTTGTGCTGCGAGCGCTCGTCCTGGCACTCGACCACGATCCCGCTGGGCAGGTGGGTGATGCGGATCGCCGATTCGGTCTTGTTGACGTGCTGCCCGCCGGCGCCGGACGCCCGATAGGTGTCGACCTTCAGATCGGCCGGGTTGATCGCAGGTGCCTCGGATTCTTCCGGTTCGGCAAGGATCGCAACGGTGCAGGCCGAAGTGTGGATGCGACCCTGGCTTTCGGTGGCCGGCACCCTTTGCACGCGGTGGGTGCCGGACTCGAACTTCATCCGCGAAAACGCGCCCTGGCCCTCGATGCGCGCAATCACGCGCTTGAAGCCGCCGTGTTCGCCTTCGCTGGAGTCGATGATATCCACCTGCCAGCGACGCTGCTCCGCATAGCGGCTGTACATGCGATATAGATCGCCAGCGAACAGCGCAGCCTCGTCGCCACCAGTGCCCGCGCGCACCTCGAGGAAGATGTTGGCATCGTCGCGCGGGTCGCGCGGTACCAGCATCAGTTCCAGATCCCGCTCCAGCGCCGCGCGCCGTGCCTGCAGCGTCGCGACCTCGTCGGCCGCCATCGCCTTGAGTTCCGGATCGCCTTCAGCCTGCAACGCACGCGCCGCAACCAGGTCTGCGTCGCTGCGGTCGAAGCTGGCCAACGCGCGGGCCAGTGGATCGAGCTGCGCGAACTCGCGCGACAGGGTACGGAATCGCGCCGGATCGTCCATCACCGAAGGCTCGGAGAGCAGCAGCGCAACCTCTTGTTGGCGCTCGGCGAGCGCGTCGAGCTTGCGGCGGATCGAAGGCGTCATTCGGGGCGCGGTTCGCGCACGTCTTCGGCGTGGGCGAACAGGCGCTCGGCGGCGCGCAACAGGTCGGTATCGCCGCGCAGCGCGGCATGGCGCAGGTTGGCGCTGGGTGAATGCAGGATCTTGTTGGTCAAGGTGTTGGCGAGGAACGACAGCACCTCGTTCGGATTCTTGCCTACCTCGAGCATGTGCCGTGCGCGCGCCAGCAGCGCATCGCGCTCGTGCTCGGCAGCCGCACGGATGGCGCGGACAGTGCCCTGGCCTTCGATGCCGCGACACCAGTCCATGAAGTGGCCGACCTGCAGGTCGATGATCGCCTCGGCCTCGCGCGCGGCCTCGCGTCGCGAGCGCATGTTGTCTTCGATGACGCCGGCAAGGTCGTCGACGGTATACAGGAACACATCGTCGAGCTCGACGGTGCTGGCCTCGACGTCGCGCGGTACGGCGAGGTCGAGGATCAGCATCGGCTTGCGGCGGCGCTTGCGGATCGCAGCGGCCACATCCGCGCGGGTGATGATCGGGTCACGACTGGCGGTGGAGGCGATCACGACGTCGGCTTCGGCCAGACGCTGCGGGATCTCCGACAGCGGCATGGCCTGCGCACCGAAGCGCAAGGCGAGGGTCTCGGCGTTCTGCAGCGTGCGGTTGGCGACCAGCATGCGGCGCACGCCGGACTCGGCCAGGTGTCGGGCGGTAAGCTCAATGGTGTCGCCCGCGCCCACCAGCAGCACGGTCGACTCGCTGAGACTGGCGAACACCTGATGCGCCAGGCGCACCGCGGCAAATGCCACCGAGACCGGATTGGCGCCGATCCGGGTATCGGTGCGAACCCGCTTGGCAACCGCAAAGGTGTTCTGGAACAGTCGCTCCAGCGCCGTTTCCAGCGCTCCCGCAGTCCGCGCGACCTGATAGGCCGCCTTCACCTGACCCAGGATCTGCGGCTCGCCCAGCACCAGAGAATCGAGCCCCGTGGCCACCCGGAACAGATGTCGAACCGCTGCCGAGCCGTCGTGCCGATACAGGAACTCATCGAGGGTGGGTGCGGTCAGACCATGGTGAAGATGCAGCCAATCGGCAATCCTCGCCTCGCAACCCTCACGCACGTTGGCGTACACCTCGATGCGGTTGCAGGTGGACAGGATGGCCGCCTCAAGCACGCCATCGACATTGCGCAGCGCGCCGAGGGCGGTACCGAGCGCATCCTGGTCGAACGCCACCCGTTCGCGCAGGGCGACGGGAGCGGTCTGGTGATTCAATCCAAGGGCGATTAGCGTCATGGCGCAGGGTGGGTCGGTACCGTTAGATTGTCGGGCCCGCATCGCGCGAGATCAAGGAAAGTCTTTCAGCGGTCCGGGTTGAAGGCCTGCAACGCGACGATCGGGCTCTGCGCCTGGCCGGCGCGTGAAGCCGGGCGGCACCGACAATTCGAGTCATTCCACGGAGCAACAAGCGCATGAAGTCACCGCGAATCCAGATCCTTACGACCATGCTGCTGGCGATCGCACTGGCTGGCTGCGCAGGCAAAACCACGCGCGAGGAGCCAACGCCGGCCGAGGCTCCGCAGGCGCTGGTCTCGGAGGACAAGGACGTGATGGCGGCGCTGATGGCCGGCGAGTTCGCCTGGCAGGACGGGCGTGCGGCGTCGGCGGCGCGCCACTATGCGCGCGCTGCAGCGCTCAGCGACGACGCGGCGATCGCCGAACACGCCACCCGGGTGGCAATCGTGGCGCGCGAATGGGCGAGCGCCGGCGAATCGCTGGCGCGCTGGAAGACACTGGCGCCGAAGGCGCCGGGTATCGTGCAGGCCGAGGCCGGAATCGCCCTGGGTAGCGGCGATTCCGCCACCGCGCTCAAGCGCCTGCATGCCCTGCTGGCACGCGACGATGCCGACAGCCGGCGCATGGTGGGTCAGGTGCTGCTCTCCTCCGGCGAGCCGGAGACCGCAGCCGCCGCGCTGCAGCAGCTGGTCGACGCACCGGATGCCGGATACGGCGTCGAGACCCTGCTGATGTTCAGCCAGGTCGCACAGCAGCTGCGCAAGCCGGAGCTGGCCGGGCGGCTGGCCACGCTCGCCGTCGAGCGCGACCCGAAGTCCGCAACTGCCGCACTGTGGCGCGGTCACGTTTCCTTGCGTGCCGGCGACCGCGCCGCCGCGCGCGCGGCATTCGAGCGCGCCGTGGCGTTGGCGCCAAAGGACAAGTCGACGCGCCTGACCTATGCCGCGCTGCTCAACGAAATGGACCAGGCTGCGGAAGCCGCGCGCACGCTGGCCCAGATTGCGCCCGACGACGAGGTGCTGGCTGCGCGCGCCGCCTACGCCGCTCGCGCAGACGATCCAAAGTTGCTGCAGGCGGTCGCCGCCACGATCGAAGCGCTGCCGCCGCCGCGTCCCGCCGAGCGCCTGGAACTGCTCGGCCAGCTGGCTGAACTCGGCGAGCGCCAGGTCGAGGCCTTGCGCTGGTATCGCGAAGTTCCGCGCGGCGAGCGCTGGTTCGACGCGCAGTTGCGCATCGGCGTGCTGCTGGATGCCGCCGAGGGCATCGACGCGGCGCTGGCGCATCTTGCCGCGCTGCGCGCCGAGGGCATCGACGACGACTCCCGGCTGGCCGATACCTTTCTGCTGGAAGCCGAACTGCAGGGCCGGCATGACGCACAGGAGCTTGCGGTCGACGCCTATACCCGCGGACTGAAAATACTGCCCGACGAGCGACGTTTGCTGTACGGACGCGCGCTGCTGTTCGAGCAGCTCGATCGCGTAGCCGAATGCGAGGCCGACCTGCGCCGCATCGTGGTGCTGCACCCGGAGGACCCCGACGCACTCAACGCGCTCGGCTACACCTTGGCCGATCGGACCGATCGCTACCAGGAAGCCTTCGAGCTGATCGACAAGGCGCTCAAGCTCAAGCCCGACGAGCCGGCGATCATCGACAGCATGGGCTGGGTGCAGTTCCGCCTCGGCCGCTTCCCGGAAGCGATCAAGCAATTGCAGCGTGCTTTCGAGTTGCAGCCCGATGCGGAGATTGCCGCGCATCTTGGCGAGGTTCTGTGGGTCAGCGGGCAGCGCGAGCAGGCGCGCGCCATCTGGGACAAGGGCACCGCCATCGATGCGGACAACCAGACCTTGAAGGACACTGTTTCACGTCTGGCCCCATGATGCGCGACAACTTGCACCGGGCACTGCTGCTGGCGGCATGCATTGCGCTGACCGCATGCGCCACTGGCCGACCGCTGCAGCGAACCGACGACGCACAGCTCGCCCAGGCCCGCAGCGCGCGACTGGCCGCGACGCCGCACTGGACGATGCAGGGGCGCATCGCGGTCAGCGACGGGCGCGAGGGCGGCAGTGGGCGTATCGAGTGGACGCAGGACGGTGCCAGCTTCGACATCGCCGTGCGCGCCCCGGTCGCAGGCGGCAGCTGGCGCCTCAGTGGCGATCCCGGCCTGGTCCAGCTCGACGGCGTTCGCGAGCAGCCGCAGCTGGGCAACGATGCAGCTCAGCTTCTGGCGCGCGAGCTCGGCTGGCAGCTGCCGCTCGATCAGGTTCGCGCGTGGATCCGCGGGCTGCCGCTGGATCCATCGCAGGCACGCATCGAGCCGGATGCGTCCGGACTGCCACAGACCCTTGCCGAGGCGGGATGGCAGGTCGAGTACCGGGCGTGGCTCGACGCTGGCGAGGAGCTGCGGATGCCGCGCCGACTCATCGCCCGCAAGCCGCCCTACGAGGTCCGCATCGCCGTGGACCGCTGGAACCTGCATGGACCCGAGTGAGGGCTGGAGCGACTGGCCTGCACCGGCCAAGCTGAATCTGTTCCTGCATGTGGTCGACCGGCGCGCCGACGGCTATCACGAGTTGCAGACGGTGTTCCGACTGCTCGATCTGAGCGATCGGATCAGCATCCGTGTGCGTGAAGATGGCGAAATCGTGCGGGTGGAGGGAATGCCCGAGGTGCCCGCCGAGCAGGATCTGGCGGTGCGCGCCGCGCGTGCGTTGCAGGCCGCCAGCGGTACCCGCCTCGGCGCCGATCTCGGGATCAGCAAGTACATCCCCGCAGGTGGCGGCCTCGGTGGTGGCAGTTCGGATGCAGCGACCGTGCTGCGCGCATTGGACCTGATGTGGGGCTGCGATCTCGGCGTTGATCGTCTTGCCGAGTTGGGACTGACCCTGGGCGCCGACGTTCCGTTGTTCGTTCGTGGCACCAGCGCGTGGGCCGAAGGCGTCGGCGAGCGCCTGCAGGCCATTGCGCTGCCGCCGCAGGTCTACCTGCTGGTAGACCCCGGCGCGCGGGTCGCCACCGGCCCGGTTTTCCAGGCCCCTGAATTGACACGCGACACCCCGCGCACCACAATCGCAGGCTTCCTGATGGGCGATACAACGCGGAACGACCTTGAGCCGGTCGTGGGTCGGCGCTACCCGGTTGTGGCAGCCGCCATCGAATGGCTGGGTGGTTTCGCGTCGGCGCGCCTGACGGGTAGTGGCGGTTGCGTGTTCGCGGCGATGCCGGATCGGGCGGCAGCCGAGCATCTGGCTCGGCAATGTCCGCCGGCGTGGCGCGCCATGGTGGTGCAGTCCTGCGATCGCTCGCAGTTGCTGGACCGACTGGAACACGAAACCGCGCTGCGTTGAGTTGGGTTCGGATTGGGACGTCGCCAAGTTGGTTAAGGCACGGGATTTTGATTCCCGCATTCGTAGGTTCGAGTCCTACCGTCCCAGCCACCGAGTTGGTTTTCCTCTGGTTTGATCGTTGCGGGAGTAGCGGGCGTGAATACCGAGGGCATCCTGGTGTTTTCCGGCAATGCCAATCGGCCGCTGGCGCAGGCGATCACGCGCGAGTTGGGCGTGCCGCTGGGCAAAGCGCAGATCGGCCGCTTCAGCGACGGCGAAGTACAGGTCGAGATCGAGGAGAACGTGCGGCGGCAGGAGGTGTTCGTGATCCAGCCGACCTGCGCCCCGACAGCGGACAATTTCATGGAATTGCTGGTCTTGATCGACGCGCTCAAGCGCGCATCGGCGGCCAGTGTCACCGCGGTGCTGCCGTATTTCGGATACGCGCGCCAGGATCGGCGACCGCGCTCGGCGCGGGTCGCGATCACGGCCAAGGTGGCCGCGACGATGATCGGCGCGGTCGGCACCGACCGCGTGCTGACCGTCGACCTGCATGCCGACCAGATCCAGGGTTTCTTCGATATTCCGCTCGACAATGTGTATGCGCAGCCGGTGTTGCTGGCCGATATCTGGCGCCATCAAGGCACCCGCAACCTGCTGGTGGTGTCGCCTGACGTAGGCGGCGTGGTCCGCGCGCGTGCGATCGCCAAGCGGCTCGACGACGCGGAGTTGGCGATCATCGACAAGCGCCGGCCGCGCCCCAATGAGGCGACGGTGATGAATATCATCGGCGATGTCGCCGACAAGGTATGCGTGCTGGTCGACGACATCGTGGATACCGCGGGCACCCTGTGCGCCGCCGCGGCCGCGCTCAAGAGTGCCGGCGCGCGCAAGGTGGTCGCTTACTGCACGCACGCGGTGCTCTCGGGTCCGGCGATTGCCAACCTGACCGGCTCGCAGCTCGACGAACTGGTGGTGACCGACACCATCCTGCTGTCGGATGCAGCGCGCGCCTGCGGCAAGATTCGCCAGTTGAGCGTGGCCGAGCTGCTGGCGGAAACGATGCGCCGGATCGCGTTCGGAGAGTCGGTGAGTTCACTGTACGTGGATTGAAGGCAGGCTGACGGGCATAGCGCCCAGGGTCGGGGACGGCGGTCGCGCCGGATGCCCGGGCCTTGGGCCCTGGGCCCCGTGCCCTGGATACCGGTTCCCCTGGTCGCGGGGGAGCCCACGCCGCAAGGCACACACGAAAATCAGAGAGAAGTCCCATGGCAACCCAACACGAGATTCCCGCCGAGCTGCGGACCGACGAAGGCAAAGGTGCGAGCCGCCGCCTGCGTCATTCCGGCAAGATTCCGGCCATTCTGTACGGCTCCAAGGAAGGGCCGGTCAGCCTGCAGTTCGACCACAACACGGTGCTGCTGGCCTCGCACAACGAGTGGTTCTACTCCGCGATCCTCGATCTGAAGATCGGCGACAAGCCGCAGCGCGTGCTGCTGCGCGACATGCAGCGGCATCCGTTCAAGATGCAGATCCTGCATCTGGACTTCCTGCGCGTGTCGGAGAACGAGCCGGTGCGCGTTCGCGTGCCGCTGCACTTCATCAACCAGCTGACCTCGCCGGCCGGCAAGACCGCATCCTCGGTCATTACCCATGAGCTCAACGAGGTCGTGGTGGCGTGCCTGCCGAAGGACCTGCCGGAATTCATCGAGGTCGACCTGGGCGAGCTCAAGATCGGCGATATCGTGCATCTGTCAGCGGTCAAGCTGCCGCCTGGCGTGACCATCCCTGCGCTGCGCCTGGGCAAGGAGCACGATCTGGCCATCGCCATCGCCAAGATGTCACGCGCCGAGGAAGAGCCGGCAGCCGCCGCCGATGGTGCAGCAGCTCCGGCTGCCAAGGCAGCTCCTGCCAAGGCTGCGGCGAAGGCCGCGCCCGCCAAGGCAGCACCCGCCAAGGCCGCAGACAAGAAGAAGTAAGTCGTCCAGCGAGTCTCCTGCACGGGTTGATTCCGTGCGCGGGTTTGTCCGCACCCGGTCGGCCGGGTGCGGGATCGCTGCACCGCCATGGCCAGCCTGCGCCTCATCGTGGGACTCGGCAATCCGGGTCCGGAATACGAGAAGACCCGGCACAACGCCGGCTTCTGGTTCCTGGACGCGCTCGCGCAGGGCACCGGCTGTCGGCTGTTGCGCGATGCGCGGCACGGCGCGGAGACCGGCAAGACCGAGCTCGACGGTACGACCGTGTGGCTGGCCAAGCCGACCGCATTCATGAACCGCAGTGGGCTGCCGGTGGTGCAACTGGCCGCGTACTTCAAGATCGCACCGGAGGAAGTGCTCATCGCGCATGACGATCTGGATCTATCGCCGGGTACCGCGCGTCTGAAATTCGACGGCGGCCACGGCGGTCAGAATGGCCTGCGCGACATCATCGCCCAGTTCGGCCATGGGCGCTTCCATCGCTTAAGGCTCGGTATCGGGCATCCCGGACATCGCGACCAGGTGACCTCGTGGGTGCTGGGCCGCCCGGGCAAGCTCGATGAAAGCGCGATCCGGCAAGCGGTAGACGACGCGGTGGCGATTGCCCCGCTGGCAGTGGCAGGACGATTCGAGGCGGCGATGCAGCGTTTGCATACGCCCAACGACCCATCGCCGCGCGGGAATTGACCCGCGCTGCACCGGGGGCAAGTCGCCCCCAGCTTTCGAGGATCGCAACATGGCCATCAAGTGCGGGATCGTCGGCTTGCCGAATGTCGGCAAATCCACTCTGTTCAACGCGTTGACCAAGGCAGGCATCCCTGCGGCCAACTTCCCGTTCTGCACCATCGACCCCAATGTGGGCGTGGTGCCGGTCCCCGACCTGCGCCTGCAGGCGCTGGCAGCGATCGTCAAGCCACAGAAAACCATCGCGACCACGATCGAGTTCGTCGACATCGCGGGTCTGGTCGCCGGCGCCTCGCAGGGCGAGGGGCTGGGCAACAAGTTCCTCGCCCATATCCGCGAAGTCGACGCGATCACCCACGTGGTGCGTTGTTTCGAGCATGGCGACATCGTGCATGTGGCCGGCAAGATCGACCCGATCGCCGACATCGAGACGATCGACACCGAGCTTGCGCTGGCCGATCTCGATACGGTCGAGAAGTCGCTCACGCGGGCCGAGAAGGCCGCCAAGGCCGGCGACAAGGACGCTGCCGCACGCCGCGACGTGCTCACCAAGGTCCAGGCCCATCTCGATCAGGGCAAGCCGGCCCGCAGCCTGGCGCTGGCGACCGAGGAGCGCGTCCTGCTGCGCGAACTCTTCCTGCTGACCCTCAAGCCGGTGCTGTACGTCGCCAACGTGCGCGAGGATGGCTTCAGCGGCAATCCGCATCTGGATCGGGTGCGCGAACGCGCGGCCGCCGAGGGCGCCGAGGTGGTCCCGGTTTGCGCGGCCATCGAAGAGGAGCTTTCGCAGCTCGAGGACGCCGACAAGGGGGTTTTCCTCGCCGACATGGGCCTCGACGAGCCAGGCCTGAACCGCCTGATCCGCGGCGCCTACCGGTTGCTTGGATTGCAGACCTATTTTACTGCCGGGGAAAAGGAAGTCCGGGCGTGGACCGTCAAGGCGGGAGCCACCGCCCCGCAGGCGGCCGCCGTAATCCACACCGACTTCGAGCGCGGCTTCATCCGCGCCGAGACCATCGCCTACGACGATTTCATCCGCCTCAAGGGCGAGGCAGGCGCCAAGGAAGCCGGTCGCCTGCGCCTGGAGGGCAAGGAATACGTGGTGCAGGAGGGCGATGTGCTGCATTTCCGCTTCAACGTGTGACCCGGAACGCAGCGGGGCGTTGACGCGCGGCTCGCTTGCGGCCAGAATATCGGGCTCCTTTGCGGAGGGATACCCAAGCGGCCAACGGGGGCAGACTGTAAATCTGCTGGCTCACGCCTTCGGTGGTTCGAATCCACCTCCCTCCACCAGGGTTCCGCAGGTCGGTTTCGAGGTCCGCGCATGGCGCGAATCGATACCGGCAAACAGGGAAGGGCGGATGGCGGCGTGTAAAGCGGTGCGAAAAGCGGTGATCGATGCAGCGGACAGGTGGTGATGGTGGTGAAGCCGCAAGCTGCTCCGCAGTCGAATCCACTGGCTGCAAGCAGTATTGGCAGGTCGAATATGTGGTGTGTGTTCCGCGTCACGCGGGAGTAGTTCAATGGTAGAACTTCGGCCTTCCAAGCCGTTAGTGCGGGTTCGATTCCCGTCTCCCGCTCCATTGACGCTCCGGTTTGTACGCTGCTTTGCAAGGCTCACGTAGCTCAGTCGGTAGAGCACTTCCTTGGTAAGGAAGAGGTCGCTGGTTCGATTCCAGTCGTGAGCACCATCTTCAGGTAGCAGCCGCTGGCTGTTCACTACAACTAATTGATCTCACAAGGGTTTCGGGCCATGGCCAAGGGTAAATTCGAGCGCAACAAGCCGCACTTGAACGTGGGCACGATCGGTCACGTCGACCACGGCAAGACGACGCTGACCGCGGCGCTGACGAAGGTTGGGGCGGAGCGTTTTGGCGGCGAGTTCAAGGCG
>JBBRFN010000016.1:0-35199 GCA_038224265.1 Lysobacterales bacterium
CTTGACGTCGGGCGTGTTGATCTTCGACAGCGCGGTATACAGCGTGGTGGTCTTGCCCGAACCGGTCGGGCCGGTCACCAGCAGGATGCCGTGCGGCAACTCCAGCACGCTCTGGAAGCGCGGCAGGAACTCGTCGGTGAAGCCGAGCGCGTGGAAATCCAGCACCACGCTCTCGCGATCGAGGATACGCATCACCACCGATTCGCCGTAGGAGGTCGGCATCGACGACACGCGCAGGTCCAGCTCCTTGCCCTGCACGCGCAGCATGATGCGACCGTCCTGCGGCAGGCGGCGCTCGGCGATATTGAGCTTGGCCATGATCTTGATGCGCGAGATGACCGCTGCGGTGCTCGACGCCGGCGGCGCTTCGACTTCTTCCAGCACGCCGTCGATGCGATAGCGCACCTTGAGCCGGTTCTCGAACGGCTCGACGTGGATGTCGGATGCGCGCGCTTCCACCGCGCGCTGGATGATCAGGTTCACCAGCCGGATCACCGGTGCTTCGGAGGCCAGGTCGCGCAGGTGTTCGACATCGTCCTCGGAGCGCGCCGAGTCGTCGGACAGGTTCTCCACGATGGTGCCCATCGCGCTGCGCCCCGAGCCGTAATAGCGCTCGATCAGATCGTCGATCTCGCTTTGCAGTCCGAGGCGCACGGCGATGGTGCGCCCGGTGGCGAGCTGGATCGCATCCAGCGGATAGCGATCGAGCGGGTTCGACACCAGCAGGCCGACTTCGGTATCGCTCTCGGTGATCGGCACCACGTGATGGGCCTTCAAGAACTTCACCGACACCTGCACCGAGGCCGGCGGCGAGTCCGGGCATTCCTTGGCCGACAGCATCGGCAGGTGCAGAACTTCGGCTGCGGCCTCGACCAGATCGCGCTCGCTGATCAGGCCAAGCCGCGCGAGCAGCATCACGAAGCTGCCCTTGGGGTCTTCGTCGTACAGCCGCCGTGCGCGGTTGACGTCGGCCTCCTTGAGGCGGCCGCGCGCAATCAGCAGCGCACTGATGCGCTCATCGAGCACGAGGTTGCTGTCGCCGACCGGCGGATCGAGTACTGCAGCGTTCATGGGGATTTTCCGGATTCGTCGCTGGGGCTTGGACCGGGAACTGCGGTAACTGGTTCCCCGGACGGCGTGGCGATCGCCTCGATGAAGCGGCGGTTCATCAGGATCCACGCCACCACCGGCACGATCGGGGGCAGGATCAGATAGCCGAACTGGTACCAGAATGCGATCGCGTATTGCGATGCGCCGTTGGCTTCGATCGCTGCCTTGACCGTATCGCCGAAGTTGTACGACAGCTGCAGCACGATCTCGCCGGCGATGCCGAAGGCCTGCGCCGGCACCAGCACGAAGAACCCGATCGTGAGCTGGATGAAGGTCAGGCGCCAGGTCAGCGGGGTGGCCATCACCAGCGCGATCAGGATCGGCCAGCCGTAGCAGTACATCAGCGCATCCACATCGGTCGACAGGTACGGTATCTGTCCGGCCGGCGCATCCATAAAGCCCTCGGCGATGAACTTGGTCACCACCACCACATTGGAAAACTCTTGGGTGATCGAGCCGAACACATCCGGCATCCAGGCGGTAAGGCCCCAAGCGGCCAGCCGCACCGGCAGGTAGACGACCACGCTGCGCAGCAGGAACCACAGGAAGAACGCCAAGGGCAGCCACATCACGGCCGTCAGCAGGAAGGCCTTGAGCGAGACCGGTTCGTCGACTACGGGTGGGCTGGGATTGGCCATGGCCGTGAGGTTATCCCAACCACGCGCGGGCGTTGCGGAACATGCGCATCCAGGGTGAATCCTCGCCCCACTCGCGCGGGCGCCACGACATCTGTACCGAGCGGAACACGCGCTCGGGGTGCGGCATCAGGATGCTGATCCGGCCGTCGGCGTTGGTAAAGCCGGTCAAGCCTGCCGGCGATCCGTTCGGGTTGGCCGGATGCGCGCTCGCCACGGCACCGTGGCCATCGACGAAGCGCAGGCAGGCGGCCACCGAAGACTGCGCCCGATCGGATGCGAACTGCGCGCGACCCTCGCCGTGGGCAACGGCGACCGGGATCCGCGAGCCGGCCATGTCGCGGAAGAACAGCGAAGGCGACTGCAGCACCTCGACCAGAGCCAGACGCGCCTCGTACTGCTCGGAGCGATTGCGTTTGAGGCTGGGCCAGTGCGCGGCACCCGGAATCAGGTCTTGCAGTCCGGCCATCATCTGACAACCGTTGCATACGCCGAGCGCGAAGCGCGTTGGATCGGCGAAAAAGGCCTCGAACTGCGCGGCCAGCTGCGGCCGATAGCGGATCGAGGCGGCCCAGCCACGCCCGGCGCCGAGCACATCGCCGTACGAGAACCCGCCGCAAGCCACCACGCCGTGGAAATCGACCAGTGCGTGGCGCGCTTGAATCAGATCGGTCATGTGCACGTCGACGGCATCGAAGCCGGCGCGGGTGAAGGCCGCCGCCATCTCGACCTGGCCATTGACGCCCTGCTCGCGCAGGATCGCCACCCGCGGCCGCGCACCGCCGACGATCCACGGCGCGGCGATGTCGATGGTGGGATCGAAGCTCAGCTGTGGCTGCAAACCCGGTGCAGCGGGATCGCACAATGCAGCGCGCTCTTCGTCGGCGCACTGCGGGTTATCGCGCAGGCGCTGCATCGCATGACTGGTCTCGCTCCACGCCGCGAGCAGCGCGCTGCGCGTGAACCGCGCATGCGTCTTGCCGCCCTGCGCGATGATGATCGCATCGCCCGCCACCGGTTGCCCGATGGCATGCGTGTGCAAACCCAGACCCGCCGCGTCGAGCGCTGCGCGCACCGCTGCGAGATCCTGCACGCGAACCTGCAGCAGCACGCCGAGTTCTTCGCTGAACAGCGCCGGCAGCGCATCTGCAGACTGATCGCCGAGGTCGAGCTTGAGGCCGCAGCCGCCGGCAAATGCCATCTCGAGTGCTGCCACCAGCAAACCGCCGTCGGCGCGATCGTGGCAGGCCAGCAGCAGGCCCTCGGCATTGAGCGACTGCAGGGTATCGAAGGCCGCACGCAGGTGCGCGGGCTCATCCAGATCGGGCACCGCGCCGTCGAAGCCGCCGAACACCTGGGCCAGGATCGAGCCACCGAGTCGGTGGCGTCCGGCGCCCAGATCGACCAGCAGCAGCTCGCTGTCGCCGACGTCGGTGCGCAGTTGCGGGGTCAATGCGCGCCGCGCATCGGTGCTGCGCACGAAGGCGGACACGATCAGCGACACCGGCGAGACCACCCGGTGCTCGCCGTGCGCGTCGCGCCAGCGCGCCTGCATCGACAGCGAGTCCTTGCCGACCGGAATCGAAATCGCGAGCTGCGGACACAGCGCCATGCCGACCGCGCGCACCGCATCGAACAGCGCTGCGTCCTCGCCGGGATGGGCGACAGCGGCCATCCAGTTGGCCGACAGCCGCACCTCGGACAGCGCCGCGATCGGTGCGCCGAGCAGATTGGTGATCGCCTCGCCAACCGCCATCCGCGCCGCAGCGGCGGCGTCCAGCAAGGCCAGCGGCGTGCGCTCGCCGATCGCCATCGCCTCGCCGGCATAGCCGTCGAAATCGAGCAGGGTCAATGCGTAATCGGCCACCGGGATCTGCCACGGGCCAACCATCGGATCGCGCGCGCACAAGCCGCCTACGCTGCGATCGCCGATGGTGACCAGCCACGCCTTGCTGCCGACGGTCGGATGCCGCAGTACGCGCTGGATTGCCGTATCGAGGTCGATTCCGGCCAGATCGAAAGCGGGCAAGCCTGTGACCGCGCGGCGCGCGGTATCGCGGTGCATGCGCGGGGGCTTGCCGAACAGCACCTCCAGCGGCAGGTCGACCGGCCGACCGCCGAGGCGCTCGTCGGTGAGCAGCAGATCGCGCGCGGCGGTAGCGGTGCCGACCACTGCGAAGGGACAGCGCTCGCGCGCGCAGATCGCCTCGAACTCGACCAGCCGCTGCTGCGGAATGCCGAGCACATAGCGTTCCTGCGACTCGTTGCACCAGATCTGCATCGGCGACAGCTGCGGGTCGTCGCATGGAATCCGACGCAGCTCGATATGACCGCCGACGCCCGAATCGTTCAAGATCTCGGGAATCGCGTTGGACAGGCCACCGGCGCCGACATCGTGGATGCTGACGATCGGATTGTGCTCGCCCAGCTGCCAGCAGCGATCGATCACTTCCTGGCAGCGGCGCTGCATTTCGGGGTTGTCGCGCTGCACCGAGGCGAAGTCCAGCGCCTCGCTGGAATCGCCACTCGACACCGACGAGGCAGCACCACCGCCCAACCCGATCAGCATCGCCGGCCCGCCGAGCACGACCACCGCATCGCCGGGCGCGAGGTGGCGTTTCTCGACGTGCGGAACCCGGATGTTGGCCAGGCCACCTGCGAGCATGATCGGCTTGTCGTAGCCGCGCACCACGCCGCTGTCGGCGGTCGGCAGTTCGAAACTGCGGAAATAGCCGAGCAGCGCGGGACGCCCGAACTCGTTGTTGAATGCGGCCGCACCCAGTGGCGCATCGCGCATGATCTCGAAGGCACTGGCCATGCGCGGCGGCAGCGCACGCTGGCGCTCCCAGGGTCGCGGAAGGCCCGGGATGCGCAGGTGGGAGACACTGAAGCCGGTCAGTCCCGCCTTCGGTTTGGCGCCGCGCCCGGTCGCCCCTTCGTCGCGGATCTCGCCGCCCGAGCCGGTCGCAGCGCCGGCATAGGGCGCGATCGCGGTCGGGTGGTTATGGGTCTCGACCTTGATCGCGAACGCCACGGCTTCTTCGACCGCACGCCACGTCCCTTGGGCATCGGGTAAAAGCCGGCGCCCGACGCTGCCCTCGATCACCGCCGAGTTGTCGGAGTAAGCCGACAGCGTATGCGCCGGATGCGCGGCGTGGGTATTGCGGATCATCTGGAACATCGTCAGCGGCTGTGCGGCGCCATCGATTGTCCAGGTCGCATTGAACACCTTGTGCCGGCAATGCTCGGAGTTGGCCTGCGCGAACATCATCAGCTCCGCATCGCTGGGATCGCGCGCAAGTTGGGCGTATTGCCCGGCGAGATAGTCGATCTCGTCGGGCGACAGGGCCAGACCGAGCCGCGCATCGGCATCGCGCAAAGCACGCTGCGGGTCGGCGCCCAGCGCGATGCGCGCCAGCGCGCCCGGCGTGCCGTGCAGAAACACCCCGGCGATCGCGTCCAGCCCCGGCAGCAGCGATTGCGTCATCGGATCGTGCAGCACTGCGCGCAGCGACCGCGAAGCGACGCTGTCCGTCGGCGGCAGCGCATCGACCTCAAGGCGCATGCCGCGCTCGATGCGCAGCACCGGCAGGCCGCCGCCACGCGCGATCTCGGTGGCTTTGGTCGACCATGGCGAGATGGTCGAGACCCGCGGCAGCACGAACAGCACGCGCTGACCGCCGTCGCCGGGCTGCGCGGTGCCGGTGGCATCGAGCAGGTCCTGCAGGCGCTGCATATCCGGCACCGCGCCGAGCTCGGGTTCGATCGCATACAGCCAGCACGCGCTGCGCACCCGCACATTGCGGTCGTGCCGGGCAAGCTGCGCGTTGAGCCGCTCGATGCGGAACGGCGAAAGGGCGCTATGCCCGTCGAGAAGGATCATCGGGAGTATCGCGAAGGCCGCGCGAGGGGCCACATTCTAGCCCGGACTGTGGTGCGGGGCGCGGTGTGAGCGTGTTCCGCCTGAAGCCGGGCAGAGGCAGTGCGGCGTGTGCTGACCGGGAATGCATGGCGGCACGGGGCGTTGTTGGTTGTGGGAGCTGGCACGGCAGCGATGGCGGCCTGTGCCGTCGAGGCAATGGTTGTGCAAGGCTTGAGGTGCCTGTCGCCGGCATGCCGGCTCCCATGTGGCGGGTGGGTGGTTGCTGCAAGACCTGTCGCCGGCCTGCCGGCTCCCACATGGCGGGTGGGGGGTTGCTGCAAGGCCTGTCGCCGGCGTGCCGGCTCCCACATGGCGGGTGAGGGGTTGTTGCAAGTCCTGTCGCCGGCGTGCCGGCTCCCACATGGCGGGTGGGTGGCTGCGGCAAGAGCTGTCGCCGGCGTGCCGGGTCCCGCATGGCGGGTGGGCGGTTGATGAACGGCCTTGTCGCAGGCCGCTGCCTCGGCGCGGCGGGCCCTGCCCACCGCGCTGATGCCTCGATGCCGCTCAGCCCTTCGGCGGCGCCTGCTGCAGGCGCGCCAGCATCTGGTCGGGGGCGAGGTAGCCGCCGATCTGCGTGCCGTCGGCGGTGATCACCGCCGGCGTGCCGGTCACGCCGATCTTCTGGCCGAGGTCGTAGTCGGCCTCGACCGGATTGGCGCAATCGGTTTTCATCTCGATCGTCTCGCCGTTCTTGACCTTGGTCAGCGCGTCCTGCGGATTGGCCGCACACCACACGGCGACCGCCTTGTTCCACGATTCCGAACCCTTGCCGGCGCGCGGGAAGAACAGATATTCGACCGTGATACCGAGGTTGTTGTACTCGGCGACCTGCTGATGCAGGTGGCGGCAATAGCCGCAATCGATGTCGGTGAATACCGTGATTGCGAACTTTTCCTGCTTCGCGGGGAAGATGATGCGCTTGCTGTCGGGCACATTGGCCAGTGCGGCCTTGCGGATGCCGGCAAAACGCGCCTCGGTGAGATTCTTGCGCTCGGCCGCATCCCACACCACGCCCGACACCACGTACTTGCCGTCGGCACTGACGTAGATCACCTGCCCGCCCATCACCACTTCGTAGAAGCCGGGCAACACCGACTTTTCGATCTTGTCGACCGCGGCGTCCGGCACCAGCGACTTGATCGCGGCGCGCACCTTGTCCTCGGTCTGGTCCTGGGCGAGGGCGTGGCCTGCGAACAGCAGCGCGGTGGCGGCAAACAATGACTTCAGCAGCATCGGGGCGTTCCTCGGGCAGTTTTGGTGCGGGACGAAATCGTCGCAACGGTGATCGGGAGACCACGCGCGGGCGCCGAAGTTCCGCCGTGAGCGGGTTCAGCCGGTTATTGTGCCAGAGGCGCGGGTGAAGGTCGTGCCCGGCCTGGCCGCTGGTCGCGGTTCAGGCGCGCGGGTGGTGCTGCTCGTGCAGCCGCTTGAGTCCCTCGCGCGCGACCATGGTGTAGATCTGGGTCGTCGACAGGCTGGCGTGGCCCAGCAACAGCTGCAGCGAACGCAGGTCCGCACCATGGTTGAGCAGGTGGGTGGCGAACGCATGCCGCAGGCCGTGCGGGGAGATCGGCCGCGCAATGCCGGCGGCCAGTGCATGGCGTTTGATCAGCAGCCAGAATGCCTGCCGGGTCATCCCGCCGCCGCGCCGGGTGACGAACATCTGCGCGCTCGCGCGCCGGCCGAGCAGTTCGCCGCGAGCGGCATCCAGATAGCGGCCCAGCCAATGCTGCGCCTCGTCGCCCAGCGGCACCAGTCGATCCTTGTCGCCCTTGCCGCGCACGCGCACCACACCCTGGCGCAGATTGACCGCATCGACTGCCAGCCCCACCAGTTCGCTGACCCGCAGGCCGGTCGCGTACAGCAGTTCCAGCATCGCCTTGTCGCGCTGGCCTTCGGGCGTGGTTGGCAGCGGCGCTGCCAGCAGCGCCTCGACCTCGCTCTCGCTCAAGGCCTTGGGCAGGCTGCGCGGCAGCTTGGGCATCTCGATCAAGGCACTGGGGTCGCTGGCAATGCGGCCGCGCCGCAGCAGCCAGCGGTAAAAGTGGCGCAGGCACGACAGCAGCCGCGCATTGCTGCGCGCGCGATAGCCCTCGTGCAGGCGCAGCGACAAATAGGCGTAGATTCGCTCGCGACCGACCGCCTCGAGGGTTTCGCCGCTGGCGTGCAGCCAGCCCGCGAACAGGTTCAAATCGCTGCGATAGGCCGCGACCGTATTGCGCGACAGCCCCGATTCGGCCCAGGCGCTGTCGACGAACTGCGCTATCAGCGGCGCTGCCGCCGGATCGGCAGCGACCGGCGCTGCGGCATGCGAACGGCGCGTGGACATGGGCGCAATCTATCATTGGCGACCCGACCACGAGATTGCACGTGAATACTCCCGAAGCATCGCCCCCGGCAGCGTCCGCATGGCGCCGCATTGCCGCCGGCATCTACGACGTGTTCCCGGTACTCGCGATCTGGTTCGCGATCGGCTTCCTGGTGGTCGGCTTGCGCGGCTTTCGCGCGGTGCCACCCTATACCTGGTGGTTCGAACTGCTGCTGCTGCTGGGGACCTTCCTGTACTTCGCGCTGTCGTGGCGGCGCGGCGGCCAGACGCTGGGCATGCGCGCGTGGCGCATCCGGCTGCTGTTCGACGCCGGCACGCGACCGGGCTGGGGGCTGCTGGCGCTGCGCTTCGGCATGTTGCTGCTGGCGCTGGCACCGGCGCTGCTCGGCGTGCTGTGGGGATTGATCGACAAACAGCGGCGCATGTGGCACGACATCGCGACGCATGCTCGGGTGGTCGATGCGAGTCCGGCCCCGCGCGCGCCGTCTGCGGCACAATCACTCAAACCCGTTGGCAAATAGCGGCACCTCACTGGCGGAGACCGCACACGGGGAGAACTCCGACACTTCCGTGAAGCCTGGAACGACGCCGGGCACCAATCGCTGCGCAATCGCGGTAACCACGGTCCCCGCAGGCAATGCGAAAAACTCTCCGCTGAAATTCGCGATGCCAGCCGCGTCGGTCGTGACGTTGATGAAGGGCATGCCGTTGCCCAGCACCGCAGGGGCTTTGCCTTCCCCCGAGCCGCTCGGATCGCAGGCATCGTTGCGATAGATCACGACCATCTGCGGGCTGTTTGGTTCGCTTTGCAGCTGGCCGCTGACGGTACTGAAGCCCGGCGCGACGGCGGCGGTCACGCTATCGATGATTGGCGTATTGAGGCCACTGTTGGGACCGCCATCGGCATCCAGCGGGTCGTTGGCGTTGACGCCACGTGGCGCCAGGTCGATGCCCAATCCGCCATTGCCGGTCGAACCGCCGGCAACAAAATTGACAGAGGAACCGCCAGCCGCGAATACGCCAGCGCCCACGTTGTTGCTGACCTGTGAGCGGGAAACAACCACCTTCGCGCCGCCCAAGACCTGTATGCCATCACCACCGTTGCCGAACGCCAGCGTCGTCGCGCCGACCCCAACGAGATTGTTCAGCAACAGAGCGTCAATCCCGCTGCCGTCGACCACCACCCCATTGCCCAGGTTGCCTGCAATGAAGTTGTCGTCTATGCGGGTGGCGACAGTGCTGGCGCCGAGCACAATGCCACTGCCCGCGTTCGCCACCGCACCGGTGGCCGTAGCATTCAAGCCAATGGTGTTGCCGCGAATGCGATTTGCCTGGGCTTGTGACCCGGCGGTTGCAGAAGCAATCGCAATCGCGTCGCCAAAGTTGCCTGAAATGACGTTGCGCAAAGCCGGATCCGGCGTCGCGAAGCCGCCATCCTGCAACACCTGATCGCCGATGATGTTGAACCCGGCGTAACTGCCGAGTCGAATCGCTGCACGACCGAGCGCGCCGTTGCCCCGCGCCAGCATGCCCGTCACATCGGTGCCGATGAAATTCCCGGCGATTCTAATCCCGCCTGAACCACAGACATTGAACAAGGTGGTGATGCAGCCGTCTGCGGCAATGACAATCGCTGATCCGGCAAACTGATTGATGACCAAGCCCCTGAACGCCGAGGTGTTGCCAGTACAGCCGCCAAGACCCAGACCCGCTGGACGCACCACGAACGCATCAACCGGACCCGCCAAGCTGCCGTCGATTTCAATCTTCAAGTTGGCTGGACTGATGCCGTTCGACGCACTTGCCCCTGCTTGGCTGTAGCCGTCGATATCCATGGGTATGGCGATCATGGGCAACGACGAAAGCGGGCGAATGCTGTGCGGCCCTGCGCCAGGAATCGCAAACTCGATCCGCTGCCGCGCACACGCGGTGCCGCCGGCCACTGTTTGCGCATTGGCAGCCAGGATCGCCGCGCGCAGACTGCCCGCGCCGCTGTCGAAGGTGTTGCTGACGACGAAGGTATCGGCAGATGCCGCCGTGCTGAGCACGAGCAGCGCCAGAAAGCACACGGCGATCCTGGCGCTCGAGTAACGAAGCGCAAGTTCCTGACCGACTCTGAGGCTCGGCATCGGAAGGGTCGAACATACACTCACGCACCGCTGCCGCTTGCGGGAGCTGTCCACTACATTTGCCATGGTGCCTGCTCCATTCACTCTACTCGAAACCATTCTGAAAGATAACCGGCAACGCTGCGCCGAACTCGAAGGCTCCGACATCGCAGCGAGGGCCGGCGATTCGCGATCGACCGCGTTGGTCGGTGACAAGGAGAGTGCCGGTCTCATCGACGCAGCCCAGAGTACTGTCCGTGGTGTTGATTGCACGGCTTCCGGGAACCAGCGCATGCGTAAACGTAGGCCCACCGTTATCGAGCAAGGGCCCGAACATGTTGAGCAGGATTGGCCCCCACGCGGCTCCGCCATTGCCGATGAACGTGCAGCCTTGAACTTCATCGAACAGGTTCCACCCATAGACTTCCAGTCTGCCGTTGCAGTTGTCCGGGTTCACATAGGCAACTACCGCGTTACCGGCAATGATCGTGTTTACAACAACGAAGCGCGTGCCGACAGAGGAGTACACACCACCGCCGATCCCGCCCAGTTCGTCGTGATCGTCGTCTGCGTCGTTGTCGATAATCGACGAGCTATAAACATAGGCACTGCCGTAGTTGTAGATGCCACCGCCATCGCCAAGCGCTGTATTGCCGCTGATGGTGCTGTTGATGATCCTCAGTGAGTTGCTCACGTTGAGTATGCCGCCGCCGGTCGTCGAGGAATTGCCAGACAAGGTGCTCTGCGCTATGCGCGCGGGCCCTTCAGCCAGCAGGCCGCCGCCTTCGGTAACGCCACGATTGCCGCGGATCGTGCTCTCGCTCATGGTCAGCGAGCCACGGTTGTAGATTCCACCCCCGCGATCGGCCTCATTGTTCTCGACCAAGCACCGCGCCATCGTTAAAGCGCCCGCGTTGAACAGGCCGCCGCCGTTGACCCCGCCGCCGTTGCGGATGGCCAGATCCTCGAGAGTTGCGATTCGGCCTTGGGCGATCGCGAACGCCTTGAATTGCCGATTGCTGTCGATGATGGTGTTTGCCAGGCCGGCTCCGCGCACTACGACGCGTTGGCCGGACGCCAGCGGTGCCGTCAACTGGAGTTCGGAATTGGTTTCGTTGTACCCGCCCATGCCGTTTTGTGACAGTGTGAGCAAATAAATGCCAGCCGGGACATTGATGATTGCAACGCCCGCGGTTGCCAGATGATTTGCCTGCATCACTGCCGCGCGCAGAGTGCAGGTTCCCGCCGCGGTTTGGCAAACGCCGTCGTCGACGTTGCTGTCTATCAGGTCGACTGCGGCGTTGACGTTGAAGACGCTGTCGGCATGCGCGTTAAAACTGCATGCAAGCAAGATCACCAGCAGTGGCGCAAAGTGCGTAGATGTGGAGCGCTTGAATCCGTGAATCTCCATGCTGTTCATCTCATCGTCTTCAGTTCTGCGACTATCACTCGAAACCATTGTTGAAAACCGGTTCCAGCACATACTCGAACGCGCCGATATCGCAGCGCGGCCCGAGGACGCGCGGTGCCCCGCGTTGATCGCTTGCCAATGGCGTGCCCAGCTCATCGCCACAGATCGATCCCACAGGCGTGCCGTTGATGGCTCCGCTGCCCGGAAGCAGGGCGTTCGTGAACGTAGGCCCGCCATTGTTCGCGAGTGGCCCAATGGTTTGCGGGTTGGACAGGCCCCATGCAGTCGCGCCGTTTCCCGTAAAGGTGCAGCCGGTGACATCGCTCAGCAGATTCTTCCCGTATACCTCGAAGTTGCCGTGGCAGTCGTTGGGATTGACATAGGCAACAAACGAATTGCGCATGACCAGTGAGTTAGCCAGCAGAAAGCGCGCGCTGGGAGTGGCGAATACACCACCTCCGATTCCGCCCATCGCATCGTGGTCGTCGTCGGCATCGTTGTCTGTCACCGTGATGTTGTATGCAAAAGCGCTGCCGCGAGTGTAGATGCCGCCACCATTGTTGTTGGCGAGGTTGAGACTGATAGTGCTGTTGACCAAGCTCAGCGTGTCGCTATTGTTGTAAATGCCTCCGCCATCGTCTGCGCTATTGCCGACGAACGTACTCTGCACGATCTGCGTTGGGCCAAGCACATACAGACCGCCGCCCGATGACTCGGTCGTGTTGCCGCTAATGGTGCTGTCGACGATACGCAGCCTTGCGTTGTTGTAGATCCCACCGCCGCCGCCGCGCGCTGCGTTGTTCTCAACGACGCTATTGGCAATGGTCAGATCGCCATTGTTGTTCACGCCGCCTGCCGTGAAGATCGTATTGCCGTTACGGATGGTGAGCTTCGACAGGAGTGCGCTGCGGCCAGCTCCTATGTTGAAGACGGTGCTCGCATGATTTCCATCGATGATGGTGCTGACAGCATTTTCGCCGATGACGGCAATGCGCTGCACCGCGATAAGGGGCGGGCTGAGCTTCAGTGCTGCCGAGCGCTCGTCATCGAAACCGCCGATCGGAATCGGCAGGGTCAGTCGATATATGCCAGCCGGCACGTTGATGATCGCAAACTCGGGATTGCCCCAATGATTGGCCTGCATGATTGCCGCGCGCAGGGTGCAGGTATTGCTAGTAGTGCGACATACGCCGTCGTTGGTATTGTCGTCGATTTGATCGAGTGTCGAAGTGACATTGAAGGTTACATCGGCGTGCGCTTTGACAGCGAACAGTAAAAGGAATGCTGCGAGCATTCGCCCCAGGTTGATATAGGGCTGCACGGAGTGCATTGGAGCTCTCCTGCCTGTAGGCACTGAGGCCACGCCTGCGAAGGCGAATGCGCCGGCGGTGTAGGCAGCGAGCTGGGAGCGGGCATCGCGACAGGGTCGCGCGTTCGGCGCGGGGCGATGCTGCAACCGCGAGCGCCCGATCTGCCGGCTTGGCGCGCAGCCCGGTAGCGGCGATGACTGCAGCAGTTTGGCCGGTGCCGCCGGCCCAGGCGATGCCCGGAATCCCCAAGCTTGAATTGGTTGTGAAGACTCGCGGTTTCGGGGGGCGTAGTGTTCCGGCATCGCCATCGCTGCGTACGCTCGCCGCAGCGTAGATTCCGGCGGGTCAGCCTGCATCGGAGATATCCTGCGAGAAGGTCTCGAGCCTGCGCCGGCCAGTGCTTCCTGTCGCGGATGCATCATTCATTTATTTATCTTTTTTTGTTCAGCGCGGGGTGTGCCAGACTAACTGCGCCGAATCGACCGGCAGATCGTGGCGGCGCCGGACTCCAGGTATGCATTCAAGTGCCAATCGCTACCGCTTCCGGGATTTCACGCTCGACCCGGCCGAACGGCGCTTGAGCCGCAACGGCGTGCCGGTCGAGCTGACGCCCAAGGTCTTTGATGCCCTTACCCTGCTGGTTCAGCGTGGCGGACATCTGGTCGGCAAGGATGAATTTCACGCCGCGCTGTGGCCGCGGCAGGTCGTCAGCGAGGCGACCTTGAGCAAATACATCTGGCAGCTGCGCCAGTCCCTGAGCATTGCTTTGGGCGAGGCTGACGAGGAACTGATAGAGACGGTGCCGCGTCAGGGCTATCGTTTGAGCGCGGCTGTGCAGGTACTGCAACCTGAGCCGGAAAGTCAGCTGAACTCGCCGGCACGGGCGCCGGAATCCGCCCCGGGATCCGCCGCAGAGTCCGCGCCGGAACCAGCTCCGGCAGCGGCATTGGAAGCTGCCGTCTTGCCACAGGGCCACCGTTTGCGATGGCTGGCGCTGCTCGGCTTCGTACTGATCGCGGCGCCGGTCCTGGCCTGGATGGCGTGGCACCGCAGTGCCGACGGCCAGGCCGGTTCGCCGCCCGCGCCCAAGGAAACGCCCGCCGAACGCGGCAGCAGCGTCCGACCTGCGATCGCCATCGCCAAGACCGAAGTGGCAGAGGGGCTGGCGCCATGGCTGGCGGAAGCGCTACCTGAACTGATGGCGCGCGAGCTGGCAGTGTCCGAGCAGTTGCGGGTGGTGTCGCGCAGTGCGGCCGCGTTCGAAGCGCCGCAGTTGATCGCCAGTGTTCAGGCTTCCGATTCGCAAGTGCTTGCGCGCTGGCGCGCCCTGGGCGCGGAGTTCGTGCTGAATTCAGCAGCACAGCGTGTGACTGACGGTGGTGCGGACGACATCGAAGTGCAACTAGGCTTGATTGATACTGCCAGTGGCCGGTCGTTTGGCGCCGCGACGGCGCGTGGCAGTCAAGCGCACCTGGATCTGCTGGTCGGGTATGCCGGAGAACGAGTGCGCAGCGCACTTGGTCTGAATCCGCCCAGTGATTCATTGATGCGGATGCGCAGTGCAAGTTTGCCGCACGATAGCGAAACGGCGCGGCTTTACGCCGAGGCCGTGGGCTTTTTGTCGTCACAGCTGGACGCCAACGCGATCGAGCGCCTGCGCGAGGTCACTCGGCGCGAGCCTGATTTCGTGCCCGGCTGGCTTGAGCTGGCCTATGCAGAGCTCGATCAAGGCTATGACGACTTGGCAGCCAAATCGGCGCGTTCGGGCCTCGCGCGGGCGGCAGCGGCGCCACGGGAGTTGCGCCTGGCGCTTGAGGCCGCGCAGTTCGAGGCGAGCGGTGCGTGGGCACAGGCGGTGCAAACCTGGGCGACGCTGCACGGCTTTTTCCCCGATCAGCCCGACTATGCCTTGCGCCTGATTCAGGCGCAGATTTCTGCCAACGACAAGCCGGCGGCCGAACGAACGCTGCGCGAATTGCGTGCTTTGCCTGGCTTGACCGAAGACGCGCGTGCGCTGCGCGTTGAATACATCCTGGCCCGCGCGCTCGACGACCAACCGCGTGCGCGCGAAGTCGCCACGCGGATGCTGGCGCGCGCCGACAGCATGCAATCCGACGCGCTGCGCGCGCGCGCACTGACACTGCGCGGTGCCGCGATGATCGGACTGCAGGACCTGCGCGCTGCAGGGGTTGATCTGGCAGCGGCCAACGCGCTTTATCTGGCCTTGCAGGATCGCAACGGGCAGGCGCGCACGGATTTGCTGCTGGGCAATGTGCGCATGATTGGCGGCGATCTGGACGCTGCTGAAAGCTACTACCAGCAAGCCGTGCTTGGCTATCGGGCGGTTGGCGGGCGCACGAATGAGAATATCGCGCTGGACAATCTGCTGGCGATCGCTATCGCGCGTGGTGATCCGAATGCGGCGCGGGTGCCGGTTGAGGAACTACTGAAATCAACCCGCGCGCTGGGCGACGTTCGCGGCGAGGGCCGCGCGTTGATCTATCTGGCGTGGGTCAAATTGGATGCGGGTGATAGTGCTGCGGCCATCGACGCGTATCGGCAGGCGGCCGCGCTGCAGAAGCGGGCCAATAACCGCGCGGAGCAGGTTGCGGCGCTCAGCTATCTCAGCGACGTGCTGGCCTATACTGGTCAACCAGGCCCGGCAGGTGCGGCGGCGGAACAGGCGCTCGCGGTCAGCGCCGAGCTGGGTGACGCGCGCTATCGCGTCGTTGCCTACAAAGCCGTCGCCGGTGCCGCTATCGCGCGTGGGGAAAACGTGGTCGCACGCGCAGCCCTGGCGCAGGCACGCGCGCTCACCGTGCAGGCCGATGATCGGGTCGGCAGTGCGCGCATCGATTTGCGCCTGGCGCAGCTCGATCTCGACGAGCAGAGCCCGGCAGCGGCGCTGGCGCGACTGGCCAGCGCAGAAACCGGTTTTGCCGATGCACCGGCCGAGTTGAGCACATTCCATGCAACCCGTGCCCGCGCGCTCGCCGCACTCGGACAGCTGGAACCCGCCAAGGCGGCATTGGCGGCCAGTGGCGCACTGGCTGCACAAACCAACGGCTATCTGGATCGCGTGCCCTATCGACAGGCACAGGTGCAGGTGCTGGTCGCCAGCGGAGACGCAGCTGCTGCGCACCAACTTGCGAGCGTGCTGCGCCCAGAACTGGTCGCGCGCACGCTGGTGCAAGAACTCGCGCAGCTTGATCGCGTTGTTGGCACTCGCCCAGAGAGCCCCAAGTAGCGCACGGCGTTACGGCAAGACCCATCGATTCGGAACGGCCTCGGTCTGCCGCGCGCGAAAAGCAGACCTACATGTCGTGCTTGGCGAGTTCGATCCCGCGCGCCTCGTAGGCGGCCCAGCGCTCGCGCGAGCCCGCGCGCGACGACTCGTCGGCAGGTACGACCTCGAGCACCCGCTGCCACTGGCCAGGTGCGCATTCGTCGCGCAGGTTGAGCACCAGCGCGCGGTCGGGCGTGGTGGTGCCGGGCGGCACGATCAGCACTGCGGTGATGTCGTCGTCGGCGTCGCCGGCGATCTGGTGCGGAACGAATGCGTCGTCCTCCATTTCCCACAGCAGCTGATCGATCGCTTCCGCCTGCGCCGGGTCGCAGGCCAGGATCAGCAGCGGCTGGCGCGCCTCGAAGGCCTTGCGCGCCAGCACGCAGACCACGCGCAGCGGGTTTTCGCGATAGCGCGGCTTGTCGATCAGATAAAAGTCTGCGCGCGGCATGCCGGCGACTCCGCGCTCAGGCCAGCCGGTCGAGCAGCCACTGTGCCAGCAACGGCACCGGGCGACCGGTGGCCATGCCCTTGCGGCCTTCGTCCCACGCGGTGCCGGCGATATCCAGATGCGCCCAGCGCTGGCCCTCGGTGAAGCGCGCCAGGAAACAGCCGGCGGTGATCGCGCCGGCACTCTTGCCGCCGATGTTGTAGACATCGGCGAACACCGACTCAAGCTGCAGCTGGTAGTCGTCCCACAGCGGCAGGCGCCACGCGCGGTCGAGCGCGGTCTGGCCGGCTGCCAGCAGCTGGTCCGCAAGATCGTCGTGCTTGCTCATCAAGCCATGCGCATGCTTGCCCAGTGCGACCACGCAGGCACCGGTCAGGGTCGCCACATCGATCGTGGCCTGCGGTGCGAAGCGCTGCGTATAGGTCAGCGCATCGCACAGGATCAGGCGTCCCTCGGCGTCGGTGTTGCCCACTTCGATGGTGATGCCGGCCATCGAGGTGAGCACGTCGCTGGGCCGATAGCTCGCGCCATCGGGCATGTTCTCGACTGCCGCCACCACGCAGACCAGGTTCAACGGCAGCTGCATGCGTGCGCAGGCCAGGAACGCGCCCATTACAGTGGCCGCACCGCACATATCGAATTTCATCTCCTCGACGCCGCCTAGCACCTTCAGATTGATGCCGCCGGTATCGAAGGTGATGCCCTTGCCGACCAGTGCGAACGGCTTGGCATCGGTAGCACCGCCCTGCCAGCGCAGCACGATCAGCCGTGGTGGATTGGCACTGCCGGCGCTGACCGCCAACAGGGCACCCATGCCCAGTTTCGCCAGCTCATCGCGCTCGAGCACCTCGACGGTCACGCCGTCGACTTCGGCGGCGATCCGCCGTGCCTGGTCGGCGAGGTAGCCCGGATTGCAGATGTTCGGCGGCAGATTGCCCAGTTCGCGCGCCAGCTGCACGCCAGCGGCAATCCCGCGCGCGAGCACCAGCGCCGCCTCGCCGCCAGCCGCAGGCAGCAGCCACTCATCGACTCCGGGCCCGTTCTTGGGTTTGACCGTCGCGGTGTATCGATACGCTGCTGCATCGGCGGCAATCGCCGCCTGGCGCAAGCGCCATGCGGCGTCGCGGCCGGGCAGATCCAGCTCGGGCAGGAAGCTCGCTGCGCGCCGCACGGGGCCGCTGCCAAGCGCCTTGGCGCTCTCGGCGCATGCCTTCACATAGCGCGCCGCGTCGAACTTGCCCGGCTCGCCCAAACCCACCAGCAGCACCCGCGGTGCCTTCACGCCAGCCAGCTGGAACAGACGGCTGATGCTGCCGGGCTTGCCGGAGACATCACCCAGCGCGACCAAGCTGCGGATCGCGCCAGCACAGGCCTCGTCGAGGGCAGCGGTGGCGGGCGGCAGGCTGCGGTCTTCGAATACGCCGACCACCACGGCATCGGCGTCGATGGTGGCCGGGCGATCGGAACTCAAGCTGAATCTGAGGCTCATTCGGGACTCCATGGCGCGGCGCGCAGTGCATGCGTGCCGCTAGACTGTTGCGCCGCAGGTTCCGGCGCATCGGATCGGACCGCGCATGTTACCCAACCCGGACGCCGCATGCTTCGCCTGGTCGACCGCTATCTGCTGCGCGAACTGCTGCTCGCCTTCGGTGCCGTCACCGCCGTGCTGCTGGTGGTGGTGCTCGGCGGCACCCTGTCGCTGACCCTCGACCGTATCGCGCGTGGCGTGATGCCGGCAAGCCTGCTGCTGTCGCAGATCGGCCTGCGTTCGTTGGACGGCCTACCCTTGCTGCTGCCGCTGGGACTGTTCGTGGCGATCCTGCTCGCCTATGGACGGCTGTATCGCGACTCCGAAATGGCGGTGCTGTCGGCCTCGGGCTACACCAGCTTGGACATGCTGCGCCCGGTGGCCCTGCTCGCCGTGCCGCTGACGATCGTGCTGGCCCTGCTGTCTTTCTGGCTGGGTCCGGCGGCGATCCGCGAGTCCGACGCGCGCATCGACGCGGCCAACCGCTCGCTGCTGGTGATCGGCATGGAGGCCGGTCGCTTCGTCGAGCTGCGCGGCCGCGAGGGCGTGGTCTATGTCGGACGCATGTCCACCGATGGCAGCAGCTTCGGCCGTCTGTTCGTGCATGAGGAGCGCAAGGGTCGGGTCGACATCACCACCGCCGAGCGCGGCGAGCTGTTCCAGGAACGCGCTGGCGGCGAGCGCTACCTCGCCCTGTACGACGGCTTCCGGGTGGAGGGCAAACCCGGCGATCCGGACTACCGGTTGATGCGCTTTGCGCGCAACGACATCCGCCTGACCGAACAGCAGGCCGATCCGAACCGTCGGCTGGAAAAGCGCGCCAGCACCGCCGAGTTGCTCGACTCCGACCAGCCACTGCAGCGCGCCGAGTTCCACTGGCGCCTCGGCCTGCCGCTGTCGACCTTGCTGCTGGCACTGCTCGCGGTGCCGCTGGCGCGCGCGCAGCCGCGCGAGCCGCGCTATGCCAAGGTGCTGCTGGCCCTTGTCGTCTACGTGCTGTACAGCAACCTGCTCGGCATCGGTCGCGGCTGGCTGGCCGACGGCACTGTGCCGCTTGCCGCAGGCCTGTGGTGGCTGCATGGCGGCCTACTGGTCCTTGCACTGTTCATGCTGCGTGCCAGCGGGCGCATCACGGCCGCACGCGGGGTGCGCACGTGAGACTCGGGCTGCGCCTGACCGACCGCCTGATTGCGCAGCGCGTGCTGTCTGCCATAGCGTTGGTCTGGCTGCTGCTTCTGGCACTCGACTGTTTCATTTCGCTGGCCGACGAACTGCCCGATATCGGCAAGGGCAGCTACACCACACTGACTGCGGCGCTGCACATTGCGTGGACCATTCCGCGCCGCGCCTACGACTTGTTTCCGATTGCCGCCGTGATCGGTGCCCTCGCAGGTCTTGGCGGACTCGCACCCACCGCAGAGCTCACCGCCATGCGCGCCGGCGGACTGTCGAAGTTGCGCATCGCACTCGCTGCGGTCGCTACGGTCGGCGCGCTGCTGGTGCTGGTGCTGATCGGCGGCGAAACGCTAGCACCGTGGGGCGAGCAGCGCGCGCAGGCGCTGCAGGCGGGAGCGCTCTCGAGGAATCTGGTCGCACACGGCCGCACTGGCGTGTGGGCGCGCGATGGCGAGACCCTGCTCAACGCCAAGCGTGGCGAAAACCTCGGCGACAGCGTGGTGCTGTTCGATCTGAGGATCTACGAATTCGAGCCCAATGGTCGGCTCGCGCGCATCGCGATCGCCGCGCGCGCCGAACACAAACGCGACACGTGGATCCTCAACGACGTGATGCGGCAGTCGTTCGGCGTCGATTCGGTGGCGACCGAGAAACTTGCCGAGCTCGTGTGGCCCTCGCAGATCGACCCACGACTGCTGGCCCTGTCGCTGGTCAGGCCGCGCTTTCTTGGACTGCGCGACCTGTCCAACGGGATCGCCTACTACGACCGCAACGCGCTGGACGCCAGCGAGTGGCGCGCAGCCTTCTGGCGCCGTGCGTTCTATCCGCTCAGCGTGCTTGCAATAGTGCTGGTGGCCCTGCCCTTCGCGTTCGGCTCGCTGCGCTCCGGCGGGCTCGGCAAGCGCCTGTTCTTCGGCATCCTGCTCGCCGCCGGCTGGAGCGTGATGCAAGGCGGCGTGACCAATGTCGCAGCGGTATATGGTCTGGATTTCCGCTTGACCCAACTTTTGCCGGCGCTGGCCCTGATACTGATCGCCGCGTGGTACTTCCGGCGCCACGCATAGCCAGCCGCTGCAAAAGTCGCGCCTGGTCCTGTGGGCGCAGGCGCCTCAGTCGGCGCCCTGCTCGAACGAATCGCTCTCGACCGGATCGGCGAACTGCAGGCTCAGGCTGCGCCCGAGCATGCGCTCCATCGGCAATGGCCACAGGCCCAGCGGCGCGACGGTGCGCATCGCCGCATCCGGAGTGTGCCCGCGATATTGCACCAGCCAAGCCGCGTACAGCAGGCCTGCGCGGGAACCGGAGCCGCAGTGCAGCAGCAACTTGCCGCCGTCATCGAGCGCCATCTCGCGCGCAAAAGCCTCGAGCGCCGCGGGCGTGTAGGCGCCCACGCCGGAAAGGGGAACATTCACGTAGCGCATGCCGGCCGCAGCAGCGGTTGCCGGCTCGTCGAATCCCAGCGACGTCATCTCGTCTGCACCGCGCACGTTCACCACCCGGGTCACGCCGGCCGCACGCAGCGCATCGAAATCGATTGCGCCAGGCTGCGCACCGATGATCGTGTCGCCATCGCTGAGCGAGCGCTCGATGAACCCGGGTCCGGCGGCGGCAACCGGCGGCGGCGTGGCGGCGGGTCCGGGAGTAGCTGCACAGCCTGCGAGGGCGAGCAACATGCACAGCGAGACCAGCGGGCGCATTGTCATGTTGCAGTCCTCGGCGGAGTGTGGCGTGGAAATCGCGATGGTATCGCAGGGATGCCCGCGAGCGGATCCGTTCAGTCGCGCATCAGCGTCGACTTGCCGAACAGGCTCTCGATCAGGTCGACCGCCAGTCCTGCCGTACGGTTGCGCACATCGAAGGCCGGGTTGAGCTCGACGATATCGAGCGAGCCCAACAAGCCGGTGTCGGCGATCATCTCCATCACCAGCTGGGCTTCGCGATAGTTCGGTCCACCGGGCACCGTGGTGCCCACGCCCGGCGCGATCTCGGGATCGAGGAAGTCGATATCGAAACTGACGTGCAGGTGGGTGTCCGGGGTGAGGCCCGACAGCGCCTCCTCGATGGCGCGCTTGATCCCGATCTCGTCGATGTAGCGCATGTCGTAGATGTCCAGGTGCTGCGCGTGCACCAGCCGCTTTTCGCCCGCGTCGACCGAGCGGATCCCGATCTGGCGGATCTGCGCTGAATCGATCGCCGGCGTCCGCGCGCCGAGTTGGGTCAGACCCTGCGGACCGATCCCGCGCAAACACGCCACCGGCATCCCGTGCAGGTTGCCCGAGGGGGTGATCTCGCTGGTATTGAAATCAGCGTGCGCGTCGAGCCACAGCACCATCAGGCGCTTGCCGCGCACGTGGCACCAGTCGGCCACGGCGGTGATCGAGCCGACGCCGAGACAATGATCGCCGCCGAGCAGTATCGGCAGACGGTCGAGGTCGAGCTCTGCGCGCACCGCGTGCATCACCAGCGTGTTCCAGGCGATTACTTCCGCAAGGTGTCGATAGCCATCCGCCGGCGGCAGCCATGGATTGATCGGGCCGGCCAGATTGCCGCGGTCGACAACTGCCAGGCCGCGCGCCAGCAGCGCATGGGCAATGCCTGCGACCCGCAGCGCCTCCGGCCCCATCGACGCGCCGCGATGGCCAGCACCGATGTCGGTGGGCGCACCGATGAGTGACAGCTGGGTAGCTCGCATGATCGGGATTCCGTGGATGGGTAGCAGTCGCGCAGTGCACGGGCAGGGCGCTGCAATGCAGGATGGTGCTGGCAGTCAGAATCGAACTGACGACCGCCCGCTTACAAGGCGGGTGCTCTACCAACTGAGCTATGCCAGCAAAGTGATGTGTGAGTTCCAATGATCGCACCGCCCGCCATCCATGGCCATGCGTCCCGCTCGGCTTCCTGCCTCGCCCTCACCGGCTGGTAGCGGGGCACGCACGCTGCCGGACCCTCCTCTCCCGCGAAACATCCCATCGTCGCACCCGCGAAGGCGGGTGCCCAGTGCCTTCGGCCGTACCCTCGAATCGTGCCGAAGCGACCGCACGTCTACTTCGCATACAGGGATGGCCTGTGGGAGGGAGCCTGATGCGCGAAGGCGTTCGGGCAAGAGTGAAAGGCGCTGGGCACCCGCCTTCGCGGGTGCGACGATCGACTTTCGCGGGTGCGACGATTGACTTTCGCGGGTGCGACGATCGACTTTCGCGGGTGCGACGACTGATGTTCGCGGGTGCGATGATTGACGTTCGCGGGTGCGCCGATGAAGGTATTGCGCGGCGTTCGATGACCGGGCTTCAGAAGCACGCCACGGTGCGTTCACCGATGTCGAGCAGATCCGGCAGCTTCTGCCGCCAGTCGAGGGTCGATTCCGGCGCGATCGCGTAGTCGATCCAGTACACCGGCAGGTCCTCGGTGCGCTCGGTGATCGCGGGCGCAAAGCCGAGTGCCGTGATCTCGCCGCGGCGTCGTTCGGCGTTGTTGCGCTCCTTGAACAGGCCCAGCGAAATGGTGTTCTGCTGCGCGCCCGCGGTCACCACGTAGAAGTCGCGCACGCCGCGTGCATTGAGCTGGCGCGCAACGCCGAGCGCTTCTTCACGGGTGGCAGGTGCGGGCAGGAATACCGACCAGCCGCGCGACTGCTGGGTACGCGCTTCGCGAAACTGGATCCGCTTGACCGAGGGCGTGAGTACGTTGAGCGCGCGCCGCATGTCGCTCTGGGTCGGAAACGGTCCGATCGAGATACAGCGATCGCGGCCACCGTCGGAGGCCGACTCCGGTGCCGCGGCCAGCTCCGCGCTGGACGCGCCGGCCTGTGCGTCCTCGCGTTCGGCCAGCAACACCAGCGGCGCCACGCCCGGCTCGTTGGACGGCAACGCCGGAGGCCGCGACTGCGGAGCGACGAACAGCCATGCGGCAACCCCGATGTTGGCGGTGAGCAAGAGCAGGAAGGCGATGCGCAGGATCATGCGGGACCGATGATTGGGCCACTAGACCACCGTGGACTGCGCATTGTAGCCACAGCACCCGCTCAGCCGCCGTGCAGCCTGGCCCAGCGCGCGAGACCTGCCAGCACCAGGTCCGGCGCGAGGCAGGCGCGGTGCCGCAACAAACCGGCAATGCGCGGGGCATCGCCTCCGTGCAGCAGCAGTTGCGGCACCTGTCCCAGCGCGGCCGCAGCATCGTCGACGATGCGATCGATCAGCGCCGCGGCGGCCAGCCAGCAGCCGGACTCGAGTCCCGCTTCGGTGCTGCGACCGAGTGCGGCCGGCAGCACTTGCGCGCGCGCGGCCACCCGCGCGGTGCTGTTGATTACCGCCTCGCGCATGCGCGGTGGCGAGGGTGCGATCACGCCACCGTGGTGGCGGCCTTCGGCATCCATGAGGTCGATCGCCACAGCGGTGCCACAGCCGGCCACCACAACCGCGGTATCGAGCATGCCGCGCGCGCCGAGCATCGCCAGGAATCGATCGACACCAAGTCGCGCCGGTTCCACATAGGCGTTGACCACCCCGGCACCGGCAGCGGGCGATACCACCCGCTGCACCGGCGTGCCGGGCCAGATCGACGCAAGCAAGGACTCGAGGGCCGCCGCTACGGGCTCGGGGCCTACGGCCGCCAGCCACACGCGTTCCGGCACGGCGCATTCGCGCCATGCGTGTTGCAGCTGTGCAGGCCAGTCGCGCTCGCCATGCGCCACCGCGCCGCGCATGCCCAGATCATCCGCGTCGTACCACGCCCATTTCAGCCGCGTATTGCCAAGGTCGAGCAGCAGGTTCATGTGCCGATGGTACGCCGCACGCTGACCTCGGCGGCCGACAGCCGATGCACGATGCCCGCAGTGTCGGTCACGCGCAGGCGTCCATCGGGCTCGATGCCGCCAGCAACGCCGTGCCATTCACCGCTGCTGTCGTGCACGCGCAGCGCACGGCCCGCCAGCGCGTCGAATGCAGCGAACCGCGGCATGAACGCCGGTAGTCCATCCTGCGCGAACAGCTGCAGCGCTGGCAGCAGGTGCTCGAGCACGGCCGCGGCAACCACGCTGCGTGACGGCACCGCGTCGGTGCAGTGCGCCAGATCGGTCCACGCCTGCTCGATCGCGATCGCACTGGATGGCGGCATGCGCACGTTAAGTCCGATCCCGATCACTGCGAAGCACGGCCCAGCCCACTCGCCACCGGCGTCGATCAGGACGCCGCCGAGCTTGGCCTGATCGCAGACCAGATCGTTGGGCCACTTCAGACCTGCCTGTTGCACGCCCAGCGTGCGAACCGCCTCCGCCAGCGCCACGCCCACCGCGATGCTCAGACCGCCGAGCGCGCTCAATCCGGCGTCGAAACGCCATAGCACCGACAGATAGCAGTGCGCGGCAATCGGCGACTGCCAATTGCGCCCGCGGCGTCCGCGACCGGCCGTCTGGTGCTCGGCCAGGCACACGCTGCCGGATGCAGCGCCCGCGTGCGCGTCGCGCAGCAGCGCGCTGCTGGTCGAGTCGAGCTCGATATCAATGCGCAGCGCCGCCAGCAGTGCCAGGGTCGGCGGCGAAAGCTGCGCACGGATGGTGCGTGCATCGAGCAGGTCCAAAGGCTGCGCGAGCCGATAGCCGCGACCGCTGACCGCATCGATCCGCAGGCCCGCTGCGCGCAACTGCGCGATGCGCTTCCAGACCGCCGCGCGGGTGATACCGAAGCGCTCGGCGAGCGCGCTGCCGGAAACCCCCTCGGATTGGCCGAGTGCGGAAAGCAGCTCGCCCAGCGTCATGCGCCGCGGCGCGATGCGCGGTCGAACAACCGGCCCAGCACGCGCACGCGCTCGAAGCGATGCTCGGTGCCATCGAGCAAACGCGCGAGGTTACTGCGGTGGGTGAACATCAGCAGCAGTGCGAACACGATCGAGAACCCCAGCAGCAGCGGCCGCGACTGCGTGTCGCCCAGCCACAGGCAGGCGGGAATCAGCGACAGTCCCGCAAGCACGGTCGACAGACCGACGTACCCCGTGGCCAACAGGCACAGCATCCAAACGCCCAGCACCGGCAGCAGGATCGCCGGCAGGCACACGGCCATGCTGCCGACCACCACGGCCGCACCCTTGCCGCCGCGAAAGCCGAAAAACACCGGCCACACATGCCCGATCGCGCAAGCCACGCCGCAGGCCAGCGCCTGCGCCAGCTCAGAAACGCCGCCGATGGCTGGCGGCATGAACCCCAAGGCCGCCGCCAGCGCGCCCTTGCCGACATCGATCAGCACGGTGCCGAGCGCGAACGCCCAGCCGAGCGTGCGAAAAGCATTGGTGCCGCCGGCATTGCCGCTGCCACGGGTGCGGATATCGACGCCGCGGAAGCGGCCGAGGATCAGACTGCCCGACAGCGAACCCAGCAGATATGCCAGCAGCAGCTTGGCGCCCAGCAGGATCGCGATCATCGCTGGTCGGGCGCATCCAGCGGCACGGCTTCCTGCACGCCGAGCACCAATGAGCCGGGGCCCGCATGCGCACCGATGCCGCTGCCGGTTTCGATCAACCAGTCGGCGGCAACGTGCGGGATGCGCGCGCGCAGCGCCAGCCGCAGCGCCTCGCCATCGGCCTCGCAGTCGCAGTGGCAGACCAGCAGACGCCATGACTTCGACAGATCCAGCCGGCGCGCCACGGCGGCGGCGAAGCGCTGCGGCAGGTTGCCGCGGCCAAACAGCGCGCCGCCGATGCCCAGCTTGCCGCTGGGCTTGCTGCGGATCAGCGGCACCATGCCGAAGTAGCGCGACAGCGGCAGCGCCAGCTTCGGTGCGCGGCCACCACGCACGCCGTAGCTCAGATCCTTGATGATCGCAAACAGGTGCGTACGCGGCACCATGGCAGCGACCCGCTGCGCGATCGCTTCGGCACTCCAGCCGGCCGCGGCCGCGGCCGCGGCATCCATCACCAGCAGACCCTGCGCGGCACCGCCGTTGTTGGAATCGAGCACGTGCGCGCGCGCGCGATCGACTCGTGCTGCGGCCGATTCGCCCGACTGCAAGGTGCCCGACAGCGCACGAGACAGGCCCACATAGACCAGTTCGCGGTGGTGCGAGAGCAGGAATTCGAACAGGCGCCGGAAGTCGCCCGGTGGCGGCTGCGAGGTCCGCGGTGGTACCGGCGAGTCGCGCAGCTCGGCGAAGAATTCGCGCGACGACAGCGATACCTTGTCCAGATAGTCGCGCGAACCGAAGCTGATCCGCACCGGCACCATGTGGATATTGAGCCGCTCCATGTCGTCCGACGGCATGTCCGCACCCGAATCGGCCACGATCGCGACCTGCGCGCGGGGCGCGGCAGCGCTGTCGGCCTGACGCACCATATCGTCGGCTTTCTCGCTCGACACGCGCCCGAAGCGGGCGCAGGTCTCGAACAGCAGCCGCGGCTCGCTGACGTGCGCATGCACGCGCAGCTTGTCGCGGGTGCCGGCGAGTACAAGGCTGTTCAACGGCAGCGCCAGCAATGCAGCCTTCAGGCCGAGCCGATCGACCGGGTCCGCATTGACCATGCACTCGGTGCAGAACCGGTGTTCCTCATGCGTACCGTGCAGCACCGGCGTATCCACCCCGGGCTCGGAAAGCTCCGCAGGTGCGGCCTCGCGCAGCGCGTCGTTGCCGGTCAGGATGAAGGCTTCGATGCCTTCCAGCATATCGACGAAGCCGAGCGCACCGGCGTCGACCACGCCGGCATCGCGCAGCTCCTGCAACTGGCGCTGGGTGTCGCCCAGCGCGGTGCGCGCGCGCTTCAATGCCGCACCGAAGGAGCTGCGGAAATCGCGTGCCCCGCCCTGCACCTGGCGACTCCATTCGCTGGAGAAGGCGTGGATCACCGACAGGATGGTGCCCTCGCGCGGCTCGGCCAGCGCATCGCGCGCCTGAATCGAGCCTGCGCTGCTGGCCATCGCGAGTGCTTCCGGGGTGAGCCGGCGCGCCGACGCCAGCTGCTCGCTGACACCCTGGAAGTACTGCGCGAGGATCGCGCCGGAGTTGCCGCGTGCGGCATCGATCGCTTCGGAGGCTGCACGCATCAGCAACTTGCCCGCGTGTGCCTGCCGACGCGGCTGGATCGCACCCAGCACAGCGCCCAATGTGAACGCCATGTTGGTGCCGGTATCGCCATCGGGCACCGGAAACACGTTGATCCGGTTGATCTCGTCGCGCCGCGCGATCACGCGCTGGATGCCCGCGATCAGGGCCCGCCGCAGGGCGTAGCCCGACATTCGCTGCATGCTGTTTGCCCGCTCCAACACAGCGCCCCCCGGCTTGGACTGATGCAACGGTTGCGACACCCATTCGGGCAAGCGGCAACCATCGCGCCGCCACCGATCCGCCATTGCCTGCCTGCATTGAAGCGCCACTGGCCGTTGGACAGAGGCTATGCAGACAGCATGGCCGCCGAGTGTAGACCGAGCCGCAGGTCCAGCTCCTGCTGCAACGCAGCGTAAGACGGGAACTTCCGCCGGTGGCCGCGATCCATGTACCGTCGGTGTCGGCCGCCGATCCCTTGCCCCATGCGGGTGCGGGGATACTGCGGCAGGCAGGGCGTCCCGCGTCAGGCCGGGATCCGACAACTGAGCCCCGCGCGCCCTGCTGGGGCGCGCGGGGACGTCTTGGAGCACGAGCAGATGCGCGACGCGATTCTTGCGGTAATGGCACTGATGGCAATGCTGTTTGCCGCATCGGTGCAGGCGGTGGACCTTTCGCGGGTGCTGCCGAAATTCGAGCTGCCGGCAACGCCGAGCCTGCGCGCCAAATCACCCGCCCCGCAAACTCCCGCCGCAGTCGCCAGCCCGCAAGCGCCAGTCGTCGCGGCAGGCGCTGTCAATGCATCCGATCAGGACGCATCGGCGCAGGGCGCATCGAGCGCAGCGCCTGCCGATGCATCGATGCCAGCGGGCAATGCGGGGCAGACCGCGCCGGCAAGGCGCGAGCGCGGCTGGCGCGAGATGCTCCCCGGTCTGCTGCACAGCCCCTGAGTCGCCACGCAGCGTCGCGGTAGCAGAGCATGTTCGGCTGGCTGTCGCGCCGACTCGCAGTCTCGGCGCCGAGCATTGCCGACGATGACTGGCGCATGGTGCGGCAGTCCCTGCGCCTGCTCGATGCGCGCAGCGACGACGAGCTGCAGCGCCTGCGCGCGGTGGCTGCGATGTTCATCGCACAGCGCGATTTCGCCACCACCCATGCACTGGAGTTGAGCTCGCAGATGCGCCTGCTGGTGGCAACCCAAGCCTGCCTGCCGCTGCTGCATCTGCCGTTCGAAGCGCTCGGGCATTGGCACGAGGTGATTCTCTACCCGGGTCAGTTCCGCGTGCAGCGAACCCACCACGACTCCGATTCCGAGGTGGTCACAGAGTGGGACGACGAGTTGGCCGGTGAAGCATGGGAACGCGGCCCGATCATCCTGTCATGGGCCGATATCGAAGCCGACCTGCAGCAGCCTTTCGAAGGCTTCAACGTGGTCATCCACGAGATCGCGCACAAAATCGACATGGCCGATGGCGCCTGCGACGGCATCCCACCGATCGCCGACGCGAGCCAGCGCCGACGCTGGCGCGAGGTGATGCAGCGCAGCTTCGATCGTCTCGGCGAGCAGGTCGAACGCGGTGAGGACACCGTGCTCGATCCCTACGCTGCCGAATCGCCGGACGAATTCTTCGCCGTCGCCTGCGAGTACTACTTCAGTGCGCCCGACGTGCTGCTCGAACACCACGCCGACGTGCACGCAGAATTCGCGCGCTATTTCGGTGCGGTTCCGATGCCGGCCCAGGCTTGAGCGCGCGTCGGCACACGGCAATCAGGCGCGAGCGCCAAGCTGCGAGCGCGCCGCGTCGAGCACGCTCTCGGCGGTAATGCCGAAGTGCGCATACAGGCGATCGGCGGGCGCCGATGCACCGAAAGTGTCGATGCCGATCACCGCGCCGTCGAGACCGACATACTTGCGCCAGTAGTCGGTGACGCCGGCCTCGACTGCGACCCGCACGCGGCACCATGAGGGCAATACGCCCTCGCGATACTCCAGCGGTTGCGCATCGAAGGCTTCGGCGCAGGGCATCGACACCACGCGCGCGGCAATACCTTGCTGCTGCAGGTGGCGGCCGGCCTGCATCGCCAGTTCGACTTCGGAGCCGGTTGCCAACAGCAGCACTTGCACCTGCGCATCGGCGCTGTCGAGCAGCACGTAGCCACCGCGCGCGATCGCATCGACCTGCGCTGCGCTGCGGATCTGATGGGCCAGATTCTGGCGCGAGAATATCAGGCAGGTCGGTCCGTCCTTGCGCTCGATCGCCAGTTTCCAGGCGACCGCCGATTCCACCGCATCGCAGGGCCGCCACACGCGGTTATTGGGGATGTAGCGCAGGCTGGCCAGATGCTCGACCGGCTGGTGGGTGGGACCATCCTCGCCCAGGCCGATCGAATCGTGGGTGTAGACGTGGATCGCGTGGGCCGGGATCAGCGCACTCATGCGTACGGCATTGCGCGCGTAATCGGAGAACACCAGGAAGGTCGCGTCGTAGGGCACGAAGCCGCCATGCAACGCGATGCCGTTACTGATCGCGCTCATGCCGAATTCGCGCACGCCGAAGTGGATGTAGTTGCCGTGCGCGGTGCCGGCGTTGATGTCCCTGGATCCCTTCCACAGGGTGAGGTTGGAGTGCGCCAGATCGGCCGAACCGCCGATCAGCTCCGGCAGCAGCGGACCGTAGGCATCCAGCGCCATCTGCGATGCCTTGCGCGAGGCCACTACCGGGCCTTGCGCCTGCAGCGAGTCGATCCACGCCCGCGCCGCCGCTGCGAAGCCATCCGGCAGGTCGCCGCGCATGCGTCGCTGGAACTCGGTCGCGAGTTCGGGAAACTGCGTGCGGTAGCGGGCAAACAATCCGTCCCACTCGGATTCCCATGCGCTGCCCCGCGCACCGGCATTCCACGCCGCGTAGTAGTCCTCGGGCACCACGAACGGTGCGTGCGCCCAGCCCAGCCGCTCGCGTGCGGCGGCGATCTCGTCCTTGCCCAACGGCGCGCCGTGCGCGGCCTCGGTGTCCTGCTTGTGCGGAGCACCGTAGCCGATCAGGGTCTTGCAGCAGATCAGGGTCGGCTTGTCCGGATCGATGGCGGCCGATACCAGCGCGGCCTTGATTGCCTCCGCGTTGTGCCCATCGATCTCGCGGATGACTTCCCATCCGTAGGCCTCGAAGCGCGCAGCGGTATCGTCGGTGAACCAGCCGGGCGTGCGGCCGTCGATGCTGATCCGGTTGTCGTCCCAGATCGCCACCAGCTTGCCGAGTTTGAAGGTGCCGGCCAGCGAGCAAGCCTCGTGCGAGATGCCCTCCATGAGGCAGCCGTCGCCGAGAAAGACATAGGTGAAGTGATCGACGATGTCGAAGCCGGGCCGATTGAATCGCTGCGCGAGCACCTTCTCGGCCAGCGCCATGCCCACCGCATTGGCCAGACCCTGTCCCAAAGGACCGGTGGTGGTCTCGATGCCGGGAAACTCGCTGGCCTCGGGATGACCGGCGGTCTTCGAGTGCAACTGACGGAAACGCTTTATCTCATCGAGCGGGAAGTCGTAGCCGCTCAGATGCAGCAGCGCATACAGCAGCATCGAGCCATGGCCGTTGGACAATACGAAGCGATCGCGATTGACCCAGCGTGGATTGGCCGGGTTGTGGCGCAGGAAGTCGTTCCACAGCACTTCGGCGATGTCGGCCATGCCCATCGGCATGCCCGGATGGCCGGAATTGGCCTGCTGCACGGCGTCCATCGCCAAAGCGCGGATCGCATTGGCCAGTTCGCGGCGGGTCGGCATCGGGTGTGTTTCCAGTCGGCGGGGGCAGCGGCGTCGCAGCGGTCGCTGGACGGGGCAGGCGTGAATTGTCGCCTGTGCGTGCGGTGCCAGCAACCTGGACCGGATCTTCGTGCAGGGGGCAGCGCTGGCCTTGCGCCGAGCGAGCGCGGACAATACGTCGACCATGAGCCGCTTCGACGATCTGCTGCGAACCGGCGGCGCGCTTGCCGGGCGCGTCGGCGGTGCAGCGCTTGATGCGATCGCAAGCGCCCATGCGCCGCAGCCCGGCGACACGCTTGGGCCGTACCGGATCGTGCGCGAGGTCGGCCGCGGCGGCATGGCGGTGGTGTTCCTGGCCGAACGCGCCGACGGCCAGTTCAACCAGCAGGTGGCCCTGAAGTGGATCCTCGCCCTGGCGGCCTCACCGGCCACCCGTGAGCTGTTTCGCCGCGAGCGGCAAATCCTCGCAGATCTTTCGCAGCCGAACATCGCGCGCCTGATCGATGGCGGCGAGACGATCGATGGCCAGTTGTGGTTCGCGATGCAATGGATCGACGGCAATGCCCTGCTCGACTGGTGCCGAGCGCATGGCGCGAGCCTGCGGCACCGAGTGCGCCTGCTGCTGCAGGTTGCGGCTGCCTTGCGCTTCGCGCACGCCCGCGCGCTGGTCCACTGCGACATCAAGTCGTCGAACATCCTGGTCGACGCCGAGGGCATGGCCCACTTGCTGGATTTCGGCGTGGCACGACTGACCGGCAGCGGAGATAGCGGGATGGCGACCGGCCACACGCCAGCGGTTGCGAGTCCCGAGCAGCGCGCGGGCCTGCCCGCCGGCATTGCATCGGATGTGTATCAGCTGGGTCTGTTGCTCGGCGAACTGTTGGGCGCCACTACGCAGGAGGTGGCAGCCGACGAGACTGCGGCGCTTGCACTTCGTGGTCAGGACCGCAAACTCGGCTGGCCCGACGCGGTGCCGCCGGAACTGCGCGCCATCGTCGCCCGTGCAACCCGCCATTCCGCCGAGCAGCGTTACGAAAGCGTCGCCGCCTTGGCCGATGACGCCTCGGCGTGGCTGGCACGGCGGCCGGTACGGGCCTATCGAACCGGCTTTGCCTACGAGGCGCGCTGCTTTGTGCGCCGCAATCCCGCACTCAGCGTCGTCAGCGCCCTGTCGCTGCTCGCGATACTCGGCCTGACGGCGGCGTTTACCGTGCGCCTTGCCGATCAGCGCGACCACGCGCGTGCTGCAGCTGCGCGTGCGGAGGCGGTGAGTGGATTCCTGGTGCGCATGTTCCGCGATGTCGATCCGGCTGCCAATCGGGTCGCGGCTGACGCCGCGCGCGGGCTGGTGCGGCGCGGTGAAGCGGCACTGGCCGATCAACTGGGCGACATTCCGGACGTGCGTGCGGCGGTGCTGGCGACGCTGGCCGAGGTCAATCAGTCGCTCGGCGACTATGCGAGTGCCGAGCGCCTGGCCCGCGATAGCCTGGCCAGCGATCCAAACCCTGGCACACGCGAGTGGGCGACCCGGCAGGCGCTGCTGGCGCAGGCGCTGGCCGGACGCGGCGACTACGATGCGGCCGTCGAGGTCAGCAGCGCAGCACTGAGCGCCATCGCGGCAAACACCGATCTCGGCGAGACCCGCACGAGCCTGCTCGCCGCGCGCGCCAATGCCGCCCAGCTCAAGGGCGACCTCGACCTGGCGCTGGCCTCGGCACAGGAGCTGCTGCGCACGGTTGCAACGGGCCGTGACGGCAATGAGTTGGCCGCCATGGCGCACCTGACGCTCGCCTACGTGGCCGAGCAGCGCGGCGATTTCGATGCAGCGCTTGCGGATGCCGAGCGTGCGCGTACTGCACTGGTTGCCGCGCTTGGTCCCGAGCACGCACGGGTCGCAGCTCTGGACGCCTATCGCGCTTACCTGCTGCTCGGCGTCGACCGCCACGAGGACGCCGAGTTGGCTGCCGATGCGGCGGTTGCCGGGTTGAGCCGCGTATATGGCGGCGAACATGCGCGGCTGTCGTATGCGCTGACCAATCAGGCGCTGGCCCGATTGCGCAACGGCAAACTCGCTACTGCGCGGGAGTCCGGCGAGCGGGCACTGGCGATGTGCCGGCGCCTGCTGTCGGCCGACCACGCGCAGTGCGCAGTCAGTGCGCAAGTACTGGCCACGATCGCCGAGGCGACCGGCGACAATGCCACCGCCCTGCCGCTGCTACGCGAGGTGCTACGGGTACGCAAAGCCACTCTGCGCCCGGATCATGCGTATATCGGCTATGCCGAGGTCAGCCTTGCTTCGGCGCTGTGCAGCGTCGGCGATGCTGCTGCGGCGCGTGAGCATGCGGCCGAGGCGATGCGGGTCATCGGTTCGCGCGCGATCGACACGCGAACACAAAGCAAGCTCGCCGAAGTGATGCAGCGCTGCGCTGCGCGCTGACCGGCGCCGCATGGCGCCATCCGCAATCGCTGCGCTGCGGGCTATTGCGCGGCGCTGAAGCCGGCGACCAGGTCATCGGCGGTTTGCGGACGCCCGATCAGCCAGCCCTGCGCGTAGCGGCAGCCCATCCCGCGCAGGGCAGCGAGTTGCTCGGCAGTCTCCACGCCCTCGGCGACCATGTCCGCATCCAGCGCCGCGATCATTGCCACGATCGCCTGCACGATCGCGTAGCAGCGCGGCGAATGCAGCATCTGGCGCACGAAACCCTGGTCGAGCTTGACCGTGTCGAAGGCCAGCTTGTGCAGATGCCCCAGGTTCGAAAACCCGGTGCCGAAATCGTCGAGCGCGACCTTCACCCCGCAGGCATGGGCGCGCGCGATCAGCGCTGCAACCCCGTCGATGTCGAGGGTCAGGCTCTCGGTAATCTCGATCTTGACCGCGTCAACCGGCACCCCTGCGGCATCGGCGATCGATTGCACGGCTGCCACCACATCTTCCTCAGCCAGTTGGCGTGAGGACACGTTGACGGCGATGAATGGCAGTGGATCGACGCCACTGCGCTGCAAGCGCGCCAGCACGGCGAACACCTCGGTCAGCACGTAGCGGCCCACCGGGACGATCAGCGAGGTCTCTTCGGCGAGGCGGATGAACTCGGCGGGCGACACCGGTCCGCGCTGCGGATGGTCCCAGCGGATCAGCGCCTCGTAGCCTGCGACTCGCTCATGGCGCAAATCGTGAATCGGCTGGTAGCGCACCTGCAGCACGTGCTGCTCAAGCGCCTCGCGCAGCTGGGTTTCGAGGCGGATCTTGTCGATCGCGCCGGCGTCACCGAGGCTTGCACTTACCGCGAACGCATCGTTCATCGCGGCAGGCGCCACCCGACGGTTGCCCTGCAAGGTGTTCAGCGCCGATCGATAGCGCGCCAGCTGTGCGCGCAGCAGCGCGCGCACCACGGGATCGGCGCTGTCGATGCGTTCGTGCAGTTGATCGCGCGCCACTGGCAACAACACGCATGCGGTCAGCGCCACCGCGGTTGCAGTGCGTGGTGCGGCGTCGATCACCGCCATTTCGCCGAGCAGGTCACCGGCACCGAGGCGACCGAGTTCGCGCGGTGCGCCGCCGGCGGTGGTCACGATCTGGATCACGCCCGACTCGATCAGAAAGGCCGTAGTCGGCGCGTCGCCCTCGCGGAACACGATCTCGCCGGCTGCAAGTTCGGTGCGGGCGCTGGCCACGGAAGCCTCCTGATGTCCCCTCCCCTTATCTTAGCCCGATCGTTTCCGGGCCGGGTGGTCAGGCTCGCCCGATCGCGGTCGCGGCTTGCTGGAACTTCGCCCTTCCCCGGGTTGGCTGAGCGATGTCGCGCTTGCGGTTGCGGTTGCTGTCGCGGTCGCGGTCGCGGCAGCTCGGACCGCGCCGGAACATGGTTGCTGCAACTGCCTTCGAGCGGGCGCAGCAACGAAAAAGGCCGCCTTGCGGCGGCCTTTTCGTCGGTCCTTGCGGATCGATCAGGGAGGACAGCCCACCGGCACCGGCGTCAGGCCATCGCCGCAGCGACGTGTACCGACCACCCGCACCGTGCCGGTCAGGCCGATGTTGGTGGTGATGGTGCACGTCGAGGTGCGCGGCTCGATCGTGGTGGGTGTGAGTTGCACGATCATCGCCGAATAGGTCGCAGTGATCACCGCACAACCATCCTGCGTCGTGGTTTGCGGCAC
>JBBRFN010000017.1:0-34138 GCA_038224265.1 Lysobacterales bacterium
ACGCTGAGCTTGCCGACGAAGGGATCGTTGACGATCTTGAATACGTCGGCGACCACGTGCTGGTGCGGGTCGGGGGTGGTGATGAAGTCGCTGGCTGCAGGGCCGCTGCGTTTGACGAACAACGGCGGGTTGGCCTCGGCGGGGGAGGGCATCAGGTGTTCGAACAGATCGAGCAGCTCGCGCATGCCCGCGCCGGTGCGCGCGGAGACGAAGCAGATCGGAATCAGATGACCCTCGCGCAGGCATTGCTCGAAGGCATCGTGCAGCTGCGCGCGACTGAGGCCCTGTTCGCCGTCTTCGAGATACCGGCCCATCACGTCTTCGTTGATCTCGACGACTTGATCGACGATGCGCTGGTGGGCGGCGGCCACGCTGCCGAAATCGCTGTCGCCGGCGGCATTGCGGAAGCAGTCCAGCACGCCGCTGCGGCCCTTGGCTGGCAGATTGATCGGCAGGCATTCGGGGCCGAAGCTGTCGCGCAGCTGCTCTACCAGCAATTCGAGGTCGGCATCGGTCTGGTCGATCTTGTTGACGATCACCAGCCGGAACAGACGCCGCGCCTTGGCATGCTCCATCAGGCGCAGCGTGGCGTGTTCCACGCCGCGCGCGGCATCGACCACGATCGCTGCGGTCTCGACGACGGCTAGTGCTGCCAGCGTGGGACCGCGGAAATCCGCATAGCCGGGAGTGTCGATCAGGTTGACGTGCATACCGCCGTGGTCGATTGCGGCGATCGCGGTATGGATGGAATGGCCGCGCGCTTTTTCCATCGGATCGAAGTCCGACACGGTGTTGCCGCGTTCGACCTGTCCTGCTGCAGAGATAGTGCCGCCGACATGCAGCAGGGCTTCGAACAGGGTGGTCTTGCCGGCGCTGGAGTGGCCCGCGAGGGCGATGTTGCGGATCTGATCAGTGGAGTAGGCAGGCATGCGAATTCCTCCTCGTGATATCGCGGGGGCGGGTCGCATGCCGGGCCCTGGACCATCCGGGCGGAAGCGCACAGCGACAGGCCGGGTGGCTACCTTCCTGCCGCGGTGTGGCTGCGGTCAAGCCCCGCGCGCACGGGTACATGACTTGGGTCAGAATCGCGCGATGAAGCATGGGCCGTTGGACAGCGCGTCGCCTTCAAACGCACCGATCCTGTTGATCCACGGCGCTGGCGGTGGCGCCTGGGAATGGGCGGCCTGGCTGCGCGTGCTGCAGTCGCACGGACGGCAGGTCGAGGCGCTCGAACTGCAGCATGCATCCGGTGGCGTGGCCGCTACGCACCTTGGCGACTACGTGCAGCAGATCGAGGACGCAGCGCGCAGGCTTGGCGAGGCGCCGGTGCTGGTCGGCGCGAGCCTCGGTGGCCTGCTGGCGATGATGTGCGGCGCACTGGTGGATGCGCGTGCGCTGGTGCTGGTCAACCCGCTGCCGCCGGCGCCGTGGCACGTGGGCATGCCCGCGCACCAGACATCGCCGACCGTGATTCCATGGGGATTGCATGCTTCGCTGGCCTCGACGCGGCGCGCGCTGCCGGATGCCGACGATGCGACGTGCGAATGGGCCTGGCGGCGCTGGCGCGATGAATCGGGCGCGGTGGTGGATGCAGCGCGCAGCGGGGTGATGGTCGAACGGCCCGCTTGTCCGGTGCTGGTGCTGGCCTCGGAGTGCGATACGGATGTGCCGGTGCAGGTATCGGCGGCGCTGGCTGCCGGGTGGTCGGCTGATTTGATTCGGGTGCCGGGGGTGAGTCACGTGGGGCCGCTGTTGGGGCGTGGGGCGGCGCGGTGTGCGGGACTTGCGCACCAGTGGCTGGGCACTGCGTTGGGTTAGGGGTGCAGTTCAGGATTCGAATGCTGTCGCAGCTCCGCCCATCGGACAGCAGCCCGATGCGGCGTTTTTTGCTGCTTTGCGGCATGATGCAGCCATGGCGCGAGAAATCCCCTTCGAAGCAAAAGACCTGCCGCTGAAATCCGACGTCAGCGTGCTCGGCGGGATCATTGGCGAGGTCGTGCGGGAGCAGTGCGGCGAAGAGTTCTTCGAGCGGCTCGAGCGCGTGCGGCGGGCGGCGATCGATCGTCGCGAAGGCCATGAATCGGCGACCGACGCGCTCGATGGTGCGCTCGGTGACGCCACCGCGGCGATCGCCGACGATCTGGTGCGCGCGTTCTCGGCGTGGTTCCAGCTGGTGAATCTCGCCGAGCAGGTGCATCGCATCCGCCGTCGACTGGCCTACGAGGCCGACGAATCCGCGCCGGTGCCCGGCAGCGTGCACGAGACCCTGCAACGACTGCGCGATGCGGGCGTCGGCCCGACTCAGGTGATGGAAGCGCTGTCGCGCATCCGACTCGAGCCGGTATTCACCGCGCACCCCACCGAAGCGGTGCGGCGCACACTGCTGGACAAGGAAAAGCACATCGCGCGCAAGCTGGTCGAGCGCATCGAATCCAGCCTCACCCCTACCGAAGAGCGCCGCCATCGCGCCGCGATCAGGCTGCAGGTGAGCGCCGGCTGGCAGACCGCGGAGTACGCCTCGGTGCGACCTTCGGTGGCCCAGGAGCGCGAGCACGTGCTGTTTTATCTGGGCGATGTGCTCTATCGCGTACTGCCTGCGTGCTACGAGTCGCTGTCGCGTGCGCTGCGCCGCGTGTGGCCCGAGCACGACTGGCGCGAGCTGCCGCTGCTGATCGCCTTCGGCTCCTGGGTCGGCGGCGACATGGACGGCAATCCCGGGGTCGGCGCCGACACCGTGCGCGACTCGCTGCTGAGCCATCGTGCGCTGGTGGTGGCCCGCTACCTGGATGAGTTGCAGGACCTCGCACAGCAGCTCTCGCAATCGCTGTCGCGGGTGACGGTGGCCGCCGGCGTGCTCAAGCGCCTGGAGGAATATCGCAGCCGATTGCCGAGCGCAACCGCCGCCATCGCGCTGCGCCATCGAGAGATGCCGTATCGCTGCCTTGCGCTGCTGATCGCCGCGCGCCTGCGCGATACGCTGGCCGATGGCCCTGCGGCCTATGCGCACCCCGATGAGTTGCTCGCCGATCTCGACCTGATCGGCGACAGCCTCGAACGTCACGGCGGGCGGCACGCGGGACTGCATCTGGTCGCGCGCATGCGCTGGCGCGTGCGCACCTTCGGCTTTCATTTCGCAGCACTCGACGTGCGCCAGCACGCCGGCGTGCATCGCGCCGCACTGGCGACGTTGCTCGGCGATCCGGACTGGGCCGGCCGTCCGGCAGGCGAGCGCACGCAGCGGCTGCGCGAGGTGCTGGCCGCGCAAGTGGCGGTCGTGGCCAGCACGGATGACGCCAACCTGTCGCGCACGCTGGACGTATTCCGCGCGCTCGACTGGGCGCGTGGGCGCTTCGGCACCCAGGCGCTGGGTCTGTTCATCGTGAGCATGAGCGAGGATGCCGACGACGTGCTGTCGGTGCTCGCACTGGCCGAGGCTGCGGGCATGCAGCCGCCGGCGCTGGATGTCGCACCGCTGTTCGAGACCGTCGACGATCTCGAGCGCGCGCCGTTGGTGATGGCGCGCCTTCTCGCCGATCCGCACTATCGCGCGCACCTTTCCACCCGCAGCAATCGGCAGACCGTGATGCTGGGCTACAGCGACAGCAACAAGGATGGCGGGCTGGCCTCGGCACGCTGGGCCCTGCAGCGCGCACAGTCGGCGCTGAGCGCGATCGCGCGCGAGGCCGGTATCGCGCTCGACTACTTTCACGGCCGCGGTGGCACCGTCAGTCGTGGCGGTGGCAAGACCGAGCGCGCGATCCGTGCCGCACCCGCCGGTGCATTCAGCGGTCGCCTGCGCCTGACTGAACAGGGCGAGGTGATCCGCCGCAAATACGGCATGCGCGCCATCGCCCTGCGCAGCATCGAGCAGACCTTCTCGGCGCTGATCGCGCGCGAGTGCGAGCCGCCGGCAGCACCCATCGACCCGCGCTGGATGCAGGCGATGGATGCGATGGCGGCCGCATCGCGCAAGGCCTATCAGGCACTGATCTTCGAGACTCCGGACTTTGTCGACTACTTCCGCGCGGCCACGCCGATCGATGTGATCGAGCGTATGCGGATCGGGTCGCGGCCGAGTTCGCGTGCGCCGGGCGAGTCGACGGTCGCGCAACTGCGCGCGATTCCGTGGGTGTTCGCGTGGTCGCAGAGCCGTCACGGTCTGCCGGGCTGGTACGGCATCGGGCACGGGCTGCAGGCCGCGATCGATGCGGTCGGCGAAGACGTGATGGCGACGATGGCGCATGATTGGGCGTTCTTCGAGAACCTGCTCGAAGACACCGAGATGGTGCTGGTCAAATCCGATCTTGGCATCGCCGCACGCTATTCGGCGCTGGCCGGGCCGCTGCATGCGCAATTCTTCCCGCAGATCGCGGCGGACTTCGAGAAAACCGTGGCGCTGATCCTGCGCCTGCGCGGCACCCGCGAGCTGCTCGATCGCGATCCGCGCCTGAAGATGTCGCTGCGCCTGCGAAACCCCTACGTGGATCCGCTGAGCCTGCTGCAGGTCAAGTTGCTGGCCGAGTGGCGCGCACAGGGTCGGCCCGACGGCGACAATCTGGAAGCGCTGGTCTCGACGGTCAGCGGCATCGCCCGCGGGCTGCAAAACACGGGCTGAACGGCGGCTGCGTTGGCGGCCGCAGTTAAGAGCGAATTCAGCCGCGCAACGCTTCAATGGCTCCACGCCAGCGCGCCGTGCGCGGCGGTCTCGGAGAATTGCCATGAAGCGTCTGTTGCAGGTCCTCGGTGTGTCGCTGGCGCTGTCCGGCACCGCAGTCGCCCAGTCCTATCGTGGCGACACTGGTTACGTCGGCGACGCCGAGTACGACTGGGCGCGCGTGATACGCGTCGATCCGATCATCGAGACCTACGATGAGCCGGTCGAGCGCGATGTCTGTCGCAACCAGCCGGTCGAATACTACGAGCCGCGCTATGCCTACCGTTCCGGTAATCGCTCCGATGGCACCGGTGGCGCACTGCTCGGCGCGATCCTCGGCGGCGCGCTGGGAAATCAGGTCGGCAAGGGCGACGGTCGCCGCGCGGCGACCATCGCCGGTGCACTGATCGGCGGCTCGGTGGGCCACAACCGCGCGACCCGCGGTGGCTACCGCGAGGTCGGCGGCAGCTACCGCCAGTCCAGCGAACAGTTCTGCGAAACCCGCGTCGACTATCGGCGCGACGAGCAGGTGGTGGGCTACGACGTGGAGTACGAGTACCACGGCCGCACCTACACCACGCGCACCGATGCGCATCCGGGCGACCGCATCCAGGTCGCCGTTTCGGTCGCTCCGGTACGTTGATCAGAATGCCGTGATCCTGCGGCGGCCCGATGCCTGACCGGCATCGGGACTGCCGCAGCTTGAGCCGGGGTTGCGGTCGGCGCCCGGACGCAGATTTGCAAACCCCAGCCGCGACCGCGGGAACGTGCATGGCGGCCGATCTCCGTCGTACTGCGGACCGCGCCTTAACGCCGCGTTACGCACTCTGGCTCCAACATCCCGCGATGCCCGACGGCCTTCCGCCACTGACTCTGCCGCACTTGCCGTTCGAGATAGCGCGGCCCTCGCGCGATCCAGCGCCGGTCGACATCGTGCGGCTGCGTTGGGTGCTGTCGGTGCTGCTGCTGCTGCATATCCTCGGCGCGGTGCTGGTGGATCGCGCCATGCAGCTGCAGGCGTTGCCGCCAGCGGCAGCACCGCAGGAATCGATCGAGATCGTATTTCTTGATGCAGCTGCGACAGCGCCGGCTGCAGTTGCAGATGCGGAACCGCCGGCCACACCGCCAGTCGTTGCAACGCTTGATGCGCCTGCGCCTGTAGCGCTGCCGATCCGGCAGGCGCTTTCCCGGCCGCAGCCGCCTTCGCCGCCCAACGCCATGCGCGCGCCGGTGCAGCCGCTGGCCGCACCCAGCGCGGCATCGCCGGCACCAGTCGTTCTGGACTCATTGCAGCTGTTCAATGACGACGGATCGCCACGCCTTTCCAAACAAGCCATCGAGGCCGCGCAACCGCTGGTTGCCGCGCCTGGCTTCGCGCCGCCAAAGCCGCAGGCCCTCGCACCGATCCGCTCGCCGATTCCCTACAAACCCACCCGCTTCGACGAGTACTGGGTGCCGTCGAACGAGTCGCTCGGTGCCGAGGTCATGCGTCGCGTGATCGTGGAGAAGGAGTTCAGGACGCCGTGGGGCACGCGCTGGCGTTGCGCCTGGATCATCATCCTCGGCGGTTGCGGCGATGTGCCGCCACCGGCGATGAAAAATCCGCCCAAGGCGCCGTGGGAGACCTATCAGACCGAGCCGCAGAGTCCTCGCGCGGTCGATTTCCTGCCATAAGCATTGGTATCGCGGTACATCGGAATCGGTGGGAACCAGCGCATGGCAGATGGAATGAGCAGATTGCCGCCCGATGCGAACCACCGCGCCACGCGCGGGCGGCACCGGGGCGCGACGCTGAAGAGGCTGGTGTTGCTGGGAGTGTTCCTCGCCCACGTTGTCGGTTGGCTGCTCGTCGAACAGCTGGCCCGCTATCGGCCCGCGGCAGTCGATGGCCGCGCGGAGACCAGCATCACCATCGAGTTCGTGGCCGCAACGTCGTCGGCGGTCGATGCGCCGCCGGCCGATTCCAGGTCGGCGCGGCAGGCGACCGGCGCACCGAGCACGAGCACCAGCACGCGTCGCACGCCCACCGTCGACGAAGGTGTCGCCGTACAGTTCTTGCCGCGCGAGCCGCAACGCGAGCCCGGACTCGACGCGCGGCGCCTGTTCGCGCCGGACGGAACCGTTCGGTTGCCGCAGGACACCGCAGACGTTGCCGGCGATCCGTTCGCGCCGCCGGCGCCCGCGCCGCGTGAGCCCGTGCTTACCCATGAGTCCACGCGCTTCGATCGCGCATGGACCCCCGACGGTGAAAACCTCGGACAGGAAATCGTGCGCAAGTTCCCGCCCGCGTTGCTCTTGCTGCAGGGCGTGCATCTGCCGGAGTGCCCGCCGGATTCGAACCACGCGAACTGCGAAGCCACCGCGCGCGAGCAACGCGCGCGGATTCCGCCGACACCGCAGTCGGCGCGGCAGCCATGGTGAGCTACGACAATGACGGTGCGTCTGCGCGAGACGCGAAACGCACGCCAGCGATTCGCCAGCCCGGACGTTGCATGCGGGATCGCAGTGCACACATCGGATTTCGTGCGGTTGCCGCCGGTCTGGAGCGAGTCCCATGGTGGTGGCCACGGGGCGAGTGAAGACCAAGGCAGGCGCGCCAAAGGCCAGTTTGCGTCGCGATAGCGGGGAATCGGCCGCAGGACGAACCGATGTTCCCGGCCACCGCGACGCAACCGCGTAGCACCGGTCTGTGCGGGCCGATTTCCCGCGAACTCATGAAATGTTCCGGCTAGGGCAATCCGGCGACCCGCCGCTGTTCGAGCACGCGTGCCGCGACTGCGTCGCGGTGTAGCGCCAGCCAATCGGCGTCCGCAAAGGGCGTCCACGCCAGGTCGAAGCGCAGCGCGATCGGATCGAGCCAGCCGCCGGCGATCGCTTCGCCGAGAAGTCTGTTGGCTGCCGGTGGATCGTCATGCAGCGCTGCGGACACCGCGCGGTGGTAGGCCAGCAGCGGTGCGCGCACACCGCCAGCGGTCAGCGTGGCGATGTAGGCATCGTAGGCGGCCAGCTCGCCGGCATGGGCGATACCTTGGTCGCGGCGCAGGCCGATCCAGTCGGCGATGCGCGACAGGCCGCTGCTGGTGGCGAACCAGCTGTAGGCGGCCAACTCGCGCTGATGCGGATCGGCGAAAATCTGGCTGAGCTCGCGCAGCGCACTGCGCCGGTCGCCAGCGTAGGCAACCGCGATCGCGTGCGATATGCCGAGCCATGGTGACTGCGCGAGTGGCGGATCGCTGCGCTCCAGCGATTCCGCAAACGATCTCGCAGTGCCATCCAGCAAGGCCTGGCGCAGCATGGTGTCGATGTACAGCGGCGCTGCGGGCAGCTTGATGCTGCTGCTTTGCAGTGCTGTTCTTGCACCGTCCAGGTCGCCGAGCAACTGCAGTGTCGCGGCGCGCGTTGCCGCGCCAAGGGTGGGTTCGTCTACCGGCGACGGCCCCAGTGCCTGCAAGGCCTTCGCCAGTTGGCCGTAGTTCAAGTGAATGCGCGGCACCACGTAGCGGCGCGCGCCCGAACCGACTTGCGACTGCAGGCGCTCGATATCGGCAAGTGCCTCCTCTGGCCGGCCGCCCAGCACGTTGGCCCAGCCGTTTCGCACCATGACCCAAGGCAACAGCGGATTGAGTTCCGTTGCGCGCGTATTGAAGCGCTGCGATTCATCGACGCGACCGAGGTAGGCCAGTACGTTGCCCATCAGCGATAGTGCGCGATAGTCGTTCGGCGCGATCTCCAGCGCGCGTTGCGCGGGGCCCAGCGCCTCCGGCGAGCGCCACTGCATGGTGGTGGAAAAGCCCAGCGCGAGGTGGCCCTCGGCGAGGTCGGGTGCCAGCGCGATGGCGCGCTTGGCCGCAGCGACCGCCTTGTCGCCGGCTTCGCCAATGCTCAATACCCCGAGGTTGCCCAGACGCGCATACAGAGACGAGCGCAGCGCGTGCGCCAGCGCGAAGTCGGGGTCCAGCGCCAGCAGTTCGTCGAGCTTTGCGAGCGATTGCTGGACGTTCAGACCAGGCTCTTCGCTGAAACTTCCGGCGGCCAGCATCTGTGCCTGCCAGTACAGATCCTGCACGCGCTCGTTGCCAACGCGCAGCGCCGCGCTGCCGGCTTCATCGCCCAGCGGCACGCCCGCGCGCGCCAGATCGTCGAGCAGCGGTCCAAGCACGCGAAAGATTTGTGCGCGCGGCCGCGCGTAGGCAAACAGCATCGGCTCACCGCCCGGCGTGCGGAACAGTGCGACATTCAGCTGTGCGTTGCCGGCGCCATCGACGCTGAGCGTGCCCCGCAACAACAGATCCACGCGCAGCGCCTCGATCGCCGCTTGCGGCGTGGCCCCGGTCGCCGCGGCACGGTCGACCGACTCGCGGGCCGTCACCGCCACATAGGGCTGGCGCGAGAGCGTCTGGATCATGCTGTCGGTCAGTCCGTTGGCCAGATCGGTCAGCGCCGCATCGTCGGCAGTGCTGCGGATCGGCATTACGGCGATGCGCAGCGTGCGGGTAGCAGGTTGGGGATCGATCACCGAAATAGTCGGCGCATTCGGTTCAGCGCGTGCGTCAGGTTCAATCGGCGCCGGCGCGATTGGCTGAGCAGGCGACGGCAGCAGGCTCCTGCTGCCGATCCACAGGACTGCGGCAAGCGCGCCGATCACGGCGACCGCCGCCCATGGCAGGAGTCTGCGGCGTTGCGGATCTGGCTCGACGATGACGGCAGCGGGCGGGGTGACGCTTGAGCGCTCGCCGGCATCGTCAGATTCGTCGGGCGCGGCGCTCGACTGCAAGCGAGCATCGCCGGATGTGTCCAATGCTGCATGTCGGGTTTGCTCATCGGCAACCCGCGCCTCGCGCCGCAGTTCGCCGATGAATCCGTAGCCGGTGCCGTACACGGTGCGGATGTAGCGCGGCTGCTCGGCGTCGTCGCCCAGTGCGCGTCGCAGCATGGCGATGATGCGGTTGAGCACCGCCGGGGTCACATGCCGATGGCCCCAGACCGCATCGAGCAGCGCATCGCGCGGCACGATGCTGCCGGCTTCGCGCAACAGGACCAGCAGCACCGCAAATGCCTTGGGTTCGAGCGCGAGGGCGACACCGGCGCGCAGCACGCGGTGCGCGCGAGGATCGACCACTACGTCGCCGAAACCATAAGGGCGATCGTCTGCCGGGGCTTCGCCCATCCGCGGGATGCCTTGGAGGTGATCTCAAGAGCGTGAATCTAGCATCTGCAGCGCTGGAGAAGCGTTAGGTCACAGCGCAACCTTCTGATTTTGAAACACAATCACAATCCTCATGATCCCCCAACGTGGCCCGCATCCAGCCCCAATCCGCGCCGCAGGATCTGTCGCTGCGTTCGGCGGACAGTGGCTCCACGCCGCAGCAACGGGATCAGCCCGAAGCGCGGCGCCACCCCAGGAGAGCCACCATGAACATGTCCATCCGTCTGATCGCTGCCGCCGGCCTCGCCGTTTCCCTGCATGCCGCCGCCAGCCCTGCAGATACCGCCGACAATGCACCATTGATCTGGAACTGCGCCCGCGCCGGGGTGCCGAGCGCGGCCGAAGTGACAACCCACTTCGACGTGCGCAATCCGGCCAAGCTGCAGGCCACGCAGCTGCATCTGCGCGCGGTGGCCCAGCGCGCCTGTGCCACCGGTGCCACCACGCTTTACATCGTCGCGCGTCCGGCAGCCGACGATGCCGCGCGCTTTGCCGCGCTCGTCGCACGTTGAGAATCTTCGCCGAACCGGCCCGACTTGCCAGCGCGCTGCCGCGCCGGCACAGTCGGGACCGGGTCCGAGTGGGAGAGCAACATGCGGCGTGCCGTGTTCGCGGGTTTGGCAATGGCGATGTGCAGCGTGGCAGCGCAAGCGGCCGAGGTGACAATTCTCAGCGCCGCACGCGTGATCACGATGGATCCAGTGCTGCCCGAGGCGCGCGCAGTCGCGTTCGATCACAGCGGGCGCATCGTTGGTGTCGGCGCGCTCGATGCGCTGCTCGCCAGCAATCCCGACGCGCAGCGCGTGGATGCCGGCGACGCTACCGTGGTGCCCGGTTTGATCGACGCCCATGGCCACTTGCTCAACCATGGGTTGTCACTGCTCAATGCCGATCTCGTCGGCACCACCAGCAAGGCGGAAATCATCGCGCGCCTGCGCGCCTTCGAACAAGACCTGCCGGATGGCGCGTGGTTGCTCGGGCGCGGCTGGGACCAGAACGACTGGCCGCAAGGGCAGCGCGAGTTTCCGACTGCTGCCGATCTCGACGCGGCGTTCCCGCGAAGGCCGGTGTGGCTGGAGCGTGTCGATGGCCATGCCGGTTGGGGCAACAGCGCGGCGCTGCGCGCTGCCGGGCGTGATCTGGATGGCAGTTGGCAGGTCGATGGCGGCGAGATCGTGCGTCGCGACGGCAAGGCCACCGGTGTTCTGGTCGATGCTGCCGCCGCGCTCATCGATGCCAAGGTTCCGCCGATCACACCGGAGTTGATGCGCCGCGCACTACGCAAGACCTTTCCCGAGCTTCTCAAGGTTGGTCTGACCGGCGTGCACGATGCCGGCACCTCGCGCGAGGTGCTCGCCGCATTGCGCGAACTGGCCGATGCCGGCGAGTTGCCGATCCGGGTCAACGCATGGGCAGACGGCGATGGCAACGCGCTGGACGATCTGTGCCGCGACGGACGCTACCGTCATCCCTCCGGGCGCCTGCAAATGCGCGCGCTGAAGCTGTATTCCGATGGTGCGCTGGGTTCGCGCGGCGCGCTGCTGCTGGCCGATTACAGCGATGCCCCCGGCCAGCGCGGATTGCCGGTGACCTCGGCACAAATGCTCGAAGCGGCGATGCGCAAGGCGAAGGCGTGCGGCATCCAGGTCGCCACCCATGCGATCGGCGATGGCGGCAATCGCACGGTGCTGGATCTGTACGCCAAGGTCCTCGGCACTGATGCGGGCAGCGATCACCGCTGGCGCATCGAGCACGCACAGATCGTGGCGCTCAGCGATATTCCGCGTTTCCATGCGTTGGGCGTGATCGCCTCCATGCAGCCGACTCATGCGACCTCCGACATGCCCTGGGCCGAACAGCGCGTCGGCCCGCGGCGCATCGTCGGTGGCTACGCGTGGCGCAAGTTCCGCGATGCGGACGTGCGGCTGGCGCTGGGCTCCGATTTTCCGGTCGAGCGCATCGATCCGATCGCGGGGCTGTATGCGGCGGTCTCGCGGCAGGATGCCGCTGGGCAGCCGGGTGGCGGCTGGTACGCCAGCGAGCGACTGACCGGCCACGAGGCGCTCCGCGGCTTTACCCTCGATGCGGCCTACGCCGGGTTCATGGAAAGCGAACTGGGCTCGCTGGAGATCGGCAAGCGCGCGGACTTCGTGGTGCTCTCGCATGATCCGGTGGGCAGTGAACCGCAGCAGCTGCTGGCGACGAAGGTGCTCGCTACCTGGGTCGATGGCAAACCTGTGTGGAGCGCTGCGACGCTTGCGGCGCGGGTGCCCTGATGGGTATGGCACTTCAGTCAGGCAGCGACGCGCCGATTTCTGCTTGATCAAGTCCAACTCGTCATTCCCGCGAAGGCGGGAATCCAGTGCCTCCCGCACCAACCATCGAGCCGAAGTCGCTGGATCCCCGCCGTCGCGGAGATGACGAGCTTTTGGTGGGCGGCAGAGTCGCCAATTGTGCTTTTGGTGGGTGGCAAAGTCGCCAATTGTGCTTTTGGTGGGTGGCAACGTCGCCAATTGTGCTTTTGGTGGGTGGCAAAGTCGCTCAAGCAGCGACGCGCCAGTTTCTGCCGGATCAAGCCCAAGTCGTCATTCCCGCGAAGGCGGGAATCCAGTGCCTGCCGCACCGACCATCGAGCCGAAGTCGCTGGATCCCCGCCGTCGCGGGGATGACGAGTTTTTGGTGGGTGGCAGAGTCGCTTATTGTGCTTTTGGTGGGTGGCAAAGTCGCTCAAGCAGCGACGCGCCAGTTTCTCCCGGATCAAGCCCAAGTCGTCATTCCCGCGGAGGCGGGAATCCAGTGCCTCCCGCACCAACCATCGAGCCGAAGTCGCTGGATCCCCGCCTTCGCGGGGATGACGAGCTTTTGGTGGGTGGCACAGTGCCTCACTGCGCTTTTGGTGGGTGGCACAGTCGCTAACTGCGGAACGTACCCTCGATGCACGTCACGCTGTGTCCGCCGATGTCGATGCGGTCGTCGCTGCCGACGCGTACGTGCACGATGCCATCGCGGCCGACCTCGCGGCCCTGGCTCGCTGCGTACGCGAATGCGCCATCCGGGATCAGCTGGTTGGCGCGCAGGTAGGCCGCTACCGCCGCCTGGCCGCTGCCGGTGACCGGGTCTTCCGGGATGCCGTCGGCGGGGCAGAAGCAGCGCACCACATAAGGCAGCATGGCATCACTCGCACGGCCGAACACGGCGATGCCGACGCTGTCATGTTCGCCGGTCAACTCGGCGCAGCGGGCCATATCCGGCTGCAGGCCGCGCACGGTGGCCTCGTCGTGCAGATCGACCACGGTCCATACCGGGCCGACCCGCACGTTGCACGGCGCGGGCGACTGGTGAATGGTGACGCCGAGCGCCTTCGACAGCGCTACCAGCATGGTCAGCTCGGGATCGGCAAAGTGCGCCACTGGCGCGCGTACGAAAATCCTGCGTTGCACGCCTTCGCCTTCGACAAACAGTGGCAGCACGCCGGCCGCGCATTCCATCGCCAGTGCGCCATTGCGCGGCAGCGCGAGTCCGGCCTCGATCATCGCGTGCGCGGTGCCCACGCTCGGATGGCCGGCGAAGGGCAGTTCCTGGCGCGGGGTGAAGATGCGCACGCGGTAGTCGGCCTCGGCCGCACTGGCGGGCAGCACGAATGTCGTCTCGGACAGGTTGGTCCAGTTCGCGATGCGCTGCATCTGGGCGTCGGAAAGATCGCGCGCGTCGAGTATCACGGCAACCGGATTGCCGCGGAATGCAACGGCGGTGAATACGTCGACCTGGCGGAAGGCGACACTGCGAGTCATGGATGGATCCTCAAGCTGGATCGGGGGCAGCGCGCGGAGTGCGCGCCTTGCGGGTTCATTCGTTGCGAAATCGCGCGCGCTGCGGCGCATCGGCCACCAACGCCACCTCAAGCACAGCTTGCGCTTGCGCGCGCAGACTGCGCGCGCGGGCTGGATCGCTAGCGCGCAGGGTTTCGGCAAGATCGAGTCGCAGCAGCGCGATTCCCGGGTGGTTGTCGGGCAGCGCGGTTCCCAGCTTTTCCAGCGCGCTGTCGAATAGTGCGACCGCACGCTGGGTGTCGCCGATGGCGCGCGCATGACGCGCGAGCACGGCGAGGATGCGCGCATGGCTGCGCGGTGCCGGTGGTGTGGGCGTGCTCGCCAGTGCTTCGCGCAGCTGGGTTGCCGAAGCGTTTGCGCCGCCGAGATCGCCGCGCGCCAACAGCCATTCGAGGCGCATCCCGTCGGAGATCAGGAGTTCCGGATGGCCGGCGGGCAACGCAGCGCGACGACTTGCGTTGGCCTGATCGAGCAACTGCCCTGCTTCGTCGAGTTCGCCGCGCTGGATCAAGGCCCGGGCCAAATTGCTCTGTGCGCGTGCGATGCCGAGATCGGCGGGGTTGAGCGTGCGCAGTCGAATAGCCAAAGACTCCCGGTAGCCCCGTTCGGCCTGCACCAGGTCGCCACGTTCCTCGCGCAGGGTGGCCAAGTTGTTGATCATGGCTGCGGTCCGCGCCGACAGCGTATCGCCTTCGACCTGTCGACTGAGTTCGAGTCCACGCAGGTACGCGGTCTCGGACGCGCTCAATCGTCCGAGGTCCTGCAACACGGAGCCGAGTTCACCCTGAAGCATGCGATAGCTCAGCGAGCGCTCGCCATGCACGCGCGCCACCCGCGGAATCAGCGCATCGAGCACCGCCGCCGCCGCCTGGTTGCGGCCCAGAAGCGCCAGCACCTTGGCCTGTGCCGTCACCGAGTTGAAGGTGAATGGGTTGTCCTCGCCCAGCAGCGCGCGCTTGGCAGCCACCGCTTTCTCGTACCAGTCCAGCGCTTCCTGATTGCGGCCCTGTGCCTCCGCCACCCAGCCGCGATTGTGCAGGACCGAAGTCAGACCGAGCCGACCCTGCTCGCCGCTGCGCTCGAACAGCGCCTGTGCGCGCTCGAAGTCGGCCAGCGCCTGGTCGAAACGATTCAGGCGCTGACGCGCAACCCCGCGGGTCATCAATGAATCGGCCAGCCGTCGCGGGTCGATCGCTTCGCGTGGCTGTGCCGCCGCGACCGCCCTTTCGGAAGCGGCAAGGGCTGCGTCCACATCGAGCATTTCGTTGTGCGCCTGCGACAGCACCGTGTCGATCTCGATCAGATCCGCCACCGCGTCTGGATCCGCGGCAAACACCGCCCGCGCCTGGCTGAGCAGTTCGATCGCCTGCTGCGGCTGGCTGCTGGCGCGATACACGTCGCCGAGCGAGCGCTGCAGCGTGGCGCGCGCCTGCGGCGAGCTGGCAGGCACCAGATCGAGGTTGGCGCGACCACGATCGAGCAGTTCGCGTGCGGACAGGTTCGCGGTATCCGGGCTGCGGCGCGGATCGAGATCGGCGAACAGCCCGGTCAGGAATGCGACGACCTCGCGCGCGGTGGCGGCTTCCTGCAGGGCGCGCGCTTCCGCGCTGCGCGCGCGGTTGCGCTCGACCGCGAGCTGCGCGGTAAAGCCGGCCGCGGCCAGCATCAACACCACGCCGAAGGCGAGCACCGCGCGGTACTGGTAGGCGAGTTTGCGCAGCTGGTACCAGTGATCGCCCGCGCGCGCGGCGACCGGTCTTCCGTCGAGCCAGGCCTCGATGTCCTGCAGCAGCAGCGACGCTGCCGGATAGCGCCGCGCCGGATCGAGTCGGGTCGCCTGACGCACGATCGCATCCAGATCGCCGCGCAGTTGCGGCGCAAACGCGCGCACTGCGGCATGCTCGCTGCCGCGCGCGGCATTCGATGCGGAGTTCACCGATGTGCTGGCCGCGCGCAGCGGGTCGAGGCGCTGGCGGACGTCGCCGCCGAGCAGCACGAACAGCAGCAGCCCGAGTCCGAATACATCGCTGGCGGTGGTGACCGCCTCGCCGCGCAGTTGCTCGGGACTGGCATAGGCCGGGGTCATCGTATGGGTGCGGGTGCCGTCGCCCGCGGTGTCGTCGGTCTCGACCAGCTTGGCGATGCCGAAGTCCAGCAGGACCGGGCTGCCATTGCGGCGGACCAGTACGTTGCCGGGTTTGAGATCACGATGCACCACCAGCCGCTGATGAGCGAAAGCGACGGCGCGGCAAATCGCGGCGAACAGCTGTATGCGCTCGCGCAGCGGCTGCGCGCGCGAAGCCCACTCGCCCAGCGGCTCGCCGTCGATGTACTCCATCACCAGGTACGGCTCACCGCCCGGCGTACTGCCGCCATCGAGCAGGCGCGCGATGTTCGGATGCTCCAGCGAGGCCAGGATCTGCCGCTCGCGACGCAGGCGATCGCGCGCGGCGGCCGACGAGAATCCGCGGATCACCTTGATCGCCACCGTCTGGTCGTACTCGCCGTCGTCGCGCACCGCCGACAGCACCACGCCCATCCCGCCCTCGCCGATCTCGCCGGTGATGCGCCACGGCCCAAGGCGCGCCGGGCGCTCCAGTGCGTCGATGCTGTTGGCTGCCGCAGCGCTGATCCGGTTCGATACCTCGTCATGCGGTGCGTGCGCATCGTGCGCAGCAAGCAGGCTGTCGAGCTCGGCGCGCTCTTCGGGGTTCAGCGCAATTGCCGCCAGCAATCCACCGCGCCGCTCGAGTTCGACCGCAACGCAGACGTCGAAAGCATCGCGCACCCGCGCGTAGTCGAGCACGCTCATGTCGACAGTTCGCGCTTGAGCCAGCTGCGACCGAAGGCGAGATCGCGTTCGATGGTGGCGTCGGAGACCTCGAGCACCGGTGCGATCTCGTGCGCACGCATGCCGCCGAAGTAGGTCAGCTCGACCACCCTTGCTGCGCGCGCATCGCGCTCGGACAGACGCAGCAGGGCCTCGTGCAGTTCCAGCAGCGAATCCTCGGTGACCACCGGATCGGCTACCCCGCCCAACGTAACGTGGGCAGCACCACCGCCCCGTTTGTCGGCGCTGCGGCGGCGCGCGCCATCGACCAGCACCGCGCGCATCTGCATCGCGACCAGCGCGAAGAAATGGTCGCGCGAGGTCCAGTCGCTGTTGCCGCCAAGCAAACGCGCCACCGCCTCGTGGACCAGCCCGGTTGCCTCCAGCGTGGCCGGTCCGCCCTGTGCGAGCCGTGCGCCGGCCATGCGCTTGAGCAACTGGTAGACCTCGCGGCTGAGCACGGCCTCGGCCTCGGCCTTGCCGGAGCGCCACGCGGTGATCAGCTCGCCCAGGTCGATCGGTGCGCTCGACATCTTCCCGCAATCCCTTGGTGAATGCTGATTCTGCCGTGCCCACGCCCTGCGGTCCATGCATGGCGCGACTGCGGGCGATCTGCGGGCGGGGATGCGGCGGCTGCTCGCAGCGGGTGCGGATTCGGTATCGTGTGCGGCCTCGCCGCGACTGCCCCAGAGCCCAGATGCCTGCTGCCGACTTGCCGATCGCTCCGCGTTTCGTGGTCCTGAAGTTCGGCGGTACCTCGGTTGCGGCCAAGGCGCGCTGGGACAACATCGCGGCCCTGGTGCGCGCGCGCCGCGCCGAGGGCCTGCGCGTGGTGGTCGTGGTCTCCGCGCTGTCGGGGGTGACCAATGCACTGCAGGCGCTGATCGACGCAGCAGCGCGCGGGGAGGCACTGGAGGCGGCGGCCGCAGCGCTCGCCGACCGCCACCTGCGCTTCGTCGAGAGCCTTGCGCTGGAGCGTGCGCCGCTGCTCAACGAGTGGCTGGCGCGACTGGCCGCCCTGTGTGCCGATCCGCGCTGCGCTGGTGCTCAGCTCGACTGGCAAGCCGAAGTGCTCGCACTCGGCGAGCTGATGTCCTCCAGCCTTGGCCTGCACTACTTCGAGCGCAGCGGGATCGATGCCGAATGGCTGGATGCGCGCGAATGGCTGCGCAGTGAGCCGGTGCCCAACGCCAGTGCCTGGGCGAGCTGGCTGTGCGTCAACTGCGCCAGCTCGCCAAGCCAACAGATGCAGGCCGCACTGGCGCGTCGCGCGCCGGTATTGATCACCCAGGGCTTTATCGCCAGCGATCGGGAAGGACGCACCTGCATCCTAGGGCGCGGCGGCTCGGATACCTCGGCGAGCTATTTCGGCGCGTTGCTGCGTGCGCAGCGGGTCGAGATCTGGACCGACGTGGCGGGTATGTTCACCGCCAATCCGCGCCAGGTACCCAGCGCGCGCCTGCTGCGCCAGCTCGACTACCAGGAGGCGCAGGAAATCGCCACCACCGGCGCCAAAGTGCTGCACCCGCGCTGCCTCAATCCGGTGCGCGAAGCCGGCGTGCCGCTGTGGATCAAGGACACCAATCGTCCGGAGCTGGCCGGAACCGTGGTCCGCGCGCTGGATGCGCGCGGTCCGGCCAGCGTCAAGGCGATCAGCGCGCGCACCGGCATCACCCTGGTGTCGATGGAAACCGTCGGCATGTGGCAGCAGGTGGGATTCCTCGCCGATGTGTTCGGCATCTTCCGGCGGCACGGCCTGTCGATCGACCTGATCGGATCGGCCGAGACCGATGTCACGGTATCGCTCGACCCGAGCGAGAACCTGGTCACCACCGACGTGCTCGGTGCGCTGTGCCGCGATCTGGAGCAGGTGTGCCGGGTCAAGGTGATCGCGCCGTGCGCGGCCGTTACCCTGGTCGGACGCGGCATGCGCTCGCTGCTGCATCTGCTGGCGCCGGTGCTGGCCGAGTTCGGCCAGCAGCAGGTGCGCCTGATCACGCAATCGTCCAACGACCTGAACCTGACCTTCGTGGTCGACGAGGCAATTGCGACCGCGCTGGTGCCGCGCCTGCACGGCATGCTGATCAAGGCCGAGGCGATGCGGATCGATGACGAGCAGACTTTCGGGCCGAGTTGGGAGTCGCTGTATGCATCGACCGCCTCGCGCCTGCGGCCGGTGCCATGGTGGGCAACCCGGCGCGAAGCCCTGCTGAAAGTGGCGGCCGCGGGATCGCCGCGCTATGTGCTGGCGATCGACGAAGTGCGCGCGGCTGCACGCGGCCTGCGCGAGGCGATGCCCGCGGTCGATCGCTGGTTCTATGCGATGAAGGCCAACGCCCATCCGGCGGTGCTGGCGGCGGTTGCAGCGGAGGGTTTCGGCATCGAGTGCGTATCGGCCGCAGAGATCGCCGCCGTGCGCGCCGCGCTGCCGCAGCTGGGTGTCGAGCAGCTGCTGTTCACGCCCAACTTCGCGCCGCGCGGCGAGTACGAACTGGCGCTCGCGCAAGGCATCCGCCTGACTCTCGACAGCCTGCATCCGCTGACCCATTGGCCGCAGCTTTTCGCAGGCCAGGAAGCGATATTGCGCCTGGACCCCGGCCATGGGGCAGGGCACCACGACAAGGTGATCACCGGTGGTGCCGAGTCCAAGTTCGGCCTGTCGCTGGCACAGACCGGTGAGTTCCGGCGTCTGGCCCGCGACGCGGGGCTGCGCATCACCGGCATCCATGCGCATCTGGGCAGCGGCGTGCTGGATGCAGCGCACTTTCGCGAGACCTATGCGGAGCTGGCCAGCCTCGCCGATCAGTTTCCCGACTGCACGCGGATCAATATCGGCGGTGGCCTCGGGGTGCCGTCGCGCGCCGACGAGTATCCGCTGGATATCGAAGCGGTGGGTCGCCATCTGGCCGAGGTCAAGGCGCTGTATCCGCAGTATCGGCTGTGGATGGAGCCGGGCCGCTACCTGGTGGCCGAGGCGGGCGTGCTGCTGACCACCGTCACCCAGCTCAAACGCAAGGACGCGTATTTCTACGTGGGCGTGGATACCGGGATGAATTCGTTGATCCGACCGGCGCTGTACGAGGCCTGGCATGAAATCGTCAATCTCAGCCGGCTCGGCGACAAGGCCGACACCGTGTGCGAAGTGGTAGGCCCGATCTGCGAGAGCGGCGATGTGCTGGGCACCCATCGACGCCTGCCGCTGCCGCACGAGGGCGACGTGCTGCTGGTGGCACAGACCGGCGCCTATGGTTCGGTGATGAGTTCACGCTACAACCTGCGCGAGCCCGCGCCCGAGGTGGTGCTGTGAGCGCGGGCGCGGATTTCCGCGGCGCGCGCAGCTTTCGGTTCGTGCGCGCGAGTTTCGATCCAGCCAGTGGCACCGCGGAGCTGGTGTACGCACTCGATACCCAGGTCGAGTTCGTCGAGCGGGTGGTGTTTCCGGATGCGCCGGCGCTGGATCCCGCGCGCGCGGCGGCCTTCGCGCACGCGCTGCGCATGCTGCATCTGATCGCCGGCGTGAGCTACTACAAGGCTGCGGTGCCGCCGCAGATCGTGGTCGAAGATGGCTCGCTGGATGCGCAGACGGCGCTGCTGTGCGAGCAGGTCTACGAGCATGGTCTGGCGGAGTTCGGCTGGCAGAACCGGATCGATCTGCGCGGGCGGGTGGTGTTTCCCCGGGCGGATCTTGCGGGGATGGGGGGCGAAACCGCCGCACCCACCCTCAACCTCCCACGCCGCGCCCTGGTACCGATCGGCGGCGGCAAGGACTCGCTGGTCAGCATCGAGATGCTGCGTGCCGCAGGTGAACCGGCAACCGTGGTCTGGATCGGCAACTCCGATCTGATCCGTGCCTGCGCCGAACGCACGCGGCTGCCGCTGCTCAACCTGCGCCGCGAAGTCTCGCCGGCGCTGTTCGAGCTCAACCGCCGGGGCGCGCTCAACGGCCACGTGCCGGTGACCGCGATCAACTCCGCGATCCTGGTGCTGGCAGCACTGCTGTATGGCTACGACACCATCGTGTTCTCCAACGAGCGTTCCGCCTCCAGCGCGACCCTGCACGATGGCGATCGCGCGGTGAACCACCAGTGGAGCAAAGGCTTTGCTTTCGAGCAGATGTTCGGCGACTGGCTGCGCAGCCAGGTGGCTGCGAACCTGAACTACTTCTCGCTGCTGCGGCCGCTGTCCGAGTTGGCCGTGACCCGCCGGTTCGCGCGGCTGGTCGAGTATCACGACGTGTTTTCCAGCTGCAATCGCAACTTCAAGATCGTCGGCGCGCGGCCCGCTGCGCGCTGGTGCGGGCAGTGCCCGAAGTGCCATTTCGTGTTCCTCGCACTCGCGCCTTTCGTGCCCAAGCCGCAGCTGACCGCGATCTTCGGTCGCAACCTGCTTGATGATGAGAACCTCATCGCCGGTTTCGATGCACTGCTCGAGTGGCATGCGCACAAGCCCTTCGAGTGTGTCGGCGAGGCGCTGGAATCGCGCGCGGCGATGGCCGCACTGGCCGCGCGCGCGGAGTGGCGCGAAGACGCCATCGTGTCGCGATTCCGTAGCACCATCCTGCCCGCGCTCGACGCGCGCGAGCTGGCGCTGGAGCCGCTGCTGCGCGTATCCGGCGCGCACCGTATCCCCGATCGCCTGCACGGTGTGCTCGATGCGGCTGGATGAACTGCGCACGCGGCGGGTCGCGGTGTGGGGCGCCGGACGCGAAGGCCGCGCGGCGTGGCAAGCGCTGCGCGATCGATTCCCCGACAAGCCACTGGCGTTGATCTGTCCCGCAATCGAAGCGCCGATCGCGCGCGGCTTCGTCGATGCGGCAACCGAGGTGTTCGCCGGCGAGCCCGATCTCGAATTGCTGCGTCGTTTCGAGGTAGTGCTGAAATCGCCCGGCATCAGCCCCTACCGCAGCCCCGCACTGGAGGCCGCGCAGGCCGGCGTGCTGCTGCTGTCGGCCACGGCGCTGTGGTTCGCCGAGCATCCGCAGGCGCGCACCATCGGCGTTACCGGCAGCAAGGGCAAAAGCACCACGTCGGCGATGATCGCGCACCTGCTGCGCGCGGCCGGGCGGCACGTGGTGCTGGCCGGCAACATCGGCCTGCCGCTGCTCGAACTGCCGCCGGGCACCACGGCCGACTGGTGGGTTTTGGAGCTGTCGAGTTTCCAGACCCGCGATCTGGATGCGGTGCCGGAGATCGCAGTGCTGCTGAACCTGTACCCGGAGCATCTGGATTGGCACGGCAGCGTCGAGACGTATTACCGCGACAAGCTGCGGCTGCTCGGCACCGACGCCCGGCGTCCGCGGGCCAGCGTGCTCAACGCGCAGCAAGCTTGGCCGACCGCGGTGCTGCCGCACGCGGGCCTGCACTGGTTCGGCGACGAACGCGGATTCCATGTTGCAGGTGACGCGATCATGCGTGCGCAGCAGCGCGTGTTGCCACTGGCGGAACTTTCGCTGCCCGGGCTGCACAATGCGCTCAATCTGTGTGCAGCACTTGCCGCCGTAGAGGCAGCGGGCGAGGATGCGGTCGCGCTGGCGCCATCCATCTCGCAGTTCCATGCGCTGCCGCACCGCCTGCAATCGCTGGGTGTGCGCGGCGCCATCGAGTGGGTGGACGATTCGATCGCGACCACGCCGCACGCGACGCTCGCCGCGCTCGCGCACTATCGTGGCCGCGATCTGGTGCTGCTGCTCGGTGGCCACGATCGCGGCGTGCCGTGGGACGAGTTCGCGCGAGCGATCGCGCACGATCCGCCGCTGCGCATCGTGACGCTGGGGGCGTCGGGTCCGCGCATCGCGCAAACCCTCGCGCAGCATGCGATTCTTGCTGGGCGGCTGCTCGCCGCGCAAGATCTCGAGCAGGCGGTCGCGCTGGCCCGCGCGGCGAGTCCCGACGGCGGCGTGGTGCTGCTGTCGCCGGGCTCGCCGAGCTTTGGCGAGTTCCGCGACTACATCGAGCGCGGCCGAAGGTTCGCCGCCCTCGCCGGATTCGATCCCACGCGCAGCAGCCGTATCGAAGGACTTGGAGAGTGACCATGCAGCGCCATCGCGTCTGGGATTTTCCGACCCGCGTATTCCATTGGGCGATCGTTGCGATCGTACTGGCGCAGTGGTGCAGCGCCGAGTGGAACCTGATGTCGATGGAATGGCATTTCCGCTTTGGCTATGCAGCGCTGGCACTGGTGCTGTTCCGCATCGCGTGGGGTTTCGTCGGCAGCCAGAGCGCGCGCTTTTCCAGCTTCGTGCGCGGACCGGATGCGGTGGCCCGCTATCTGCCGCACGTGTTCTCGCGGCAGCCCGAGGCGCTTGCCGGGCACAACCCGTTGGGCGGTTGGTCAGTGCTGGTTTTGCTCGGGCTGCTGCTGGCGCAGACCATCACCGGTCTGTTCACGACCGACGATATCTCGCTGTTCGGCCCGCTGGCAGAGCGCGTGTCCAGTGCGACGGCCAGCACCATCACGAGCTGGCACAAGACGCTGACCGACGTGCTGGTAGTGATGATGGGCGTGCACCTGCTGGCAATCGCCTGGCATGCGCTGTTCAAGCGCGAGAACCTGACCGGCGCGATGTTGACCGGCAACAAGGCGTTGCCGCAGGCGCCGCAGCTGCAGTTTGCCCGACCCGGGCGGGCGGCGCTGGTGATGGCGGTGTGCGCCGCCATCGTGTGGGCCGTAGCGACCTACGGGCCACCCTGACTGCACGACGCTGGATGCCGCGGTGCGCGCTGGCGCGCGTCCGCGACCCGGCTGGCGCTCGTCATTCCGCCTTGTATTCGTCGTGACAGGCCTTGCAGGTACCGCCGGTCTTGGCGAACTGTGCCTTCATCGCCTCGGCGTCGCCGCCCTTGGCGATGCTGGCCAGCGCCGCGGTTTCACGGCGGAAATCGTCCATCTTGGCGTTGAAGTCGGCAAGATTTTCCCAGATCGTGGCCTTGGCCTCGGTCATCGCCCCGGTGGTGGAGCCTGCCGGAAAACCCTCGTCGGTCATTTTCGACAGCTGCGCTATGCGCTCGGCACGGCTGGCGAACTCGGCTGCATCCCATGGGCGCTTGTCGCGCACCAGTTCGCCGATGGCGCCGAAGTTCCAGCCGATCAGGCCGTATACGTTCTGTCGGTAGTGGATCGCGCGCTCTGGAGTGGCGGCGCTGGCGGCGGATGCGGCAGCCAGTGCGGCGATGGCGAAAATGGACAGTAGGCGGGTACGGGTCATGCTGATGCTCCGGTTGGCTCGGCCCGAGCGTAGTCAATGCGCGCGCGCTTGCGCAAGCGGCGCTGCGTCACCATGCCGCCCGGCCAATACGTCCTTCACATCCACGCAGTAAACTTCGCACCGATTTCCCAACTCGCCAAGGTGCCGCCATGCGCAGTCTGATTGCCCTGTCTTTCCTTTTCGCCACCGGCCTCGCGCAGGCGGCAATGGTCGAGAAAACCCTCGAGTACACGGTCGGTGACACTGTGCTCAGCTCGACCCTGGTCTACGACGACAGCGTGAAAACCGCGCGACCCGGGCTGGTGCTGGTGCCGAACTGGATGGGCGCCGGCGCGTCTGCGGTTGCCAAGGCGAAAGAGATCGCGGGCAGCAAGTACGTGATCCTGGTTGCCGATGTGTATGGCAAGGATCTGCGGCCAGCCAACGCGCAGGAGGCCGGCAAGGCCGCAACTGGCATGTATGCGGATCGACCCGCGCTGCGCGCGCGCGCTGCCGCAGCGCTCGCCCAGCTCAAGGTGCAAGCCGACTCCGCACCGCTCGATACCGCGCGCCTCGGCGCGATCGGCTTCTGCTTCGGTGGCGCAACTGTGCTGGAAATGGCGCGCGACGGCGCCGAACTGGCGGGCGTAGTCAGCTTCCACGGCAACCTTTCGACCGACCTGCCGGCAGCCAAGGGCGCGCTCAAGACCAGCGTGCTGGTGCAAAACGGTGCCGACGATACCTACGTGCCGGCCGAGCAAATTGCCGCCTTCCAGAAGGAAATGACCGATGCCGGTGCCGACTGGCAGTTCGTCAACTATGCCGGTGCCGTGCACTGTTTCGCCGAGCCCGACGCCAACTCGCCGGGCTGCATGTACAACGAGCGCAGCGCGCGTCGTGCATTCCGACTGATGGACGATTTTCTTGTGGAGCGCTTTTCCGCGCACTGAGTCGCTCTGATCGGCGCCCGCTCGCGCGCCTTGGGCAGCGGGCGGGTCGTGGCCCGCTCAGTGGTCGCGATCGATCGCGTAGCGGGTGATCGCAATCAGGGCGTCGGCGTGCGCTGATGCCGGCAGCCGGCGCAGCGCATGTTCGGCGCGGGTGGCGTATTCGATCGCGCGCTGGCGCGCATAGTCGATCGAACCGGCCGCCTTGATTGCAGCGGCGATGACCGGCAGCGATCCCACGTCGCCGGCCTCGATCGCGGCGCGAATGCAATCGCGAACCTCGGGTGCGGCATGCGCCATCGCGTGGATCACCGGCAGGGTGGCCTTGCCTTCGGCCAGATCGTCGCCGAGATTCTTGCCCAGGGTCTGCGCATCGGCCACGTAATCGAGCACGTCGTCGGCGATCTGGAACGCATAGCCCAGATCGAGCCCGAAAGTCGCCAGCGCGTCTTCCTGTTCGCGCGGCAGTCCGGCGAGGATTGCGCCCAGGCGCGCGGCCGCACCGAACAGCACGGCGGTCTTGCGCTCGATCACCCGCAGGTAAGCCGCCTCGTCGGTGTCCGGGTTGTTCAGGTGCATCAGCTGCAGCACCTCGCCCTCGGCGATCGAATTGGTGGTGTCGGCCATCACCTGCATGATGCGCATGCGGTCGAGTTCGACCATCAGCTGGAACGCGCGCGAATACAGGAAGTCGCCGACCAGGATGCTGGCCGAGTTGCCCCAGATGCTGTTGGCCGTGGAGCGCCCGCGGCGCTGGTCGGACTCGTCGACCACGTCGTCGTGCAGCAGGGTGGCGGTATGGATGAACTCGATGATCGCGGCCGCCTGCACATGGTCCTCGCCGCGATAGCCGGCCGCGCGGGCGGCGAGCAGCACCAGCATCGGACGCAGACGCTTGCCGCCGCCAGCGACGATGTGCTCGGCGACCTGGTTGACCAGCAGCACATCGGACGCCAGCCGTCGGCGAATCAGCGCATCGACGCGCAGCATCTCCGGTTTGGCCAGCGCCATGGCCTCGGTGAAGCTCGGCAGCAGCAGTTCGGCAGGCTCGGTGGCGGGGGAGAGCTGGATCACGCGGCACTCGGCGAAAGAGGTCGATCCACGGATTATAGGCTGCCCGCGTGTAGCGGCGGCATACGGACGGCCGAGGGCGGGTGGCCGGGGGGCTGTGCTAACCTGCAAGATCACTTGCAGGACCTCTGGACGAGCCGTTTTCCTACACGATCCCGAGCAATTTGCCGCTATCGATGCGGCGCCGGCCGGGGTTGAATGGGAACCACGGGAGCCCAGGCTTGCAGGCTTCAAGGCTCCCGCCACCCATTCCCGTCACCAACCCAGGAAGCAGCGCGCCATGGCACGAGGCGTCAACAAAGTCATCCTGGTCGGCACCCTCGGCGCCGATCCCGAAACCCGCTACAACGCCAGCGGCGGCGCGATCACCAAGATCCGCATCGCCACCAACGAGTCGTGGACCGACAAGCAGACCGGCCAGAAGCAGGAACGCACCGAATGGCACCGGGTGGTGTTCTTCGGCAAGCTGGGCGAGATCGCCGGCGAGTACCTGAAAAAGGGCCGCCAGGTTTATGTCGAAGGCTCCTTGCGCACCGACAAGTACACCGACAAGGAAGGCGTCGAACGCTACTCCACCGACATCATCGCCAACGAGATGCAGATGCTCGGCGGTCCCGGTGGCGGCGGCGAGCGCGGCGGCGAGATGGGCGCACCGCGATCCACCGGCGGCGGCGAACGCGCACCGCGTGGGCCACAGCGTCCGCAGTCCGATGCGCCGCCCGCCAACAAGGGTGGCGGCGAATCGTTCGAGGACGACGATATTCCGTTCTGAGCTCGGCGCGTTGCGCCTGCGTCAAGTTCAGCGCTTGCTGCCGTCGCCTGCGGCAGCGGCCTCGGCCAATGCGGCCAGGTCGGCGGCCGAGCGTGCGGCGGGATTCGCCGCATCGCGCAGCGGCGGGTCTGCCATCGTCTCCGGCGCCGGAGCGGTGGCAGCGGTCGGCGCGCCAGCGCTGGCGGGATCGACCGTTGAAGCCTCGCTGCCGGCCTCTTCCGGCTCGAGTTCATCGTACCTGCGGGTCTGCTCCTCGGCGGCCTGGCTCAGCAGGATGATGCTGATCCTGCGGTTGATCGGGTTCGACGGGTTTGTCTTGTCGAACAGCGCGCTCGAGGCCAGACCCACCACGCGAGCGAATTTCTCGCCCGGCAGGCCGCCATTGATCAGCGAGCGCCGCGCCGCATTGGCGCGATCGGCCGACAGTTCCCAGTTGGTGTAGCCCGCTTCGCCATTGCCGAATGCTGTCACGTCGGTGTGGCCGGTGATCGCCACCCGGTTGGGCACGCTGGCCAGGTACTCGGCCAGTTCGTCGAGGATCTGGTTGGTGTAGTCCTGCAGCCGGAACGAGCCGGAGGCGAACATCGGGCGATTCTGTTTGTCGACGATCTGGATCCGCAGTCCCTCCGGCGTGATGTCGATCAGCAGCTGGTCCTTGAACGGCGCCAGCGACTGGCTGGCCTCGATCGCGGCATTGAGCTGGACCATCAGTTCTTCGAGGCGTTTGCGCTCGGCTGCGGCTGCCGCCTTGCGCAGCTCCTCGTCGGTCTGTTTCTTCTTGCCGTCGCCATCCTCGCCCTTGCCGGTCTTCGGCGAAACCTTGTCGAAGATATTGATCGGCGCATCGCCCGCGCCACCGGGCCCCATCATGCCGGGCGACATCGTGGCGGCTTGTCCTTCAACCGCCGAGGGGCTCTTGAAGTAGTCGGCGATGCCGCCGAGCACCTCCTGTGGCTGCGATACGACCAGCCACATGACCATGAAGAAGGCCATCATCGCGGTCACGAAGTCGGCATAGGCGACCTTCCATGCGCCACCGTGATGGCCGGCTGCGTTGATCTTTTTCTTGACGATGATGATCGGGGGCAGATCGCCCTTGCCGGTGGCCATGAATGGGTCCGTCGCGTGCGCTTACTTCGCGCCCTTGAGCTCGGCCTCGAGATCGCCAAAGCTGGGGCGGATGTCGGAAAACAGCTGCTTGCGCGCGAATTCCAGCGCCACCGGCGGGGCATAGCCGCGCACGGTGGCCAGCAGCGCGATCTTGACGATTTCGAACGGCTTGCTGTCCTCGTGCGCGCGGTGCTCCATTGCCGCGGCAACCGGACCCACGAAACCGTAGCCGAGCAGGATGCCCAGAAAGGTGCCGACCAGTGCTGCGGCGACCTTGGCGCCGATCACCGAGGGTGGCGCGGAGCCGACCAGCGACATCACCTTCACGATGCCCAGCACGGCAGCCACGATGCCGAAAGCGGGCAGGGCGTCGGCGACCTTCTGCACCGCATGCGAGGGACCGGTGGCTTCATGGTGATGGGTTTCCAGCTCGGACTCGAGCACCGCTTCGAGCTCGTGCGCGGCCATGTTGCCGCCGATCATCAGGCGCAGGCAGTCGGTGATGAAATCGAGCAGATGGTGGTCTGCCAGCACCTTCGGGTACTTCTGGAAGATCGTGCTCTCGGCGGGATTCTCGACATGCGACTCGACCGCCATCAGACCGTCCTTGCGCATCTTCATCAGCAACTCGTAGAGCAGCTTCAACAGCTCGACATAGTCGTTCTTGCCGTACTTCGGACCCTTCAACAGCCCCAGGGTGCCGGCGAATGCGCCTTTGACGGTCTTCATCGTGCTGGCAGCCACGAAGGCGCCGAAGGCACCGCCGCCGATGATCAGCATTTCTATCGCTGCGGGTTCGGCGACCGCCATGATGTGGCCGCCGGCGATGATGAAGCCGCCGAACACACAGCCGAGGACGAGGATGAATCCGACGATGACGAGCACGGGGCACTCCTTTGGATCGTGTTGCGCGTCGGCACCGGGCCGCAGCAGCGAAAGTGATGGGTTGCGGCAGCGGATCAGCCGATATCGACGTAGCCGCGCTCGACCGCGCGCTCGAGCGCTGCGAAGGCTTCGCGGCCTTCCAGATAGGCCCTGCGGCGCACACGCAGCGAGTCGATGGCCGCCTGCCCGGGCTGTTCGGCGCCATTGGACTGCAGCGACAGTGCGATCGCCAAGTAGTCCGCTCGCAGTTGCGCCACGAAAGTGGCGAAGGTGACAAAACGCTGGCGGTCCAGGTCCGGGATCCGCTCGTGGATGATCTTGCGGTTGGCGTCGCGGATCGCGACCTCGACCTCGCTCAGGAACCGTTGTTGTTTGCGCAGTTGGGCGCTGTCTTCTTCGAACACGGGGTCTCCTCGGGCGCGGTTGGCGAATGCGCCCCACTGGCACCTTTCAAGACTGGTGCCAGACCGCTGGGTCTCCCACCACAGGTGACGCGATCCTGCCCTTGCCGCGATAATCGTCCGCATGAAAACCATTCTGGTCACTGGCGGCGCGGGATTCATCGGCGGCAACTTCGTGCTCGACCTGCTCGCGCAGGGCGGCTGGCGCGTGGTCAACCTCGATGCGCTGACCTATGCGGGCAACCTCGACACCCTGGAGTCGGTGCGCGCCCGGCCGGAGCACGTGTTCGTGCACGGCGAGATCGGCGCCCAGCCACTGGTCCGACACCTGCTGGCCGAGTATCGCCCGGCGGCGATCGTCAACTTCGCCGCCGAAAGCCACGTCGACCGCTCGATCGACGGCCCGGCGGCATTCGTGCAGACCAACGTGGTCGGCACCCTGAGCCTGCTGCAGTGCGCGCTGGACCACTGGCGCGGCCTGCCGCTGGGCGAGCAGGACGGCTTTCGCTTCCTGCATGTGTCCACCGACGAGGTGTACGGCTCGCTGGGCCCGGTCGGCCGCTTCACCGAAGAAACCGCGTATGCGCCCAACTCGCCGTATTCGGCATCGAAGGCGGCGTCCGATCATCTGGTGCGCGCCTTCCACCACACCTATGGCCTGCCGACACTCACCAGCAACTGCTCCAACAACTACGGGCCGTGCCAGTTTCCGGAGAAGCTGGTTCCACTGATGATCCAGAAAGCGCTCGCCGGCGCGCCGTTGCCGGTGTATGGCGACGGCCGCAACGTGCGCGACTGGCTGTACGTGCTCGACCACTGCCGTGCGATCCAGCGCGTTCTCGCATTGGGCCGCCCCGGCGAGGTCTATAACATCGGTGGCGACGCCGAGCGCGAGAACATCCAGGTCGTCCGCACCATCCTCAAACTCATCGACGAACGAGCGCCGCTGCCAGGCGGGACCAGTCGGGAATCGCTGATCAGCTACGTCAAGGACCGCCCCGGCCATGATCGCCGCTACGCGATCGACGCTGGCAAGATCAAGCGCGAACTGGGCTGGCGGCCGCTGGAATCCTTCGAGTCGGGCATGGCGCGGACGGTGGATTGGTATCTGGCGCACCAGGCTTGGGTTGCGCGGATTGCGGATGGGAGTTATCGGGGGGAGAGGTTGGGGGTAGTGGGGTAGGTTGCACTGCTCCGACTAGCGCCGAGTTCTTGTTTCTTGCGGCTGTTGCCGGTGTGTTTCAAGAGCCGAGCTCTGGTTCTCTTGCGGCGAAAACAGGGCGGTTTCGGAGTCCTTGAGCACCATCAAGCAGCCACCCACCGAATAGATCGAAAACACCCCCATCAATTGGCCCCCCGCCCCCAGCCCCCTACAATGGCGGACCCGCCCAAATCCCGCCCCCCTTTGTGACCACCCAGAAAGGCATCATCCTCGCCGGCGGCGCCGGTTCGCGGCTGCATCCGCTGACGCTTGCGGTGTCCAAGCAGCTGTTGCCGGTGTACGACAAACCGATGATCTACTACCCGTTGAGCACCCTCATGCTCGCGGGTATCCGCGATATCCTGGTGATCAACACGCCGCATGAGCAGGCGCTGTTCCAGCGCCTGCTCGGCGATGGTTCGCAGTGGGGAGTGCGCATTCACTATGCGGTGCAGCCGCAGCCCAACGGGCTGGCCGAGGCCTACCTGATCGGTCGCGAGTTCGTCGACGGGCAGCCCAGTTGCCTGATCCTGGGCGACAATATCTTCTACGGCCATGGTCTGACCGAAGTCCTGCGCCATGCCAGCGCCAGGGTCGATGGGGCCACCGTGTTCGGCTACTGGGTGCGCGATCCGGAACGCTATGGCGTGGCCGAGTTCGACGCCAACCAGCGCGTGGTCGGGATCGAGGAGAAGCCGGCGCGTCCGAAGTCGAACTACGCGGTGACCGGGCTGTACTTCTACGACCAGCGCGCCTGCGATTTCGCCGCCGCGCTGAAGCCCTCGGCGCGTGGCGAGCTGGAGATCACCGACCTCAACCGCTGCTATCTCGACGATGGCTCGTTGCGGGTCGAAAAACTCGGGCGCGGCTATGCGTGGCTGGATACCGGCACCCATGAATCGCTGCTGCAGGCGTCGAACTTCATCGAGACCATCGAGCAGCGGCAGGGCCTGCGCGCCTGCTGTCCGGAGGAGATCGCCTTCACCAACGGCTGGATCGACGCATCACAGCTGGTCGATCTGGCCAAGGCGCTGGGCAAGTCGGGCTATGGCGCATATCTGGAACGCATTGCGCGAGGCGAGGGCGTGGCATGAAGGTCGCGCGCCTGCGCCTGCCGGGGCTTGCGGTAATCGAGCCGCAGGTGTTCAGCGACTCCCGCGGCGAGTTCTTCGAGAGCTGGAATCGCGAGCGCTTCGCCGCGCACGACCTGCCCTTCGAGGTGGTGCAGTCGAACCTGTCGCGCTCCAACCGCGGCGTCCTGCGCGGCCTGCACTATCAGTGGCCCAATCCGCAGGGCAAGTTGGTCAGCGTGCTCGATGGCGAAGTCTGGGACGTGGCGGTGGATATTCGCCGCGGCTCGCCGGGTTTCGGCCAGTGGGAAGCGGTGGTGCTCAACGGCGAAAATCGTCGCCAGTTCTGGATTCCCGAGGGTTTCGCGCATGGCTTCGTGGTGCTTTCGGAGCGCGCGACCTTCAGTTATCTGTGCACCGCACCCTACGACAAGGCAGCCGATGCGGCACTGCGTTGGGACGACCCGGAGCTCGCGATCGACTGGCCGGTCGCGCGTCCTGCGCTGAGCGACAAGGACGCCAGCGCGCCGTTGCTGGCGCAGATCGATGCGGCGCGTCTGCCGGTGTTCAGCGGATGAAGATCCTGCTGCTCGGTGCCGATGGCCAGGTCGGGTTCGAACTGCAGCGCACGCTTGCGCCGCTGGGCGAGATCGCGCCGTGCACGCGCAAGGGCATTCTTCCCGGCAACGCGCCGTGCATGCAGGTGGATCTCGCCCTGCCCAATTCAGTGCTTTCTGCGATCGAGACCAGCGCGCCGGACTGGATCGTGAATGCCGCCGCGTGGACCGCGGTGGATCGCGCCGAGGATGACGAGCAGGCGGCGCGCCGCGCGAACACCGACGCACTGGCATTGATCGGCGAGGCGGCGGTTCGGCGCGGCGCGCGGGTGCTGCATTTCTCCACCGACTATGTGTTCGCAGGCGACGGCCAGCGACCGTACGCGGAAGACGATGCAACAGCACCCCTGTCGGCCTATGGTCGCAGCAAGCTGGCGGGTGAGCATGCGCTGCGCAGCAGCGGGGCGGCACACCTGATCGTGCGCACGGCCTGGGTGTATGCCGCGCGCGGGCACAACTTCCTGCGCAGCATGCTGCGCCTGGCCGGCGAGCGCGATCAGTTGGCAGTGGTCAACGACCAGCATGGCTGTCCGACACCAGCGCGGCTGATCGCCGAAGTCTGCGCGCAGATGATCGCTCGCCATGCGAATACGCCGGAGGATCATCGCGCGTCGCTCGAAGGCCTGTTCCACCTGGTCAGTCGCGGCCAGACCAGCTGGCATGGTTTCGCCAGCAGCATCTTCGAGCGCGCGCAGCGGGCGGGATTGATCGCACGAGTGCCGGAGGTCGCGGCGATCAGTTCGGCTGCATATCCGACGCGGGCGCCGCGGCCGGCGTGGTCGGTGCTCGACACCACGCGCATTCGCAATGTGTACGACATTCACCTGCCGCACTGGCAGCATGGTCTGGATGCGGTGATCGGCGAGTTGGCCGCAGTGCGATCCGGCGTTCGAGGCTGATAACCTGCCGCTGATGAGCCATCCGATCGTTCCCCTGATCCTTTCCGGCGGCTCCGGGACCCGGCTGTGGCCGGTCTCGCGCCGCGCCTGGCCGAAACCCTTCATGCGCATGGCCGATGGCGAGAGCCTGATCGGCAAGACGCTGTTGCGAGGATTGGCGGCCGCCGCAAGCGAAGCGCCGATCGTCACTGTCACCGGCGGCGATCACTACTTCCTGACCCGCGACGAGTACGCGCGGGTGGCCCCGGAATCGGCGAGCCGGCATCGCTACCTGCTGGAGCCGTCCGCGCGCAATACCGCGGCCGCGATCCTGCTGGGTGCGCTCGACATCGCCGATCGCCACGGTGGTTCGGCGATCGTGCTCGTGCTGCCCGCTGATCATCTGATCGCCGACCTGGACGCGTTCAGCGCGTGCGTTGCGAGCGCGGCCACGTTGGCCGCAGAAGATCGACTGGTGACCTTCGGCGTGCTGCCGACCCGCCCGGAAACCGGTTTCGGCTACATCCTGCGTGGCGAGGCGTTGGGCAATGGCGGGTTTGCGATCCAGCGCTTCGTGGAGAAGCCGGACGCTGCCACCGCGCAGTCCTACCTCGATTCCGGCGAGTACCTCTGGAACTCCGGCATGTTCTGTTTCCGCGCGCAGGCGATGCTGGATGCCGCCGCGCAGACCTGTCCGGAAGTGCTGGAAGCCGCGAGGGCCTGCCATCTGGCCACCGACCGTGCCGCGCGCGTGGTCGCTTTTCCTGCCGACTCCTTCAGTCGCATCCCGGCGATCTCGATCGACTACGCGGTGATGGAACACGCCAGCCATCGCGCGGTGGTGCCGGCCGCCTTCGACTGGAACGACATCGGCTCGTGGAACGCGGTGGCAGGCCAAGCGGTCCCCGATGTGCGCGGCAACCGGGTGATCGGTGAGGCGATCCTGATCGATGCACGCGATTCCTTCGTGCAGGCCGAAAGCCGCACCGTGGCGCTGGTCGGGGTGAGCGACCTGACCGTGATCGAAACCGCCGACGCCGTGCTGGTGGCGCATCGCGATCGCGCGCAGGACGTCAAGCGCGTGGTCGAGCACCTGCGCACGGTGAGCCATCCGAGCACCGAACACCACGTCACCGTGTTTCGTCCCTGGGGCAGCTATACCGTGCTCGAGGACACCGTCGACTGCAAGGTCAAGCGGCTGACGGTCAAGCCAGGGCAGGTGCTGAGCCTGCAGTTCCACCGCCGACGCAGCGAGCACTGGACCGTGGTGCGCGGCAGCGCGCGGGTCCGCGTCGGTGCCAACGAGTTCATGCTTGAGCGCAACCAGAGCACCTACATCCCCATGGGTATCGTGCACCGGCTCGAGAATCCCGGCAGCGAAGACCTGCACCTGATCGAGACCCAGTGCGGCGACTACTTCGGCGAGGACGACATCGTCAGGCTGGAGGATGTGTACGGGCGCGTTCCGCGCTGAGGCGCGCAG
>JBBRFN010000018.1:0-32873 GCA_038224265.1 Lysobacterales bacterium
ACTCACAACTCGCCACTCGCCACAAAAGCACTCCAAACTTCGCATGCAGCGCGCCGTCGCACCCAAATGCCCGACCTCCTCGCCATCCTGCTCACCGCCGTATTCGTCAACAACTTCGTGCTCGTGAAGTTCCTCGGACTGTGTCCGGTGATGGGCGTGTCCAAGCAGATCGAGAGTGCGGTGGGTCTGTCGCTGGCTACCGCGTTCGTGTTGACCATGGCCTCGGGGCTGTCGTACCTGGTTTATGCGTGGTTGCTGGTGCCGCTGGACCTGCTGTGGATGCGCACCCTGGCATTCATTCTGGTGATCGCGGCACTGGTGCAGATCGTCGAGGCGGTGATGCGGCGGCAGTTTCCGCTGCTCTACCAGGTGCTGGGCATCTTCCTGCCGCTGATCACGACCAATTGCGCGGTGCTTGGCGTGGCCTTGCTCAATACCCGCGAGCAGCACGATCTGCTCGGCTCGTTGGTGTTCGGGCTGGGCGCTTCGCTGGGCTTCGGGCTGGTGCTGGTGCTGTTCGCCGGACTGCGCGAGCGCATCCATGCCGGCGATGTGCCTGCGGCGTTCCGGGGCGCGCCGATCGGGCTGATCACCGCAGGACTGATGGCGCTCGGCTTCATGGGCTTTGCCGGAATGGGCAGCCGCGGATGATCGAGGCGGTGCTCGCACTGTCCGCACTGGGCGTGCTGCTGGGCGCACTGCTCGGGTGGACTGCGGTCAGGTTCCGTCGCGAGGATGCGCCGCTGGTCGATGCGATCGATCGCATCCTGCCGCAGACGCAGTGCGCGCAATGCGGATTTCCCGGCTGCAGGCCCTATGCGCAGGCGATCGCGCGCGGCGATGCCGACATCAACCAGTGTCCTCCCGGCGGCGCGGCTGGCATCCAGGCGCTGGCCGACTTGCTTGGTCGCGAAGCCAAGCCGCTGGACGCAACGCACGGCCGCGAGCAACCGGCGCGCGTGGCGTGGATCGACGAAGAGGTCTGCATCGGCTGCACCAAGTGCATCCAGGCGTGTCCGGTCGACGCGATCATCGGCGCGCCGAAGCTGATGCACACGGTGCTCATCGACGCCTGCACCGGTTGCGATCTGTGCGTTGCACCGTGTCCGGTCGATTGCATCCACATGCTGCCCGCATGCAGCGGCATCGCAGGCTGGCGCGCACCGCGACCGACAGCCGCGCGTCTGCCCAACATCGATTTCCTGCGCGTGCCATGAGCAGCAGCATCGCCCTGCATGGCTTTCACGGTGGCCTGCGCCTGCCCGGCCACAAGATCGCCGCATCGGTGCAGGCGTCGCGCGCGTGCCCCCTGCCCCCGACCCTGATTCTGCCGCTGGGCCAGTATGGCGGCAGCCTCGCGCAGGTCCAGGTCGCACCCGGCGATCGGGTGCGGCGCGGCCAGCTGCTCGCGCGCGCCGCTGGTCTGGCTGCCAACCTGCACGCGCCGGCCGCCGGCACTATCGTGGCCATCGAGCAGCGACCGGTACCGCACATCTCCGGCCTGCCTGCACCGTGTGTCGTGCTCGCAGTCGATGCAGATGCGGATGCCGACGACCTCGCAATCGGGTTGCCCACAATTGCCGATTGGCAGCAGGCCGATGCGCAAACCCTGCTTGAGCGCATTGCGGACGCCGGCATCGTGGGGCTCGGTGGCGCTGCTTTCCCGACCGCGCACAAACTCGGCTATCCGGTCGAGCTGCTGGTGCTCAATGGCGCCGAATGCGAACCATGGATCGCCTGCGATCAAGTGCTGCTGCGCGAACGCGCGCAGGAGGTCCTCACCGGTGCACGCATCATGCGCCGGATCGTGGGCGCTGCACGGGTGATACTTGCCATCGAAGACCGCATGCAGGATGCCGCCGAGGCATTGCGGGCGGCGCTGGATTCCAGCACCGATATCGAGTTGGTCGAGGTCCCCACCATTTTTCCGCAGGGCGGCGAGCGCCAGCTGATCCGGGTGCTGACCGGCAGCGAGGTTCCCAGCGGCGGATATCCGGTCGATATCGGCGTGCTGTGCCACAACGTGGGCACCGCGGCCGCGGTGTATCGCGCGATCGTGCGTGGCGAGCCGCTGCTCGAGCGCTATGTCAGCGTGACCGGGCACGGCGTGCTGGCGGCGGGCACCTGGCGCGTGCGGATCGGTACGCCGGTGGAGTGGTTGATCGCGCAGGCCGGTGGCTACAGCGTGGACGCCGCCCGGGTCGTACTGGGCGGTTCGATGACGGGAACGGCGATCGCGACCGATGCAGTGCCGATCGGCAAAGCGAGCAACTGCGTGCTGGTCCTCACCGCTGCTGAACTGCGCGATTCCGCACCGGAACTGCCGTGCATCCGCTGCGGCGAATGCGCCCGCGTGTGTCCCGCGCAGCTGCTGCCACAGCAGCTGCACTGGTTTGTCCGCGCCGGCGACTGGGACGAGGTCGAAAGCCACGCGCTGATCGACTGCATCGAATGCGGACTGTGCGCGCAGGTGTGTCCGAGCCATATTCCACTGGTCGACTGGTATCGCCTCGGCAAGAACGAATTGCACCTGCGGGCGGTTGGGCTGCGGCGCGCGGAGGCCGCGCGTGCGCGCTTCGAGGCGCGCACGCTGCGCCTTGAGCAGGCGCAGGCCGAACGCGCACAACGCCTAGCAGCGCGGCAGGCCGTTGCCGAGGAAACACCAGCTTCCGATCCGATAGCGGCTGCCCTGCAGCGCGCCGCGGCGCGCAAGCGCAGCGAAGGTGGAACCGATCATGGCGCGTGAGTTTCGCCTCGGCGGCGCACCGCACCTGCCAGCGTCCACCAGCGTGCAGAAAGTGATGCTGAAGGTGCTGCTCGCGCTGCTGCCGGGCATCGTGCTGTCGACGCTGTGGTTCGGCGTCGGCCTGTTGCTGCAGATCGCGCTGGCTTGCGTGTTCGCGCTGCTCGCCGAGGCGGCGATGCTGCAGCTGCGCGGCCGCCCGCTGCGACCGTTCATGTCCGACCTGTCGGCGCCGGTGACCGCGGTGCTGTTCGCGCTGTGCCTGCCGCCGTGGGCACCGTGGTGGATCGCCGCGATCGGCATGCTGTCGGCGATCGTGCTGGCCAAGCATCTGTATGGCGGCCTCGGCTACAACGTGTTCAATCCGGCGATGGTCGGCTACGTGGTGGTGCTGATCGCATTCACCCGTGAGCTCGGTGCATGGCCAGCGCTGGCTGCGGGTTCGGCGCTCGATCCGGGCACACTTCTGCACGCGGTATTCGGCGGCGGCCAGCCGTGGGATGCGATGGCCCAGGCCACGCCGCTGGACACGCTGCGCGAACAACTCGGGCAAGGCCGCACGCTGGCGGAAATCCGCAGCGGCCCGGCTTTCGCCAGCGCCGCTGTGCGCGGCGAGTGGCTCGCGCTGGCGTGGCTGCTCGGCGGGCTGTGGCTATTGCAGCAGCGGGTGATCCATTGGCAGGTGCCGGTCGGCGTGGCGGCGGGCGTGATCGTGGTGGCCGCTCCGCTGTGGCTCTACGACGCTGGCCGACACGCATCGCCGCTGTTCCATCTGAGCAGCGGTGCAACGGTACTGGCGGCTTTTTTCATCGCGACCGATCCGGTCAGCGGCGCGGCCACCCCACGCGGCCGCCTGCTGTTTGGTGCCGGCGTCGGCGCGCTGTGCGTACTGATTCGCCGCTACGGCGCCTATCCCGACGGCATCGCGTTCGCGGTGCTGTTGATGAATGCGGTGGCACCGCTGCTGGATCGCTGGTTGCGGCCACGCGTATTCGGGCGCAGCCGATGAATCAAACCCTGCGTTCGATGCGCCGCACCACGCTGCGCCTTGCGGCGTTTACCGCCGTCACCGCGGCAGTGCTCGGCGCGATGGTGGCATGGACCCGCGCACCGATTGCAGCACAGCAGCAGCGCGCGCAGCTGGCCGCATTGGCCGCCCTGCTGCCGGTGAACGGCTACGACAACGATCCGATCGCCGACCGCATCGAGGTGCTGGCGCCGGAGGGCCTTGGCGGCCAGCAGCCGCAGACGATCTATCGCGCGCGGCGCGCCGGGCTGCCGATCGCCGCAGTGCTCGGTGTCACCGCCGACGATGGCTACAGTGGCCCGATCCAGCTGCTGCTCGGCGTCGGCGTCGACGGCCGTGTGATCGGCGTGCGCGTGATCGGCCATCAGGAAACACCCGGCCTTGGCGATGCCATCGAAGCCGAGCGCAGCGACTGGATCGATCGCTTCGCGGGGCGCGGTATCGGCGACCCAGCGGCTGAGCGCTGGGCGGTGCGTCGCGACGGCGGCGACTTCGACCAGTTCGCGGGCGCCACCATCACGCCGCGCGCGGTGGTCAAGGCCATTCGCCGCGCCTTGACCTGGTTCGGCGACAATCAAGCGCAGGTCTTCGCCGTCGACAAACCACCATCGCCAGAACGCTGAAATGTCCGAGCCGTCCGCCAGCAGCATCGTCGAGCAGGGCCTGTGGAGCAACAACCCCGGTCTGGTGCAGCTGCTCGGCCTGTGTCCACTACTGGCGGTCAGCAACAGCGCGGTCAATGCGCTGGGACTGGGGCTGGCGACGGTGCTGGTACTGACCCTGACCAATCTTGCGATCTCGCTTTTGCGACGCACGATCCCTTCCGAGATTCGAATCCCGGCCTACGTGGTGGTGATCGCCACCATCGTCACCTGCGTGGAGCTGGCGATGAACGCGTGGATGCACGCGCTGTATGGCGTGCTGGGCTTGTTCATTCCGCTGATCGTGACCAACTGCGCGGTGATGGGACGCGCCGAGCTGTTCGCCGCACGCCACTCGCCGGCGCGCGCAGCGCTCGATGGACTGGCGACCGGACTCGGCTTCTTCGCGGTACTGCTGGCGATCGGCTGCCTGCGCGAAGTGATCGGCCATGGCACCTTGTTCGCGGGCGCCGCGCGTTTTCTCGGGGCTTGGGCGAGCCCGTTGGAGTTGCACCTGATCGCCGACTATCGCGGCTTCGTTCCTGCCATTCTGCCGGTGGGCGCCTTCGTGGCGCTGGCCCTGCTGATCGCGGCCAAGAACGCGCTCGATTTGCGGCGGCGCGCGCGCTTGTCGGTGGCGCCCGACAAGGCTGCGGCATGAGCGCCGTGCGGCCGCGTGGCGGACGGGAATCGCTCGCGGCGAAACGCGAACGCTGCGCCACCATCCTCGGCCGCCTGCGCGAGCTCAACCCGCGACCGACCACCGAACTCGAGTACGGCTCGCCGTTCGAACTGTTGATCGCGGTGGTGCTCTCGGCACAGGCCACCGATGTCGGCGTCAACAAAGCCACCCGACGCCTGTTTCCGATCGCGCGCACGCCGGCTGCGATCCTCGCTCTGGGCGAGGAGCAGCTCAAGCGCTACATCAACACCATCGGGCTGTTCAATGCCAAGGCGAAGAACGTCATCGCACTGTGTCGGAAGGTGATTGAACTGCATGGCGGCGACGTCCCGCGCGAGCGCACGGCGCTCGAAGCGCTGCCCGGTGTCGGCCGCAAGACTGCCAATGTGGTGCTCAACACTGCTTTCGGCGAGCCGACCGTGGCCGTCGATACGCACATCTTTCGTGTATCGCGGCGTCTTCGCCTGTCGCGCGGTCGCACACCGCTCGCCGTCGAACAGGACCTGCTCAAGACAGTGCCGGACGAATTCCTGCGCGACGTCCACCACTGGCTGATCCTGCACGGCCGCTACACCTGCAAGGCGCGCAAACCGGATTGCCCTCAGTGTCCGCTCATTGACCTGTGCCCGCATCGACAAAAGACCCAGGCCGCGTAGCACCGCTGGAAAGCACCTTTGGTCACCCAAAGCCGTTTCTGTTTTGTGACACCCCAAACGTCGTCGGTTGACAGCGCGCCGCACTACTTCAACGTGCGACTCATCGACGCTCCGCCGACCGATGCGTTCACGAACTTGAGTTGACAACGGCAGTTGCTTGACGTTCACTCGGGGCGTCGGATTGCAGGGACCCGGCGCCTACCCACCATGGACTTGGAGGTTGCCATGCGACGTTCAGTTGTACTTGAATTCCTGACCATTTTTGGCATGGCGATTGCGGGGGGGGGTAGCAGCCTCGCGCACGCCCAGAGCGCTACCGATACGGTCGTGTACGCTAGGCTGAGAGCCGATCTTCCGGATCCGTGGGCGGCATCTGCATCGCGCGGCGCGGCACTCGCAGATGCAGTTTCGCGGGAGACCATCGACACCGCGCTACCGATTTCACCATCGTCGATCCGTCCATTGTTCGGGGCAGCTCCACCATCGGAATTGCCGGCATTCGATCTTGCCCCGCGGAACCGAGGGGTGCTGGCGGCCTACCGTTGGTTGCGCATCGACGCTCGCATTCGCGACGGACGATCGCGCGCCAACCTGCGGGACGCCTTGCTGCGGTCTGGTCAGTTCGACATCGTGGCAGAAGCCAACCTGCCTGTGGAATGGGCGCAATCATCGAGTATCAACGACCCGCTCTACGCCGGCGTCGGGTCTGCGGACCCCCACAAACGCCAGTGGGCGATCGACCAGGGGCGTTTTCCGGCGGCTTTTGCTTTCACCGAAGGTCGCACGCTGGTTGGCGCTGTCGAGCAGGGCACCAACCCTACGCATCCGGACTTGAGTCTCAACCTGCGGCCCCAGTACACGGCATCGGTTAACAAGTACAAGTTTCCCGCGTTCATCGGCCCGGAGTTCACCGGCCTTTTCCCGCAATCGTCGGTACTCAACCCGCCAGTAGGTACCACCGTGCCGGTAGATGGCAACCCCAGCCTTTTCCTTGACCTGCACAACCTTGCCGGGCACGGCGTACACGTTTCGGGAATCATCGCGGCGTCCAAAAACAACGCGCAGGGCGGCACTGGCGGTTGCCCAGGCTGCGCGCTCTCGGTGGTTCGCGCCTATGGCCCGAACGTGCCGCTGGCGTTCGATACGGTATTCGACCTCGGCGCTACCGCCGTGAATTTCAGTGCCGTATACGACAACGCATTTACCGACGCACTGGCATCTCTCGCACCACTTTACGATCTGATCAACTTGATGACGGTGTACGACACAGTCGTCGTGGCGTCGATGGGCAATCGCAACCGAACCCTCGAGATCGCGTCTCAAACCAAGCCGGCTTACTGGTATTTTTTTCCCTTCCCCGCCCTACTTCCCAACGTGATCGGTGTGGGCGGCTCGGACGTGCGCGGGTGGCGCTGGGAAGAGTTGCGCATCGCGAACCGGCCATTGGCCGATCGGCACCCGCTCACCGACTACTCGCTGTACAACCCTGAGGCCGTTGCGTTTCGCTGTGACTTCGGTACCAAGCGGGAGTGCGCCCCAAACTTCGGCACCAGCAACAGGCCGACGCCATTCACGCTGGGCCTACTGAATCTGCCTGCCGGCACATACGGCATCGCGATAACCGCGCCAGCTGCGCAGGTTCTGTCGACGATCGACCGCACCTATACGCCATTCCGATGCGCAGCAACCGCGTCTGGAACGAATCCCTGCACCAATTCGAACAACCCGGCCAACTACCCGCCTAATGGACAGCGAATCGGCAGCGAGGGAGTTCAGGCATACACCAACCTCGGACTGGTTCCGGATCCGTCCTTCGCCAACGTCGCGGCGAATTCACCGCTGACCGGGTTCGATGCCTATGGGCCGATGACCGGAACCTCGATGTCCGCGCCCTATGTGTCCGCAGCGGCGGGGCTGGTGCGCTCGGTGAATCCGCTGGTTGCCGCCAGCGCAGTCAAGGCGCTCTTGCAACAGACGGCGCGCCCGCTCACGGTGCCGCCGGCGCGTGGCCCGTATACCTTTGCCGAGGTCGGCTCAGGTCTGATCGACGCTGAAGCGGCGGTGCGCAGAACACTCGGTACTGTCGCGACGCTGCAAGCCCGCAACCGACTGATCCCGCTGTTTGCGCTTACCAGCAATGATGTGGACTTGGCCGCGGCCGGTGCTGGCGCTCGTGCATGGCTTTACAGCACTAGCCCTCAGGTCGTGATGGCGGCAATCGAAGGGAGATTGTACCAATCTGCCGATCCGGCCCTGCCGTCGGCGGTCACCAGCACGGACGAGAACGGTCCGCAGTCGCTGGCGCAATTGCTTCCACCATCGACGGAGAACGACTTTGGCGTTACGCGATTCGTCGACTACATCCGCAGCAGCAGCCTTGGAATCGGTGCCGAACTGCCATCGTCAGTCTATTCGTTGCCGGCGCCATACAAATCCGCCGCACGCATTCCGTCGACATCGGCGTGGCTATTCGCCACGCCATTCAATCCGTTTAGCGCACAAGCGGGCGCACTGGTGCCGCTGTACCGGCTGAGCATGAAGTGCAATCAAGTGCGAAAGCACTACTACGTCGTCAGCGACGCCGACCGGAATGTCGCTACCGCCGGCCCTTCGAGTTGCTCAGCGGCCGAATCCACCTCGACTCAGGGCTACTACTACGACACCGTCGAGGGATATCTTTTCGCTGCAAGCACGCCAGCCGCGCAACGTCCCGGTGCAGAAGCGTTGTATCGAAAGTACAGCAGCGCGGACAAAGCCTTCGCATTGGTGCTGGCGTCTGAGGAAGCGCTGGCAGCGTACGCAACCTACACCTCCGGACGCACCCTGCTTGGCTACGTCTACTCTGGCGTGACCTATGGGACCGCAGGCGGCTCCTACGCAGACATGGACAACGATGGACTTCCTGACTCCTTCGAGTTGGTCATCGGCACCGTCGAGCACAAAGCGGACTCCGACGGCGACGGCCTGACCGACCTGCAGGAGTACCCGATCGCAGGAATTCAGCCGTCAGGCTACGACCCGCTGGCACCCTGATGCGATCGCCGATGGGCGGGCGAGATGCGTTGGCGGGCGTTGGTCGGCCCGGTCCGAAAACGGTGCGAGCACGCGCGCGGTCCTGTATTGCGGTCGGGCTACTGTTCGCGTGGAGCGGCCTTTTCGCGTCGGCCGACCCCAATCTCGGCGTGATCGAGCGCATCACCCGCAACTCGGCGGGCGAACGCGCTTACGGCGATCAGGCCATCATTTCCGCCAACGGTCGTTTCGTGCTCTTCGTGAGTAATGACGACGTACTGGAAGGCCAGCAGGGCATCCAATTCCCGCAGGTGCAGTGGTACCTGCGGGATCGGCAGTTGGGCACCACGGAACTGATCAGCCGCAATGCGGCGGGTGAGCCGGCGAGGTACGACAGGGTACCGTGGCTGACCCTCGACGACGTCGGTGACGTTTCGGACGACGGTCGGTTCGTGGTCTTCAGCTCGTTCGCAGTAAATCTCGTCCCAGGTACCACCCTCAGGCAGACTCGATCATTCATCGTCGACCGCGGCCAGACGCCGAGAACGATCCGCCTTATCCAAGAGGGTTTTGCCGGCGATACCGGTGGTATCCAGCCGTCGCTCGATGACCGGGGAGATCGCGCCGTATTCCTGACCGGCCCCGCCAACGCCGGCGGCGGCATTCGAATAGCAATCCAGGAATTGCGCAAAGGCACGCGGCGGATCATTGAGGTTCCAGGGCTCACGGCACTTTCTGCACGAGCGACGATTTCAGCCAATGGGCGGTGGCTCGCTGCTCCAGTGGATGTTGCGGGGAGCCCCGGGGCATGCACGGCGGACTTCATCTGTCGCTTCCAGCCTGCCATCGTCGACCTCGACAGCGGGCAATGGTCCCTTCTCCTGCCTCGACCCGACGGCCGTCCGTCCAACAAGGTCTGGGGTACGGTTGCACTAAGCGCCGATGGCCGCATCGCTGCCATCAGCACCCTCACCGGCACGGCATACTCGCATCCGCTGCTGCCTGAAAATCACCCCGTCGTGCTGCTGCGTTTCATCGACGAAGGTCGAACGGAACTTGGCGCGCGGCTACCCAGCGGTATGCCGCCGATCTGCGGCGCCTTCCAGGGCGTCGGGTCGCCGGCGATCTCCGGCGACGGCCGATTTCTCGCGTTCGCGACCAACTGCGGCAACTTCCCCGGTCAGGTGGCTTCCTCGCAGCCGCAAGCCTACGTGCTGGACCGCGCCCGAAATGTCCTGGCCCTGGTGTCCTCCAGCAGTCTCGGTGTGCCAGGCGACTTCGGCGCGAGCCTTGTCGACTACATCGGGCCGTTTCCGCCGGTATCGGACCCGATCCTCAGTTTGAGTCCGAACTTGTCCACCGATGGGCGCTTTATCGCGTTCCATTCTCGAAGCACCAATCTCGCCGATGATGCAGTACCGGGCATCTTCACGGGCAACCACACCTACGTGCGGGAGCTGCGCTTCGCCAATGGTTCTTCGGGACCCAGCGAGATTCCGGCGCTTTCGCGATGGTCGTCGCTCGCGCTGGCTGCCCTGCTGGCGCTTGCGGCGCTCGTCATCGGAACCCGGGCTCGCCGCTGAGACGTCCGCTTAGCGCTGCAGCGTCTCACGCTCGATCTGATCGAGGGTAGCGTGGCGTACGTCGGTGCCCTTGATGATGTAGATCAAGTGCTCGGCGAGGTTGGCTGCATGGTCGGCCACGCGATCCACTGCTTTGGTCACGGCCATCATGTCGAGCAGCACCGCGACCTGGCTGGGATTCTGGGTGATCTGTCGGATCAGCTCGCCGGAGATCGCGTTGACCAGGCGACCGATGCCCTGTGCTGCGCGGATCACCGCGATCGCTTCGTCGAGCTCGCCGCGCACGAAGGCGTTGAGCGCATCGCGCAACAGGCCGCGGGCAAGGTCGGCGACGCGGTGGGTTTCTTCCAGCCAGCGCGCGTCGGGCACGCCGCTGGAACGGATCGCCGCCGACAGCCGCGCGATCTTGCGCGCCTTGTCGCCGATCCGCTCGAGGTCGGTGACCATCTTGCTCACGCCGAGCACCATGCGCAGGTCGCTGGCGGTCGGCTGCCGCTTGGCGATCAGGTACGCACAATCGTGGTCGATCTCGACTTCGAACTCGTTGACGCGGCGGTCGTTGGCCACTACCTGTTCGGCAAGATCGCTGCGGCCGCTGCTCAGCGCATCGACCGCAAAACGGAACTGCTCCTCGACCACGCCGCCCATCTCGACCACGCGCGAACGCAGCGCGGCCAGATCGGCGTCGTACTGTTTGCTGATGTGTTCACTGGTGTTCATGGTCTGGGCTCCGTGGCGGTTCAACCGAAGCGTCCGGTGATGTAGTCCTCGGTCTGCTTGTTGGTCGGGCGGAAGAATACGTCGTCCGTCCAGCCGAACTCGATCAGGTCACCAAGGTACATGTAGGCGGTGAAATCCGATACGCGAGCCGCCTGCTGCATGTTGTGGGTCACGATCAGGATGGTGACCTTGTCCTTGAGCTGGTGGATCAGCTCTTCGATGCTGGCCGTGGCGATCGGGTCGAGTGCCGAGGTGGGCTCGTCGAACAGCAGCATCTCGGGCTCGGACGCCAACGCACGCGCGATGCACAGGCGCTGCTGCTGGCCGCCGGACAGGTTGTTGGCCTGCTCGTCGAGGCGGTCCTTGACCTCGTTCCACAGGGCCGCACTGCTGAGCGCTTCCTCGACCTTGTCCATCAGCAATGAGCGCTGCTTGACGCCGCGGATGCGCAGACCGTAAGCGACGTTCTCGAAAATCGATTTCGGAAACGGATTGGGCTTCTGGAACACCATCGCCAGACGCATGCGCACTTCGATCGGGTCGACGTCGGCGCCGAGCAGGTTCAGGTCGTCCGGAAAGAAGCGGATCTCGCCCTCGTAGCGATTGCCCGGATACAGATCGTGCATGCGGTTGAAGCAGCGCAGGAAGGTGCTTTTGCCGCAGCCGGAGGGTCCGATCAGCGCGGTGACGCGACGGTCGAACACCGGCAGCGTGATGTTCTTCAGAGCCTGCTTCTGGCCGTAGAAGAAGTTCAGCGCGCGCGCCTCGGCCTTCTTCTGCAGCGTTGCGAGGTCGGGTTTGGGTGCTTTGCTAGCCATGATTCACCACTTGAGGTTGCGTCGTAGGCGATAGCGAAGCCAGATCGCGATCGCATTCATGAGCAGGGTCATGCCGACCAGCACCAGCGCTGCAGCGGAGGCGTTCTGCTGGAACGCCACCTCCGGCCGCGAGGTCCAGTTGAAGATCTGGATCGGCATTGCAGTGAACGGCGACAGCAGCCATTCGAACGACACGAACGGCGGCGTGGCAACAATCGGTGCGGGCGGCAGGAAGGCGATGAAGGTGACAGCGCCGATGGTGACGATCGGCGCGGTTTCGCCGATCGCACGCGACAGGCCGATGATCACGCCGGTCAGGATGCCGGGCAGCGAATACGGCAGTACATGGTGGCGCACCATCTGCCAGCGGGTCGCACCCAGGGCGTAGGCTGCCTCGCGGATCATGCCAGGCACCGCGCGGATCGATTCGCGGGTGGCCACGATCACGATCGGCAGGATCAAAAGGCCCAGCGTCATGCCGGCGGTCAGCACCGAGGCGCCGAGCCCGAAGGTATGCACGAACATGCCCAACGCCAGCAGCCCGTAGACGATCGACGGCACTCCGGCGAGATTGTTGATGTTGATCTCGATGATCGCGGTGAAGCGATTGCGCGGCGCGTACTCTTCCAGATACAGCCCCGAGGCGACACCGATCGGCACTGCCACGGCGGCGGTGACCAGCATCAGCAGGAAGGTTCCCACCCATGCCGCGAGGATCCCGGCCTGGCCGGCGCGGCGCGACGCGAAGCTGGTGAAGAAGTCGGCGGTCAGTCGCGACGAGCCGTCGACCAGCATGTCGACGAACAGCGCCACGAAGGTCACGAAGCACAGGGTCAATGCGGCAAAGCCTAGTACCGCGAATGCAAGATCGCGTCGCTTGTGCGCCGCGATCATGCTGCGCACCTGGAGCAGATCGCGGGTTGCTGTGCTGTTCACGTCAGTAGACCTCGCGGAAGCGGCGCTTGAGCCAGAACCCGGCGAGGTTGAACACCAGGGTCACCAGGAACAGGGTAAGGCCGGCGGCGAAGATGGTCTGGTAGCCGACGCTGCCATGCGGCAAGTCGCCCTTGGCCACCTGCACGATGTACGCGGTGATGGTCGCTGCCGGTTCGGTCGGGTTCATGGTCAGGTTCGGCTGCATGCCGGCCGCGACCGCCACGATCATGGTCTCGCCCACCGCGCGCGAGATGCCGAGGATATAGGCGGCCGCGATGCCGGAGAACGCCGCCGGCACCACCACGCGCAGCGCGGTCTGCAGGCGGGTCGCACCCATCGCATAGGAACCCTCGCGCAGCGCCATCGGCACCGCGCGCATCGCATCCTCGCTGATCGAGCTGATGTAGGGCACGATCATGATGCCCATCACCAGGCCCGCCGAGAGCAGGTTGAAGCCGGGCAATCCGGGGATGAATTGCTGCAGGATCGGAGTCAGGAAAAACAGCGCGAAGTAGCCGTAGATAATGGTCGGGATGCCGGCGAGCAGTTCCAGCACCGGCTTCCAGATCTCGCGCACCCGCTCGCTGGCGAACTCGGACAGGTAGATCGCGATTACCGTGCCCAGCGGGATGGCGACCAGCAATGCGATGAGCGAACTGGTCAGGGTGCCCGACAGCAGCACCACGATGCCGAAATGCGGATCGGAAAACAGCGGCGTCCACTGATCGTCGGTGAGGAAATCCCACAGCGGCACGACCGCAAAGAAACTCAGCGATTCCTTGACCAGGATGAACACGATACCGAGCGTGGTGGCCACCGCGACCAGCGCTGCGGCCATCAGCAACCATTCGATGATGCGCTCGTTGGTGTGGCGCCGGCTGTTGTAGGCGAGCCGGCCGGCCCCGACCGATCCGTTGATGTCTTGCGGAATGCTCGCCACACCTGTCCCCTTCATGCGAACGGCGCCGCCCGCAATGGGCGACGCCGTCGATCTTGCCCGGCTTTCGTTACAGCGCCGCTTCGCGCTTGAGCAGTTCTTCGATGGTGATCGCCGTGGCCGGCTCGCCGCCGAACACGGTGCCCATCTTGCCGTCTTCAAGGTGCTTGCGCACGACCGTGTAGGCGTTCTGCGGCAGCGGCACGAAGCCGACTTCACCGACCAGGCCTTGCGCATTGTCGAGGTAGAAGTTCAGCAGATTCTTGATCTCCGGCCGCGCCCACGCCTTGTCGCTGACGTAGACGAACAGCGGCCGCGCCAGCGGCATGTAGGTGCCATCGATCACGGTCTCGGGCGTGGGCAGCACCGGGGCGGAATCGGGGGTGGCCTGGATCGCCAGCGCCTTGAGCTTGTCGCGATTCTCGAAGTAATACGCAAAACCGAAGTAGCCGATCGAATTGACGTCCTGCGAGACGCCCTGCACCAGCGTGTTGTCGTCTTCCGAGGCGGTGAAGTCGCCGCGACTGGACTTGGCCTTGCCGACCACCGCTTCGGTGAAATAGTCGAACGTGCCGGAGTCGGAGCCTGCGCCGTACAGCTTGAGCTCGGCATCCGGGAACGCAGGATTGACCTGGTTCCAGCGCATGATCGTGCCCTGCGCCTCCGGCGCCCACATGGTGCGCAGGTCGGCGATCGAGATGCTGCTGAGCGGATTTTGCGGGTGCACAACGACGGTCAGCGCATCGTAGGCGATCGGAATTTCGAAGTAGCGCACACCGGCGGCGGCGCACGCTGCCATTTCCTCTTTCTGGATCGGGCGCGAGGCATTGGCGATGTCCAGCTCGCCGCGACAGAATTTCTTGAAGCCGCCGCCGGTGCCGGAAACGCCAACCGTGACCTTGATCTTGCCCTGGTTGGCGCCCTGGAACTCCTCGGCGACCGCTTCGGTGATCGGGTACACCGTGCTCGAGCCGTCGATCTGGATCAGACCGGATGCGCTTGCCGGTGCAACACCGGTATCGCTCGCAGGGGCTGGTTCCTTGCCTCCGCATGCCGACAGCAGCAACATGGCAGCGGCGGTCGACGCCGCGAGGGCGCTTCGAATCAAGGTGGTCATGCTGAGCTCCAGAGTCATCACGGATGTTGCGAACCTGATTATGTGACCGCAAGATTGCAGCATTGTGACAGCGTGCGGCAAGCTCAGGATACCCAATCATTTCTTAATGTATTCAATGCTTTGGGACATCTGGCATCGCGTCGCGCGGCACCGCCGGGGTGCCGACGGACGGCAGTTCATGCAATGCCGATGCTGGGCGAACTTGCCTTGCAATCGTAACGTGACTGTCATTTTGTGGAAACATTGGGCACTCGCCCTGCCTGTGTGATGACCCATGACCCGTGTCGCAAGAATCTCGCCGATTGCCGTTTGCCTGCTGCTCTGCAGCGCTGCCGCACACGCCGATAACGACTGGTCGGTGGCCGGTGGCGGCAACCTGCAGTTCGACTGGGCGCGTTTCGACAACGATCGATTTGTGTTCGCCGACGACTCCGGGTTTCGTCGCGCGCGACTGAGCTTGAGCGCCAAGTCGACCAGCGGCATCGAGGCCAAAATTGAATACGACATGTCGGCGAACCTGTGGACCGACGCATTCCTTCGCTGGCAAGTGGCACCCGCGCATTCGCTGCGGTTCGGACAGTTCAAGCAGCCGCTGTATCTGGACGAACTGACCTCGGACAAGGTCACGCTGTTCATGGAGCAGGCAGCGCCATCGGCGTTTGCCATCGGCCGCCGCATCGGCGCCGAATACGCATGGACCGGCAGCCAGTGGGCGATCACCGGCACGCTGTTCGGAAAGAACCTGCAGGGCTTGAACGCAGGCCATGGTTTCGGTGTGCGTGGCAGCGGCTTGCTGCTGCGCGATGAGTCCGGTTTCCTGCATGTGGGCGCCTCCGTGGCGCATGAATCGCCCGATTCGCGCAGCGCGCGGTTTTCCGCGCGACCGGAGGCCGCGCTGGCCACGCGTCGACTGGTCGATTCAGGCACTCTCAGCGGCGTCGACACCGTCGATCGCGCCGGGATCGAGTTCGCATGGGTTCGCGGCCCCTGGCTGCTGCAGTCCGAAGCGCTGGCCGGCCGATTCTCACGCAATGCCGGCGACTTCGACGGCAATGGTTGGTACGTGCAGACTGCGTGGCTGCCGTTTGGCCAGCAGCGCGGCTACAAGCAGGGTGTCATCGACGCGCCGAACGTCGCAGCCGGCACGCCGGCGATCGAGTTGGGGCTGCGTCTGAGCGAGCTCGATCTCGACGACGGCAGCGTGCGCGGCGGCAGGCAGACCAACCTCTCGGCGGGAGTCACGTGGTGGATCAGCCGCGATATCCGCCTGATGGCCAACTGGATCAAGGTCGACAGCAAGCGTGGCGTGGTTGCCGACGACCCGCGCATCCTGACGTTTCGCGCCCAGCTGGCATTCTGAGACGGCGGGCATGCGCCTGCATCCGCTGTCTTCATGGTTGCGTAGTATGGGGATCCGGGCAGGGTCGCTGCAGTGCTGAAAGAAATCCTGCACTGCGGCGGTCATAAGCCTTGGATCGTGAGGCCGGGGCGCTTGAATGCTGCGCTGCGTCGGCCGTAGCGTAGGCACCCCCGCCGCCGGCGAGGGTCCGTCCGACCCGCAATACCAACCGTGGAGATCGACATGTCGAACAAAATGAGCACCCGTCTCACCCTCGCCATCGGCGCGGCACTGCTCGGCTCGGTGGCCGTGGCCCAGGCCGGCAACACGTTCCAGCTGACCGATCTGGGTCAGGGCTACATGGTGGCCGACACCGCCAAGCCGGAAGGCAAGTGCGGCGAAGGCAAGTGCGGCAGCGACAAGGCCACCGAAGGCACCCCTGCCGCCGACAAGGCGAAAGAAGGTTCCTGCGGCGGCGACAAAGCCAAGGAAGGTTCGTGTGGTGGCGACAAGGCGAAAGAAGGCTCCTGCGGCGGCGACAAGGCCAAGGAAGGTTCCTGCGGCGGCGACAAGGCGAAGGAAGGTTCCTGCGGCGGCGACAAGGCCAAGGAAAAGTCCTGCGGCGGCGCGATCTGAGCTTGACGAAAGCGCCGGCACGATGATGCGCATCACACCGCCATCGGGTGCCGGCCTCGGTCTCCGGCGGGCCCTTCTGGGCCCGCTGGAGACTGCTCCCAAGGGCGCAGTCGACTTCTTCGAGATCGCCCCGGAAAACTGGATCGGTGTCGGCGGCCGGCTTGGCAAGCGGCTGCGCGCACTGACCGAATCGAATCCTTTCGTCTGCCACGGCCTGTCGCTGTCGCTGGGCGGTCCCTCGCCGCTGGACGAGACCTTCCTGCAGCGCGTGCGCCGGTTCCTCGACCTGCACGGTATCGCGATCTATACCGAACACCTGTCGGCGTGCTCCGACGACGCGCACCTGTACGACCTGATGCCGATTCCGTTTACTGCCGAGGCGGTGCAGCACTGCGCGGCGCGCATCCGCCGCACCCAGGAGATCCTCGGCCGCCGGATCGCAATCGAAAACGTCTCGTACTACACGCCGCTCGACAGCGAGTTGAGCGAGCTCGAGTTCATCAACGCGGTGCTGGCCGAAGCCGACTGCGACCTGCTGCTCGACGTCAACAACATCCACGTCAACAGCATCAACCATCGGTACGACGCCTTGGCATTCCTGCGCGGCCTGCCTGCCGGGCGCGTGCTGTACTGCCATGTAGCAGGCCACTACAACGAAGCGCCCGACCTGCTGGTCGATACGCACGGCGCGCCGGTCATCGATCCGGTGTTCAACCTGCTCGCACAGGCTTACGCGCATGTCGGACCCGTGCCCACCTTGCTCGAACGCGATTTCAACTTCCCGCCGGTGGGCGAGCTTTACGACGAGCTTTCGCAAGTGCGCGCCCTGCAGCAGGCGGCCACGATCGGCAGCGCTGTCGCGCACGCCGGCTAGCAGCAACGCTGCATGCCCACTCAACCGCGCTTCCAGACCTTGCAGTACGCATTCGCCGCGCATCTGCGCGATCCGGCGCATGTGTCAGCGCCCGCAGGCCTGGAGGATCGCCGTGTCGCGATCTATCGCGAGCTGTTCTACAACAATATCGAAGGCCTGCTGGCCGGCAACTTCCCGGTGATCCGCAAGCTCACCGACGACACGCGCTGGCGCGCGTTGGTGCGTGCTTTCCTCGCCGAGTACCAAAGCCACACGCCACTGTTCACCGAGATCGGCCGCGAGTTCCATCGCTTCCTGGAACTGCGCGCCGAACACGGCAGCGACGATCCCGCGTTCCTGGCGGAACTGGCGCACTACGAATGGGTGGAACTGGCGGTGTCGCTCGACGAGGGCGATATCGAGGCGTTGGCGCACGATCCGGATGGCGATGTGGTGGTCGGCATACCCGTGCTCTCGCCGCTGGCCTGGCCGCTGGCCTACCGCTTTCCCGTGCACCGCATCCGCGCGGACTTCCAGCCGTCGGAAGCGCCGGCAGAGCCGACCTTCCTGATCGTCGCGCGCAACCGCCGCGACGAAGTCGCCTTCATGGCCGTCAACGCGCTGTCGCTGAAACTGCTCGAGAGCATGAAAGAAAACCCGCTCGCCACGGGTCTACAGGCGCTGGATGGAATCGTCGCGCCGATGGACGCGACGGTTCGCGATGCAGCGCTGGCGGCTGGTGCCGACATCCTGCGCGCATTCCGAGCGCGCGACGTCATCCTCGGCACGCGCGTCGACTGATCGACAGGAGACCGTGATGGTGAGTCAAGCGATGGCAGCCCCGCTGCGTGGATGGGCGTGGGCGACGGCACGCCTGCAGGGCGCCGGCGAGGCGCTACCGGCGCTGATCCTGCGCCTGATCATGGGCTGGGAGTTCTGGGAGTCGGGGCTGGAGAAGCTCAACGGCAGCAACTGGTTCGGCGACATCCAGGATCAGTTTCCGTTTCCGTTCAACGTGGTGCCGGCATCGCTGAGCTGGTTCATCGCCACCTGGTTCGAACTGATCGGTGCGGTGCTGCTGTGGCTGGGTCTGGGCACTCGCATGGTGGCCTTCTCGCTGCTGTTCCTGACCTTCGTGGCCACTGCCGCCGTGCACTGGCCCGACATGGTGTCGATGTGGGCCGACCTGTTGAAGGGCTATGCGATCAGCGACAAGGGTTTCGGCAACTACAAGCTGCCGCTGCTGTTCAGCGTGATGCTGCTGCCGCTGATCTTCAGCGGCGCGGGCCGCCTGAGCCTCGACCACTGGTTGGCCCGCGCGGCGATTCCTTCCAATGAGCGCGTGGCTGTGCTCGACCTGGCCGCCTGGGCACTGGCAGCGGCTGTGCTCGGACTGCCGTTCCTGATGTTGGTCCCGGCAATCGGCGCCGCACTGCTGGCGCTGGCAGCGATTCTGGGTGTGCTCGCAGTCCGCACCAAGCGCTGAATTCGCGCCCGCATGGCCGCGGGCGTTGGCCATCGGCTATCCTGCACGCATGAATGCAGCCGCCAACATGCCGCGAATGGTCGACCGTTTTCGCGGCTTCCTGCCTGTGGTGGTCGATGTCGAAACCGGTGGATTCGACGCTGAACGCGACGCCCTGCTGGAGATCGGCGCCGTGCCGGTGCTGATGAACGCCGAGGGACTGGTGTATCCCGGCCCGCCGGTGTCGACCCACGTGGTGCCCTTTCCGGGCTCCAACATCGACCCACGCGCATTGGAAATCACCGGCATCGATCCCACCCATCCGTTCCGCGATGCGCGCGAGGAACGCGAAGCACTGGACCTGATCTTCCAGCCGATCCGCAAGTTGATGCGCGAAACCGAATGTCAGCGCGCGATCCTGGTCGGCCACAACGCCGCCTTCGATCTGGGATTCATCAACGCAGCGATTCGTCGCACCGGCCACAAACGCAGTCCATTCCATCCATTCAGCGCCTTCGATACGGTGTCGCTGGCGGGCTTGGCGTTCGGCCAAACCGTGCTGTCGCGTGCGGTGATCGCCGCCGGCATGGAATGGAACGCCGACGAGGCGCACTCGGCGGTCTACGATGCAGAGCGCACCGCACAGCTGTTCTGCCGCATCGTCAATCGCTGGAAGTCGATGAGCGATGCCTGGGGCGGCGCCAGCGCGCTGCCGTTGAGCGCGTGAGATGCCGATCTACGAATACGTGCCCGATGGCGGCGCGTGCGCCCGCTGCGCTGGACGCTTCGAGTTGCTGCGCTCGCTGTCGGCACCTGAACTGCTGGCCTGCCCGGACTGCGGGCAGCCCTGCCACCGGGTAATCTCGGCCGCGGCCGTAGTCGCCGGTGGCGCGCATCGGCTTAGCGAAAAACACGCCGGCAAACACGGGTTCACGCAATACCGCAAGGTCGGCAAAGGCAAGTACGAGAAGGCCTTCGGCAAAGGGCCCGGCACCATCGAGGGCTAAGCGGCGAGCGGGCCAGCGACGGCGCTGCGGCCGTCCACTTTCCAAAAGCAGCGCGCTGCGGCATGGTGGCGATCTCGCATACCGGAGAATCGCATGAGCCGACTGCTGCACGCCCTGCCCTTGGCCATCCTGCTGGCTGCCTGCGCGCCATCGGCGCCACCACCGGCCGCAGCACCGGTTGCGGCACCTGCCGCGGCCGCCCCGGCACGCGCCTTCGACTATCCGGTTACGCGTGCGGTCGATCAGGTCGACGACTACTTCGACACGCGGGTGTTCGATCCCTATCGCTGGATGGAGGATCTCGACGCGCCGGAGCTTGCGACCTGGATCGACGCTGAGAATGCGCTCACCCAGCGCTTCATCGCCGATGCGCCGGGTCGAGAGCGGATCAAGGCAAGGCTGTCGGAAGTCTGGAACTACGAGCGCTATGGCGTGCCCGTGGTGCGCGGCACGCGCTATTTCTATACCCGCAACGACGGGCTGCAGAACCAGGCCCCGGTGTACTGGCAGGACGGCTTGAAGGGCAAGCCCACCTTGCTGATCGATCCCAATACGCTGTCGCCCGACGGCACCATCGCGCTGTCCGAATGGCAGGTCAGCGACGACGGCAAGCGGATCGCGTATTCGCTGTCCGACGGCGGCTCGGACTGGCGCACGATCAAACTGCGCGATGTCGATGGCGGTAGCGATCTCGCCGATGAAATCCAGTGGGCCAAGTTCACCACGATCGCGTGGCGCGGCGATGGCAGCGGCTTCTACTACAGCCGCTACGACGCACCCGAGGGCGAGAACGCGCTCAAGGCGGTCAACAAGTTCCAGAAGCTGTACTTCCACCAGGTCGGCACCACGCAGGATCAGGACGCACTGGTCTACGAACGCCGCGACCAGCCCGACTGGGGATTCCGCGCCGAAGTCAGCGACGACGATGCTTTTCTGGTGGTCACGGTGACCCAAGGCACCGACGAGCGCAACCTGCTGTTCGCGAAGGATCTGCGCAAGTCCGATGCGCCGATGCAGGAACTGGTCTCGACGTTCGAGGCCACCTACGATTTTGTCGGCGCTGCCGACAATCGCTTCTTCGTGCGCACCGATGATGGTGCCGAGCGTTCGCGGATCGTGGCGATCGATCCGGCCAAACCGGAAAAGTCGCAATGGCGCGAGGTGGTGCCGGAAGGTGAGTCCACCCTGCAGGCTGCCAATGTGGTCAATCGGCAGCTGATCGTGCAACGCCTGCGCGATGCGCGCAGCCAGGTCGAGGTGTACGACCTCAAGGGCAAGCGCCTACGCGAGATCCCGGTGGCGGGACTCGTTACCGCGTGCGGCATCGACGGCAGCGCCAAGTCGAGCGAGACGTTCTTCAGCTATTCGAGCTTCACCACGCCCGGCACGATCTACCACTACGACGCCAAGCGAGGTGCGGTGACGTTGTTCCGCGCGCCGAAGACCGCCTTCGATGCCGATCGATTCGAGACCCGGCAGGTGTTCTACACCAGCAAGGACGGCACCCGCATTCCGCTGTTCATCACCGCAAAACGCGGCGCGCCGCGCGATGGCAGCAATCCCACAATCCTCTACGGCTATGGCGGCTTCAACATTCCGGTCACGCCGACGTTCAATGCATCCACCATCGCGTGGCTGGAAATGGGCGGCGTGTACGCGGCGGCGAACCTGCGCGGTGGCGGCGAATACGGCCGCGCCTGGCATCTGGCCGGCACCCGCACGCAAAAGCAAAACGTGTTCGACGATTTTGCGGCCGCCGCCGAATACCTGATCGCCGAGAAATGGACCAGCGCGCCGAAGCTCGCCATCAGCGGGCGCTCCAATGGCGGCCTGCTGGTTGCCGCCACGATGTTGCAGCGTCCAGAACTGTTCGGCGCCGCGCTGCCTGCGGTCGGCGTGCTCGACATGCTGCGTTTCCGCGAGTTCACCATCGGCTGGGCGTGGGAGTCCGACTACGGTTCGGTGAAGAATGCCGACGAGTTCAAGGCACTGTATGCCTACTCGCCGCTGCACAACGTCCGCCCCGGTGTCGAGTACCCGCCAACCCTGATCACCACCGCCGACCGCGACGATCGCGTGTTTCCCGCGCACAGTTTCAAGTTTGCCGCGGCGCTGCAGGCCGCGTATGCGGGCGACAGGCCGATGCTGATCCGGATCGAGACGCGCGCGGGTCACGGTGCGGGCAAGCCGACCAGCAAGATCATCGAGGAGCGAGCGGATGAGTATGCGTTCTTGGTGAAGACCTTGGGGGTGGTGGTTGCGCCTGACGGTGGCGGGGGTTGAGTTCTCGCAACCTCCCGCCGGGGTGCCCGTGTTTCATGGCGGTGAATTCCGGGGCTCCCTCGGCCGGGAACGCAGCGGTTTCCAGCGCAGATGAAGAACAGCTCGGCTGTTGAACAGCATCAGCCAACGAACGCACCGCAACCAACGAAATTCTTCGTCATACTCTGAAGCACGTCCGGAGACAAACCTCATGATCCACGACTCGATCCTCGACACCATCGGCCGCACTCCCATCGTGCGCATCAACCGGCTGGCACCGCCCGGCATCGAGATGTACGTCAAGCTCGAGGCGTTCAACCCCATGTCGTCGGTCAAGGACCGCCTCGCGCTCGGCATCATCCTCGATGCCGAAGCGCGTGGCACGATCAAACCGGGACAGATGGTGGTGGAGGCGACCTCGGGCAACACCGGCATCGCGCTGGCGATGGTCTGCGCGGCGAAGGGCTATCCCTTCGTCTCGTTCATGGTCGAGACTTTCTCGATCGAACGCCGCAAGATCATGCGCGCGCTCGGGGCCAAGGTGATTCTCACGCCGGCCGCCGAGCGCGGAACCGGGATGGTCCAGCGGGCCGAGGCTTTCGCGCACAAGCACGGCGCGTTTCTGGCGCAGCAGTTCGACAATCCGGCCAATCCCGCCTACCACCGGAGCACCACCGGACCCGAGATCCTGCTCGACTTCGCCGGTCGCCGACTGGACTGGTTCGTGGCCGGGTGGGGTACCGGCGGGACGATGACGGGTGCCGGGCAGATGCTCAAGTTGGCGCGACCCGAAATCAAGATCGCGACCACCGAGCCCGCAGGTGCGGCGCTGCTGGCGGGCAAGGAGTGGAGCCCGCACAAGATCCAGGGGTGGACCCCGAACTTCATTCCAGCGGTTCTGGATCGCGAGGTCTTCGATCTGAACATCCCGGTCACCGACGAGGAATCGCGCGATACCGCCCGCGCCCTGGCCGAGAAGGAGGGCATCTTCTGCGGGATTTCCTCCGGCGGTGCGTTTGCGGCGGCCGTTCATCTGGCGCAACAAAAAGCGCAACATGGAGATGTGATCCTTACCGTGTTGCCCGATACCGGCGAGCGCTACCTGTCGACCTTCCTGTTCGAGGGGGTCAACGAGGGCTCGGACGACGCGTGGATGAACGCGCTGCCGTCGGCTTAGGCGCGTAGTCCCATCAGCCCACCGGTCACAAGGAATGCGCAGTATGCGAAGCCACAACCAGTTGTCCGGCCTGTTTCTTTTCGCCCTGTCGTTGGCGTCCGCCATTGGCACGCCGTGTTGGGCACAGGCCGATGCCCTGACCGGCCAGCGCCTGTTCGGCAGCATCTGCACGAACTGCCATGGCGTCAATCCCACCGCGGATAACTTTCGCCGCGCCGCGCTGACGCCGACCGGTGTTTCCGATGCGATCAATTCGGTCAGTTCCATGCGCTTCCTGCGCAACAATCTTACCGCGAACGATATCGCCGGCCTGCAGCGCTTTTTCGAAGCGGTCAACGTGCGCCCGGTGGCCGTGCGGCCGCAGTCCGGCGCGTACTGGAATCCGTTCGAGTCCGGGCGCGGTTTCGTGATCGAGACCAACGGCGATGTGCTCGCCATCAGCGCCTATTACTACGCGACGAACGGACGCGCGACCTGGTCGCTGGCCGCTGGCACGCTGGTGCAAGCGCGCCTGCAATCGGCGCTGAATACGCAACGCGGCGGGCAAACGCTCACCGGTCCCTATGTGGTGCCCGCGCCGGTGACGAGTCTGGGAACCATCGAGGCGATCGCTACCAGCGAGCGCAGCATGGTGCTCAACTGGCCCGGAGGCTGGGTGCTGCTGGAACGCGCCTCGTTGCGCCCGGATGGCGCACTGCTGCCGCCGCGAACCGGAGCACCGGAGGCAGGTTTCTGGTGGGCGCCGGAAGAAAACGGTCGCGGCTATGTGATCGACATTCAGGACGACCAGGTGTTCCTCGCCGGCTACATGTATGACGCGGCCGGCGAACCCATCTGGTACCTCGGGGCAGGCGCATTGAATACGCAACTGAACAATTTCAGTTCGCGCTGGCTGGAATTCGCCGGCGGGCAGACCCTGACCGGGCCGTATCAGCCCAACCGTCTGGTCAATGGCAATGTCGGCTCGCTGGTGATCGAATTCGACACGCCCCGAACTGCCACCCTGGTGCTTCCGGATGGTCGACGCCAGCGGATCGTGCGGTTCTTCTGACGCACGATGCAGCGCGACTGCCCGCGCATCGACATTGCCGCCACCTGCTCGCCTACTCCGCGCTGCGCGCCAGCCATGCGCGCCGCAGGCCGTAGATGCTGATCGCGATCCACGCGATCTGGATCACCAGCGAGGACAGGTTGAATGCGTGGCTCAGCGAAACCAGGATGGCCAGTGAGCCGAGCAGATTGAGCAGCGAGTACCAGGCGGCCGTGCTGGCCAGCTTTTCGGTCTGCAGCAGCAGATAGGCCAGCAGCACCAGGATCACGCCGGCCATACCGACCAGATCCGACCAGTGGATGGTCACGCAATACCGCGCTGGCGCAACACCTCGAACAATGCGATTCCGGTGGCGACCGAGACGTTGAGGCTTTCCACGTCGCCACGCATCGGAATCTTCGCCACGTGATCGCACAGGTCGCGGGTGAGCCGGCGCAGGCCGTCGCTCTCGCCGCCGACTGCCAGGCCGACCGGCCCCTTGAGGTCGACGGCATACAGGCTGCTGCTGCCCTCGCCCGCCAGTCCGGTGATCCATACGCCGGCGGACTTGAGCACCTCGATGCTGCGCGCAAGATTGGTGACCCGTACCACCGGTACCCGATCTGCGGCTCCGGCCGATGCGGTCCGCACGGTGGGTGTGATGCCGACCGCACGGTCGCGCGGCATTACCACCGCGGTCACGCCAGCGGCTTCCGCCGAGCGCAGGCAGGCACCGAGATTGTGCGGGTCCTGCACGCCATCGAGAATCAGTACGAGCGCTTCGGCTCCGGCTGCCTCGACCAGTTTCGGCAGGTCGGATTCGGCCAGCTCCGCCGGTGGCGTCCAGCGCGCGATCACGCCCTGGTGGCGCGCGCCGCCGGTCGCCTTGTCGAGGAAATCCAGCGGGCGGGTGTGTATCGCCACGCCCGCTTCGCGCGCGGCATCGACCAGTTCCTTGACCCGTCGATTGCCCGCTCCCTGCTCGACCAGCACCTCGACGATGCTGGAGGCGTCGTGGCGCAGCGCGGATTCGACGGCGTGGATGCCGATCAGCAGATCGCTTGGCTTCATCGGGCGCTCTTGGACTTGCGTGGGCCGCGCTTGCTGGCTTGATCGTTTGCCGCTGCGGGCGCCGCAGCCGTCTCCGGCGCGCCGCTCTTGGCCGCGCGCGGCGCCTCGACGAGGCGGAAATCGATCTTGCGATCCTCGAGGCTGGCGCGCAGCACCAGCACCCGCACCGAATCGCCGAGACGGAACTTCATGCCGCGCTTCTCGCCGGTCAGCAGCTGCTGCCGCGCATCGAAGTGGTAGTAGTCGTTGGGCAACTGAGTGACGTGGACCAGGCCATTGACGCGCGAGGCTTTCAGCTCGATGAACAGTCCGAACGAGGTGACTCCGGACACGGTGCCGTCGAACTCGCTGCCCACGTGCATTTCCATCCACGCGCACTTGTAGCGCTCGTCGACATCGCGTTCGGCGTCGTCGGCGCGACGCTCGCACTTGGAGCAATGCGCCGCGAGGGTCTCCATCTCGACCTCGCCATACTGATAGCCCGCCGGCTTGCCACCACCGATCGCATGTCGGATCGCCCGATGGACCAACAAGTCGGGATAGCGGCGGATCGGCGAGGTGAAGTGCGCATAGGCCTCGAGCGCGAGCCCGAAATGACCCTCGTTGCTTGGCTGGTAGACCGCCATGCTCTGCGCGCGCAGCAACACCGATTCGAGCAGCGCGGAATCAGGTCGCTTGCGCACCTTGCGGATCAGCGCGGCGAAGTCGCCCGGCTTGAGCTCATCGAGCGGTGGCAGGCGCAGCTGGAACTCCTTGAGGAAACCGAGCAGATCGTCGTACTTGTGTGCTGGCGGCGGCGCATGCACGCGATAGGGCGCTGGCATGTGCTTGGCCTGCAGGTACAGCGCGGCCTGCACATTGGCCGCGATCATGCACTCCTCGATCAGGCGATGCGCATCGTTGCGCTCGTAGGCACCCATTGCCAGCACCTCACCGGTCGGTGCCAGCTTGAACTGGTACTCCTGGCTGTCGAATTCGATCGCGCCGCGTTTGGCGCGCTGGCGCGCGAGCAGCTGGTACAGCTGGTACAGATTGTTCAGATGCGGCATCAGCACGCCGATGCTGGCGCGCGCCTCGGTATCGTTTTCGCCCAGCGCCTGCCACACCTGCGTGTAAGTCAGGCGGGCGTGCGAGCGCATCACCGCCGGATAGAACTTCGCGCTGCCGACCTCGCCGTCGTGATCGATCAGCATGTCGCACACCATGCACAGGCGCTCGACGTTCGGGTTCAGCGAACAGATGCCGTTGGACAGGGTCTCTGGCAGCATCGGCACCACGAAATCGGGGAAGTACACCGAAGTGGCGCGGTTGTAGGCCTCCTCGTCGAGCGCGCTGCCGGCGCGCACATAGTGCGAGACGTCGGCGATCGCCACCACCAGGCGGAATCCGCTGCCGCGGGGCTCGGCATACACCGCGTCGTCGAAGTCGCGCGCGTCCTCGCCGTCGATGGTGACTAGCGGCAGGGTACGCAGGTCCTCGCGGCCAGCGCGCTCGGCTGCCGTGACCACCGGTTCCACCGCCGCCGCAACGGCCAGCGCCGCTGCCGGCCAATCGTTGGGCAGCCCATGGCTCTCGATCGCCATCTGCACCGCGATCGATGCGCTCAGGCGCTCGCCGAGCACGGCGATCACCTTGCCCACCGGCGGCCGCTCCTTGGTCGGCGGCTCGGTGATCTCGCACACCACGATCTGGCCGCTGCGCGCGTCGCCCTGCTTGCCGGCCGGGATCAGCACGTCGATATGGATACGCCGCTCGTCGGGAATCACCAGCCCGAAACCACCCTGGTCCTGGTAGCGACCGACCAACCGCGGCGAGCGCCGTTCGAGCACCTCGACGATCGCACCTTCGCGGCGCCCGCGGCGGTCGAGGCCGACCACGCTTGCCAGCACGCGATCGCCGTGCAGCACCTGGCGCATTTGCGAGGGCGACAGGAACAGATCGTCGTGGCCGTCGTCGGGACGCAAGAAGCCGTAGCCTTCTGCGTTGGCAATCACCTCGCCGGCGATGAGATCGAGCTTGCGCGCCACGCCATAGCCGCCACGACGGTTCACCAGCAGCTGACCATCGCGCACCATCGCCGACAGGCGTTTGGTCAGCGCATCGAAGCGGTCCGGCGCGGTCAGCTGCAGCTCCTGCGCGATGCGCTCGGCGGTCAGCAGTTCGGTACGCTCGGCGAGGAAATTGATGATCGCTTCGCGGCTGGCGATCGGCTGCTCGTAGCGCTGCGCCTCACGGGTTGCGAAGGGATCTTCGATTGCGCCGCGCGCGACGGGGCGCGGTTGCGGACGCGGGGCCGGCGCGCTGGCTGCCGCAGGCTGCGGGCGCGGTACGTTCGAGCGGCCACCGCGGGGCTGCGCGCGGGGCGCTGCCGACTTGCTGGCAGCGGCCGGCCGCGGTGGCGGCGGCAGTCCACCGGCCGGCTTCTTGCGCTCTGCACGCGAGGGCAAATCGGGCAGCCACGGGGCTGCTTTTCCCGGCGTTGCCGGCTTTTTCGGTGGACCATTGCGTTTGTTCATGGAAATCCAGTGCGTTTGCTAAGCGATATGGTAGTGCAAGCGCCGCGCACGGGCCGTTCAGATTGACAAGGTGGGGTGCCACGGCTAATCTGCGCGACCTTCCAGCAGGCCATCGCGGCGCTGGGAACACCTGCCCAGGTGGCGGAATTGGTAGACGCACTAGTTTCAGGTACTAGCGGGGCGACCCGTGGAGGTTCGAGTCCTCTCTTGGGCACCAACACGCTGTTGCAGGATGTGTCAGGAAGTCCCGCAAGCCTCAGAAAACCCGCCAGTTCGGCGGGTTTTCTGTTTCTGGCACTACCAGCGGATAGCAGTCGGCGCCAGTCGAGCCAGAGCGCTTCGGGTATGCGTTGGGGTTTATCCATGACCCGGACGCCGGAACACCGGCAACAATCCTTGCAGCCCGAATGGTCGGCCGCACAACAGGTCGACATGCTATTGGAAGAGATCCATCGGGCTACGGCTGGTTCAGTTCGAACACGGTTACGCAGCAGCACCCGATCGACCACGGTGGCACCCGCAAGATGGTGGCTCTGTTTGCCCCGGTTTGTCTGTGTCTCCTCGCAGGCTTGCGGGGGCGCACACAGATCGAGCACCCATGCTGCATGTGCCGGGACGGCGAGCGTTTCGCCGAGCGCGACGGGCACTCCGGTTAGCGCGCCACCCGCGTAGGTGGCGCCGTGCAGGCCTTCGGCAAAGCCAGCCGGCGAGAGCTCGAGCGGCTGCTCGTTGCGGCCGAGCAGATCAGAATCATCAGCCGTTGCGCACCATCGTCGCGGAAATAAACATCGACGCCGGCGCGCGGAACATGTTGCAGAAAGCGGCCACGATGAACGGCACGGCATAAAGGTGATCGTTGACCATCGACTCCTGCAAACGACGCATCCCGACATAACCGACTTCAGATTCGGCGAGCGCACCGCGCAGGGTCTCGCTGATCAGAAAATCGATCATGTTCGGCATGCCCGCTGCGCCCTCGACCCAGCAGTTCTGCCAGCGGGCGACCCCCGATACGTTGGTGCTCCACTCCGCACCGGCTATCGCGGTTCAACCATCCACGCGGTCATTGCCCGGATCGCCGTTGGCGAATCGATCCGGCACCAGATCGAGGATCACGTTGCGATTGTCGAAACCGCAGCGCTACGCCGAAGCGGGCGCACGCGCCAACGGCGGATAGCGCAGTGACCCACTGCTACCCTCGCGTGCGAAGCGGAACGTCAAATCGTCGGCTCGGCGTCGGCGACGATCGTGAGATCGATGAACGGATAGTTCGGACTGTCGCTGCGGATCGCCGCCAGACACAGCGCAAGCGAGCAAGCCACGACCACCAACGGTCGCGGAGCCAGAGCACTTTTGATGGTGTTGATCCGTCGACCGTGCGAGTCGCTAACGCCATGTACTCGTCCCACCGCCGCGCCGCGCCGGTCACTTCGGCCCCAGCCGCAAGTTGCCGCCGGCGGCCAGCGCCGCGTGTGGCACTGCGTTGCGCGACAGTTGCCGGCCATCGAGCGTCGCGCCGAGTGTTGCGTCGCGACGAATGCGCAGTTGCGTGTCGCCGATCCGCAGCGACGCCGAGTCGACCAGCGGGACGCCGAGCACATAGTCGCCACGCCCCGGTTGCGCCGGATAGAAACCCAGCGTCGCGAACACCAGCCAGGCGCTCATCTGTCCCGCATCATCATTGCCGACGATGCCGTCGGGCGTATCGCGATAAAACCACCGCACGATCTCGCGCACGCGCGCATGGCCTTTCTCCGGCGCATCGGTGAATGCATACAGCCACGCAATGTGATGGCTCGGTTCGTTGCCGTGCGCGTATTGGCCGATCAAAGCTTCCTGTCCAAGATGCTTGTCCGGGTTGGGCATCTCGCGCGAGAAAAACGCGTCGAGCCACTTTTCGAGGCTTTTGGGTCCGCCGAGCACCTCGCGAAAGCCTTCCGGATCATGCAATGCCGGCGTGGCCGTGTATTGGTAGGCGTTGGCTTCGGTGTAGTCGCCAGGGTTTTTCATCGGCGACGTCGCAACCAGCGGATCGAAGGGTTCGCGCCACCGACCAGCGCTATCCTTGCCGCGCAGCGTCTGGGTGCTGCTGTCGAACAGGTTGCGCCAGTTGCCGGCGCGGGCCTGAAAACGATCGGCGAGATCTTTGCGGTCCATGAGTCGCGCCACCTGCGCCAAAGCGGCATCGCCATAGCCGTATTCGGCGGTCTTGCTCACGGCCTCGCCCGCGGCCTTGTCGTAAGGCAGATAGCCGTATTCATCCAGCAAGCGCCAACTGCGCTGTGCCCACTGCGGTGCATCGGGGCGCTCCGCGGTGCTGGTCGCCAGCATTGCCTGCAAGGCCGCTTCGCGATCGATGCCCTTGAAGCCCTTGGCGATGGCATCGGCGATCACCGGCATCGCCGGATTGCCGATCATCGTGTGGGTCTCCCGGCCCCAGGCCGTCCACAGCGGCAGATAGCCCATCTGCTGTTGGTGCGCGATCAATGTATTGACGAAGCCCGGCACGCGCTCAGGCACGATCAGCGAGTACAGCGGATGACTGGCGCGGAAGGTGTCCCAAAGGCTCAGCGTGGAATAGTAGACACCGCCCGGCGCATCGATGAGCTCACCGCGCGGGCCGCGCACGCGCCCATCGATATCCGCTATCTGGCTGGGATGAATCATGCTGCGGTAAAGCGCCGAATAGAATATGCGCCCGGCTCGCCCGTCGGCACTGATGCGGATGCGACCGAGCACATCGTTCCAGGCGCGGTCCGCATCGCGCCGTATCGTGGCGAAGTCGCGACCGTTGGCAGTGGCAAGATTCTTCACCGCGCCGCCCTCATCGACGGTGGACAGCGCCACGCGCGCCTCCAGCACCCTGCGCTTGCCAAGATCGAAGCTGAACACGTAGCGCGGTGCCTTGTCGCCTTCGCGCGGCGGCAAGGTGATCCGACCGGAGATCGGCTCGCTGAAATGCAGCGCGATGCTGGTCTGGCGGTTCACCCAGTTCCTCGCGTGCTGGGTTGCAGTCAATCCCTGTAGCCCGAGCTGCACGCTGGATTCGGTCACGCGGTGCTCGGTGTTGAACAGCAGCCCATGCTGCAGGTCGACCAGCACCTGCACCTCGCCAGACTGGTCGAAAACATAGCGCTGCACGGCAACGCGCTCGCTGGCGGTGAGCTCGACCTTCACGGCCAGATCCTTGAGCCTCACCGTGTAATAGCCGGGCCGCGCGCCTTCGCTGCGTTTATCGTAGCCGCTGCTGAAGTCGACGGTCTGCGCCGACCAAACTCCGCCCTGCGCGGGTTGCAGCAACACATCGCCCAACTCGGGAATGCCGGCGCCGCTGATGTGCGTGTTCGAGAAACCCAGGATTCTCGGCGCGTGATACTGATAGCCGCCGCTGTAACTCCAGCCGCCCTCGGCATTGTCGGGGCTGGGTTGCACCATGCCGAAGGGAACTGTCGCGCCGGGAAACACATGGCCCGTTCCGTCGGTACCGATGAACGGATCGACCTGATCGGTAAAACGCTTGGCGCAGACCGGCGAAGACAGCAGGCCAAGCGTCAGCGCCCCAATCAGCAAAAATCCAGCGCACAGCTTGCTCATCGTCGAGTCCAGGGGGTCGGATTCTTGTGCGACTCGACCGGCTGGCCCGCTACAGCGCCGGGGCACCACTGGTCGCGGTCGTTCAACTGCGCTAAGTTCCTGGAAGGGGGTATCGAAGTCGATCATCAAGGGGCCTTCGGTTTGGCGACGATCCCGAACGCAGCGCCGGGCAGCAACGTTGACCTCTGGTAACGCTATCGGATCGCCAATCCGAGTGCCCGTATAGTGGTTACCACGTTCACGTCAGGATCAATGCCTTGGAGCGTTGGCTCGAGTCTACTCTTGGGCACGATTCTCGAATCGGTCAGACCGCCGTTCGGGGGGATACTGCGCTGCGCGCTGCCGTCCGCCTTTCGCCGACGTTCGCTCTGCGCGATCATGCCTGCACGCCGGCCCGGAACAGCGCCCATGAGTACATCGATACAGGATCGCGTGCGCCACTGGCATGTCCCTTTGGCGCGCACCGGAATCAGCCTGAGCGCGGCCTATGCCGGCATCCAGAGCTTGGGGCTCAAGCAGGACGATGTGCCCTTCATCGTGCAGCTGGTCGAGAATCCACGCTACGACCTGCCGGGATTCAATGTGTTCAATGGCGCGGTGGACCTGCGCACCCATGATCTGCTGCACATCCTGCTGGGTCGCGGCCTGTTGCCCAAGGATGAGGCCTTCGTGATCGGTTTCACGATGGGCAGCACCGACCGCGTGTCGCAGACCGAGGAGCGGTTGTTCGCATTCTTCGGCAAGTACCTGTATCCGCGCGAGTACCGATTCACCGACGATGACTTGCGGGTGTTCCGCGACGCGGTGCGGCTGGGTTTTGTTTCCGATTGCGATGCGCTGAGCGAGACCGATTTGGACCGCGTCGCAGACCTGCCGCTGTGCGAAGCGCGCCGCGCGCTCGGCATCGAGGATGATCTGCTGCGCGCCTACTTCGCGATCGAGAAGCGGCGCTATCCGGACAGTTTCGAGAGTGCGCGGTTGCTGGATCCTTAGTCGCAATGGCGCTTGCCCAACGATCGTCATCCCAGCGACAAACCAGAGGCACTGGATT
>JBBRFN010000019.1:0-31502 GCA_038224265.1 Lysobacterales bacterium
TCTCGTACAGGCCCGGCACCAGGGTGCCGCCTTCACCGTCGATCGTCACCTCGCCCGGCGTCGCGGGACTATCCAGCGGCTGCAGGCCGCTGATCGTGCGGCCGTGGATGACGACGCTTTGTGCGGCCGACAGGCGCATGCCCCGCGGGTCGAATACGCGTACGTTGCGGATCCGCACCGGCGCCGAATAGCGATGCGCCGTCTTGGCCTGGATCGATTCGAAACGATCGCGGCCGAGGCCGACCGCGAGCTCGCGCAGACGGTCCTCTTCGCCCTCGAAGCCCTTGCGCACCACCACCGCGCGCGGCGAGATCGTAGCGAACAGCGCGTTTTCGGCGTCGAGCAGAATGTACGCAGGATCCAGATCGAGACCGCTGATCGCGTACTGGCGCACCGCCAGCGTCGCCGTGCCATCGCTCACCTGCAGCGCATCGCCGGCCGACAGTGTCAGCTCGCCGCCCGGATACACCGGCAGTTTGCGATCGGTGGCGCGCAGCAGCGCGCGCGCATACAGACCCAGCGCCCATGGGCTGGCGTTCTGGCCGACGTACAGGCGCGCGGATGCGTCTTCCGCGCCCCCATCGCCGGTGCTGTCGCGCCAGCGTGCGCCCTGCGCACTGCGCTCGAACATCTCGTCGACCTTGCTGCCGAAGGTGGTCGCACCGGTGATGGTCCACGCGCTGGGCAGGCCGCTGGCGTCGAGACTGAGCTGTTCGGCAATCGTCGGCCCACGACCGTTGTTCTTGATATCGAAGTCGATCGCGATCGTTGCCGCATCCTGGGTGACTTTGACATGGCCCACGGCGGCGCCACCAACCAGCACCGTGAAGTCCTCGGTCGCCGCGCGGGCCGATGACAGTGCTGCAAGGGTCAGGCAAAACAGTGCTGCTGCGAGTCGCATGGGGCATTCTCGTTCACGATGAAGTCCCCCCACTGTGAGCGATTGGGCGCGCACGTACAAGCGGGGTTCGCTCAGGTCGATCAACCAGGCGCGCTTGCGCGCAAGCGCCACAACGCTGCCGTGCGGTAAGGCACAGGCCGCGCCTGTTGGCATTGCCGAGGGTGCGATTTGCGACAGTAAATGGAAGCAACTCGTGCAGTTGACGCGATCACCTTCCGGGTGTATCCCGAAACAGGAATCATTGGGGGCACGATATGCAAGCAGTGGATGGGCGAGAGGCGCGATACCGCTCGGGCTGGGGCATTGCCCTTGCATGCGCGGCAATGGCGCTGAGCGCGCAAGCCGCGGCCGTGGTTTGTCCGGGCACTCCGCCGGCGCCACCGGCCATCGGCGTGTGCAGCGTGCTTGCCGGTTCCACGGCGATCCTGCTGCAGGGCGACGTACTCGCAGCCGACGACGAGCTTCGCAACGGACAGGTGTTGATCGGCAGCAATGGCCGCATCGTTTGCACGGCCTGCGACTGCTCGACCGATCCGGAGTTCGGCAGCGCTACCCGCGTGCTGTGCCCGCAAGGCGTGATATCGCCGGGCCTGATCGACCTGACCGACCTGCAGACCTTCACCCAGAACCCGCCGTACACCGATACCGGCGAGCGCTACGAACATCGCAACGACTGGCGCCTGGGCGCACGCGGGCATACGCAGATCAGTGCGCCAGGCGGCGCCAGCACGGCGCAGCAGCGGGTGGGTGCGCTGCGCGCGCTGCTGGCAGGCACCACCAGTATCGGCGCGTCTTCTGCGGTCGACGTGCCGTTGGTGCGCAAACTCGACCGCGCGGCAGATGCTGCAACGCTGGGTGAGGCGCAGCTGGAGATCGACACCTTTCCATATGGCAGTGCCGCGGACTTTCGCGTCGGCAACTGCGCCTATGCGACGCAGCCGACGCCTATCGTCGGTAGACGCTACATGCCTACGCTTGCCGAGGGCATCGATGCCGCGGCGCGCAATGAATGGCTGTGTGCATCGGGTGGCAATCTTTCGGGTGCGGTCGACGTGGTGGCAGGCGCGCCCGTCCGCGGCGTGGTCGGGCCGCTGGCTGCCGATGTCGAGCGCATGCTCGCGCTCGGCACGACCTGGGTCGGCGCCGTGCGCAACAACACCGCGCTCTATGGCGTGCCCGGTTCGCTGGCAGCGCTGCAGCGCAGCGGCGTGCCGATCGCCTTGGCGACTGTCTGGCCGGTGACCGGTTCGATGAGCATGCTGCGCGAGTTGTCGTGCGTCGACGAGCTCGATTCCCGCAACTACGGCAATACCTTCACCGATCGCGAGCAGTGGCTGATGGCCACCGCCAATCCTGCCCGTGCGGTGTCTTCCGACGACAGTATCGGCGTGCTGGCTGCAGGCCGCTTCGGCGACGTGGTGGTGTTCGATGCGCGCGTGCGCAGCACCTATCGCGCCGTGATCGCAGCCGATGTCGCGGACGTGGTTCTGGTGCTGCGCGCCGGCCTGCCGATGCACGGCGATGCAGCGGTGGTGCAGGCCCTCGGCGGCGGCGATGCCGCCTGCGGCGTGGTCGACGTCTGCGGCATCAGCAAGCGCGTCTGTACCGCGCGCGAGACCGGCCAGACCTACGCCCAGATCATCAGCGCCGCGGGTGCAGGCACCTATCCGCCGTTCTTCTGCGGCCCGCCTGCCAACGAGCCCAGCTGCGTGCCCGCGCGCGCAGCGGCGGTTACCGGCAGCAGCTTGTTCAGCGGCATTCCCACCGCCACCGACAGCGACGGCGACGGTATCGCCAATGCCCAGGACAACTGTCCGACGATCTTCAATCCGGTCCGGCCACTCGATGCCGGGACGCAAGCCGATGCCGACAACGATGGCATCGGCGACGAATGCGATGCGTGCGCCGTGGAGGCAGGCAACCTGCCATGCCTGCGCCGCGTGTTCGGCGACGGGTTCGAGAATCCCTGACAGCACCGCCCCTGCGATCCTCTTTCTGCGCGAACTCGCGGCCGTTACGCTGGTACCGACCAGCGCGGACACTCACTCGATGCAACCCGAACAGTCGCCCGAATGCCCAAGCCCCTGACCGAACTGCTGCAGCATTACGACCCCAGCGCGCCACTGGCCGAGGCCTCGACCATTCCGGCATCGTGGTACATCGACGAGCGCGTGCTGGCATTGGAGCGGCGCACGACCTTCGCGCGCACCTGGCAGTTGGCCGCGCGTGTCGACCAGGTACGCGAGCCCGGTCAATACGTCAGCTGCGAGATCGCCGGCGAGCCGATCGTGGTGGTGCGCGGCGACGACCGTGTGCTGCGTGGGTTCTTCAACGTATGCCGCCATCACGCCGCCGCGGTGATCAACGAGCCGGCCGGCTGTGCCAAGAACCTTCGCTGTCCCTATCACGGCTGGACCTATGGGGTGGATGGCGCGCTCAAAGGCACGCCGAGCTTCAACAGCGAATGCCATTTCGATCGCAGTGCGCACGGACTGGTGCCGGTGGCCACGGCAATCTGGGAGCAGTGGGTGTTCGTGCGCCTGGATGCGCAAGGCCCGGAGCTGCACGAGTTTCTCGGTACTGCCCTGATCGATGAGGTCAAGGCGCTCGAGCTGGACCGGCTGCACTGGTTCGAACGCCGCCACTACTTCTTCGATTGCAACTGGAAGGTGTTCGTCGACAACTATCTCGACGGCGGCTACCACGTACCGCACCTGCACAAGGGTCTGGACAGCGTGCTGGACTTCAAGAACTACACGATCGAGAACGGCCTGCATCATTGCCTGCAATCGAGCCCGATTCGTGCCGGCAAGGACGCGCAGTTTTCTGCCGTGCGCAAAGGCGATCGCGCGCACTACTACTGGCTGCACCCGAACTTCATGATCAACTGGTACGAGGGCGTGATGGATACCAACCTCGTGCTGCCGCTGGGTCTGGACCGTACCGAGGTGATCTTCGACTTCTACTTCGCCGATGTGTCCGACGCCGCGCGCGAGCACAACCGCGCCAGCGTCGATGTCGGGCAGATCATCCAGGACGAGGACATGGCGATCTGCAAGTCCGTGCAGCGTGGATTGAACTCGCGCGCCTACTCGGCCGGGCGACTGTCGATTCGCCGCGAAGCCGGCGAACATCTGTTCCATCGACTGCTGCACGCCGATCTGCTGGCCGGCGTGAACGACTGACCGACTGCGTGCCTTTGGCGCGCGCAGACCGCCGGCCTGCGCGCGGCACGCGCAGCATCGCGATCGCCGTGCTGCTGGCGACCTGGCTGGCCGCAGCGACGCACGCCGCTGCGCAGCCCGACGATCCACTCGCAGCCCTGCGCTGGCAGCGCCGCATCGTGCTGGTGTTCGCCCCTACGGTCGACGATGCGCGCCTGCAGCGCCAGCAGGCGCTCATCGCAGCGCTGGGGCCTGCGGCACAAGAGCGGGATCTGCTGCAGATGGTTGTGGTGGCAGGCAGCACCATTGGCGGGCCGCAGGCGCTGGATCCCAACGTGCTGCGGCGACGTTACGCGGTGGGCGCGGCCGACTTTCGTGTGCTGTTGCTGGGCAAGGACGGTGGCGTGAAGCTGCGTTCCGAAACGGCGGTCGATGGCTGTGCGCTGATCGCGCTGATCGAAGCGATGCCGATGCGGCAGCGCGAGCGGCTCGACCCATCGGAAGTTCCGGCCGGCTGCGTGAGTGCGCAGTAGTTCGCGCGCCCGGCGATGGCCGCGATCGAGTGATTCCGCAGTCGCCGCCATGGCGGCTCCCGCAAGGAGTCTCCAAGGTCGCGGTCGATGCGCGGCGATTGCCTGTCGTGCGCTCGATTCCGTCCGCAGGACTATCGGCGCGCGGGTCGACGCGACATTCAGTGAATGCCGCAGCGGCGCGGCGCGCCGGTTGCTGGCCGTTGCAGCCTTTGGGTTCCTTCCTCAGTCCGCTTCGAAACCGTTGCCGAAGATGGCAAACCCGGTGGGAAGCGCGACTGCGCTGTTGTTGTCCAGATCGGGATCGAACACGAAATCTGGCGTTTGATCGTTGGTGAATGCGTCTACAGAAAACGAAACTTGGGCGGGCAGGCTCTGCGGCAGGTTGCCCGCGAACACGAAGTTCAGTCCCGAACCTGCCGGCAGGTCGACCACAACATCGACTTCGCCGCTGCCACCTGCTGCCGGACACACCGCGCCGCCTTGCGCCACACAGGTCCATGCCTGGCCCACCAGCGCCGGATCGGAGCCCGTCGTCAGCGTCACCTGCGGTGCCACGTCGGGCCCTGCGTTGCGGACCTCGATGCGGTACTGGGTCGCCTCGCCGGGGTTCACCCCGCCAAGCACGGTGCTCGCCGTGGCCGAGACATCGGCAAAGCGCATCACGGCGTGGTCGGCCGGGTCCGTCTCGCTGTCGGCATGCGTACTGGAGCCGGTGAACTGCGCGAATGCAGTGCGCGGGCCATAGCTGGTGAATGTGATTTGGCAGGCATAGGTGCGCACCGTGCCGGCTGTGGACACCGGATTGTTGCTTGAGCAGTTTTCCAACGGGTCATCCAGCACCATGACGACGCGACCACCCACGGGTGCTGCGTCGATGCCGTCGACCTCCACGGTGAAAGTCGTCGGCTGCCCCAGTCGCGAGGGACTTGGCGATATCGCCAAGGAACTGCTGGTCGCGCGCGAGAACGTGGCCAGCGCGAACGGCGACAGCGATTGCACGATGCCGCAAACCAGACGCGGTGGGTCGGGCTCGTCGACGCGGAATGCGGTGCGGTCGACATAGCTGCCGTTCTCGCCATGCAGCAGCCGCAAGCTCAGGAATTCCGCGGCCGACACACTGGCCGGAACTGCCAGGCACACGGTGATCGGCGGCGTATAGCTGGCCGTGGTGGTGATCTCGTAGGCTGGGCACGTCTCGCATAGTGTGTAACCCGCCGGCATCTCGCCCTGGGTCGGGGTGATCTGAACGAATGCGGTGCTGCCCGCGGTGCCGACTTCGGAAAACGTCACCTCCGCGTCGGGCGCATTGACCATCACATCGGTGCCGGTGCCGGTGGGCACATCGAACGCGTTGTCGCAGGCGTCGCCCACGCCATCGCCATCGCGGTCCGGTTGCGGTGCGGCGGTCGGATTGGTGTTGAAGCCTGCGCTGTCGGTCACGCGACGCAGCCCGGTGCCATCGCGGTTGATCACATAGATCTCGCCATCGCCGTCATAGTCGGCCTGGAACACGATCTGCGCTCCATCGCGGGTGAATGCCGGCTCGGTTTCGCGGAACACGCTGTCGGTCACCCGCCGCTGGTCGGAACCGTCGGCATTCATGGTGTAGATCTCGCCGTTGGTGCTCTCGCCATTGCGGAACGAGATGAACACGATGCGGCTGCCGTCGGGACTGTACGAGGGATGGGTGTCGCGCAATAGCGCCGTGGTCAGGCGCAGCTCCTCGGTGCCGGTTGGGCTGATGGTGAAGATGTCGTGGTTGGCGTTGCCGATCTGGCCGCGATCGCTGTCGAAAGCAATCCGCGTACCGTCGTGGTTGAACACCGGATTGTTGGCGGTGTTGCTGAAACCTTGGTTGGTTGTCAACTTGATCTGGTTCGCGCCATTGGCGTCCATGATCCACACATTGCGCTGCCCGCCTGCGCGCGAGGAGATGAAGGTGATCTTCGATCCGTCGGGGCTGAAGGCCGGTGCTCGGTTGTTGCCCGAGATGCTGGTGAGCTGCCGCAGGCTGCTGCCATCGGCGTTCATCGAGAAGATCTCGTCGCGACCGCTGAAGCGGTTGGAGTTGAATACGATGCGGCTTCCGCTCGCATTGAAACGGGGTGCGGTATCGCCCGCCGAATTGATGGTCAGCCGCTGCGCGGCCCCGCCGTTGAAGTCGGTGGTCCAGATTTCCTGATTGCTGATGCGGGTCGACGACATGGCGATGCGATAGCCATTCGCAACAGCCGGGCAACTGTCGGCGCCGTCGATGACGCCGTCGCCGTCGGTGTCGGGGCGGCCGAAGGCTTCGAACGGCACGTTCTGGGTTGGGTCGGCATAGTCGATCGGGTTGCTGCCATCGAGATTGACGATCCGGGTGATGGTCGGCCCTTCGCTTGCGAAGAACCGGGGCAGCTCGAAGCCAATGCGGGTGCCGTCGGCACTGAAGCGGGCCCGGCGCGGGTAGCGTGTGGTGTCGTCGCTGAGCGTGATCAGCTCGGTGCCGTCGGTCCGCATCACATACAGCGACATGCCTTGTTCGAAGTTATCTGGCGTGATGTCGTTGCGGAACACGACCCGAGTGCTGTCGGGGCTGATCGAATGCCTGGACTTGCCGCCGGCCATATTGGTCAGGCGCAACACATTGCTGCCGTTGCCGTCCATGCGATAAAGCTCGTCGGCGTTGCTGTTGGGTGCGCTCTCGCGCCGCGAGGCGAATATGATTCGGCCGTCCGGCATGAAGCGCGGTGAGTCGTTGTAGCTGCCGAACGCCGCACTGGTGGTCAGTGCCACGACCGAGCTGCCATCGAGCGACGACAGATAGATCTGCCGCGAGCCGCTGCTCGACGCCTGCGAGGTGAATACGATCTGGCTGCCATTGGGGCTGAACTGCGGACTGCGATGCTTGTCGCCGGTCGGATCGCTGTTGACCAGCGCCGACGTGGTGAGCAGGCGCTGACCCGTGCCGTCGACATTCATCACCCAGATCTTGGCGTCGTCGTCGGACGGCCCGCAGTTGCGCACGAACACGATCTGGCTGCCGTCCGGGCTGAGCGCAAGTTCGTAGCCGAGATCCCCGCCGTCGTTGGAGCAACTGTCGTTGGTCAGGTTGATCAGCCCGGTGCCATCGACATTGATCGAGAAGATGTTCACGTCGAACGTGCCGGCAGCGCTGGCGCTGAAGAACAGTCTGCGCGAGTCGCGACTGAACACCAGCCCGCCGGCGATGTTTCGGCTGCTGGGGCCGAACTCCCGCACCATGCTGCGCTGCGAACCGTCCAGGTTCATGGTCCACAGCCGGTAGGCGGGGTCCTCGAAACGGTTTTCGATGTAGGCCACGCGCCCGCAGTTGAAGCCGGTCAGGCAATCGGTCTGCGCCAGCGCCGCGTTCCCGCCGCAAGCAGCTGCCAGCACCAGGGCAACGCGCGTCGCCAAGCTTCCGAACCGGTTCGGCTGCGGGAAAGAATGGGTCTGCATGTGATGGATCCTCGAGCGGATGGGGCGAGCGGGGCGGCGAACCCCAATCGAATGAGGTCCAGCTGAGCGGCCTGACGGTGTCTGCGCCGGCCCCAACGGTCCGCGAATCGAAGGCGCCACCCGGTAACACGGAAAAAGCAGCCAGAGGGGATCATCGGGCCCGGAGATCGGTGATCTGCCGCTGCCGCGCCCGAAAGTGGCCAGCGCGATCGCCGCGCCCGGTTTGCGACGTGCGCCGCCAACCCATCGTTGCGGTCGCGCACACGGCGCGCTCCTGCAAACCTGCGAGGAATTGTAGGAGCGCACCCTGTGCGCGACTGCCACATCCGTACTCACCGCGCCACCGATCGCTGCCGCCAAGTTGAACGACTCACGTATTGCAGCGACAATCGAGACCGCCTTCGGCGCTGCCTGCGCTGACCATCGAGAAGCGCTGTTCCCATGCCCATCATCGTGCGCCACAGCGAGGCGCGAGACATCGAGGCGATCCGGGCGATCTATGCGCAGCCGGGCAATGTGGCGTGCACGCTGCAGTTGCCGTTCCCCTCGGCCGAGCTGTGGGAGCAACGGCTCGCCCGGCGGCACGAGAACTTCTACAGCCTGGTTGCATGCTCGGCCGAGCGGGTGCTCGGCCAGATCGGCATCGAGGTGTTTGCAGCGCCGCGTCGCAAGCATGCGGCCAATATCGGACTGGCGGTCGATACGGAGTCGCGCCGATCTGGCGTGGGTGCCGCACTCGTGGGTGCCGCGCTCGAGCTGTGTCACGGTTGGCTCGCCGTGACCCGCGTCGAGTTGGAAACCTACACCGACAATGCCGCTGCCATCGGTCTGTTCGAAGCGCACGGATTCATGGTCGAGGGCCGGGCGATCGACTACGCTTTTCGCGCAGGGCAGTATGTCGATGTGCTGCTGATGGCGCACTGTGTGCGCTTAAAGCCTTGATTGCCGAGCGATCGCATTCGAGCATTGCAGTTCCCGGCTACGGTCGCGGCCACATGCACGGCGATGCCGTCGCCGCCACCGAACGACGCTGGATCCGATGCGCAAGCTGACCGACCTGCTGGATCGCAATCGCGTATGGGCCGAGGCCATGGTGGCCGCCGACCCGCAGTTCTTCGCGCGCCTGTCGCACCAGCAGGCACCGAAGTACCTGTGGATCGGATGCTCCGATTCGCGCGTGCCCGCCAACCAGATCACCGGCCTGAACCCCGGCGAGGTGTTCGTGCACCGCAACGTGGGCAACGTGGTCGTGCATGCGGATCTGAACTGCCTAGCCGCGATCCAGTTCGCGGTCGACCTGCTCAAGGTCGAGCACATCATCGTGTGCGGACACTACGACTGCTCCGGCGTGCAGGCCTCGCTGGACGGACGCCGCGTGGGACTGGCCGACAACTGGCTGCGCCACGTCGTCGACGTGGCCAACAAGCACCAAGCGGCGCTGCAGGCAGTGGCACCCGCCGCGCGCTACGACCTGCTGTGCGACTTGAACGTGATCGAGCAGGTGGAGAACGTGTGTCAGACCACGGTCGTGCGCGACGCCTGGGACCGCGGCCAGTCGCTGACCGTGCACGGCTGGGTGTACGGGCTCAACGATGGCCGCCTGCACGATCTGGAACTGGCGATCGGCAGTTCGGATGATCTCCGGCAGCGCTATCCGGAAGCGCTCGAGCGCGTGAGCCGGCGCATTCGCTGAGCAATCCCTGTGCGCTAAGCCGGGCCTGCAAACGGCATCGCCGGGAAGCTCGGCGTGCCCACCCCGCATTCCATCGAGCTGCCCTCGGGCAGCCGATCGGCGTCTTCGCCGGCGGGATTGGAGTGCTCACCATTCTTGACCGCCAGACTACCCGACGCCAGCGCACGGCGCGTCTTGTCAAGGCTGACGACAGGAGTCAGGTGACTGTCAGATCGGTTTTCGTAGAATGATTCCTCGCTCGATCGCAGATCGATCAACACAGGAGTTCGCCGCAATGCACAGTGTTCTGAAGGATTGCTCGCTGGCATTGACCAGCTTGGTTGCGATAGCAGGCGCGATGTCTGCGTACGGGCCTGTAGTAAACGCGGCGGACTCCCCGCCCGTTGCGGCGTCGGCAGCTGCCGAACCAGGCCGTGCAGGGGATTCGCTGGCTCAGGTCTCCGAGGATGGCTTTGCCGGTATGCGAGCGGTCGGCGCGGCGCGCCTGGCGATTTTCGACGGACGACTGCAGGAGGCAACCGAGATCCTCAAGCGTGCGGAGTTCTTGTTGAACAAGGCGGCGACGCAACAGAAGGCTCTCAACGCGGCGGCAGGTGTTAGCCGCGACCCGAATCTCGCGGAAGTTTCCAAACGCGCTCAACACGCCGATCTCGTTCCCATTGACGCTCAGCTTGTACTGGCCGACAACTTCGTCATGACGCCGGCGAAGCGCGAGCACATTGCGAAGGCAAACGAGCACTTCAAGAAAAAGGAGCGCAAACAGGCCCTGGCTCGCTTGAAGCAGGGCGAGATCGACGTCGCTTACACCCGAACATTCGTTCCGGTGGGTACTGTACTCAAGCACGTCCGGCAAGCCGAACGCTTGATGCGGGAGAGCCAGTATTACGAGGCAAATATCGCGCTGAAGGCTGCAGACGACTCGCTGGTGTTCGATACGGTCGCGCTCAGGGACCCGATTCCGTAGGCCGATCGCGAACTGTCAGCCTGCTGTAAGCCTCGCTGTGGTACGGTCTCCATCAGATGCGCGTTCTCATCGTTGAAGACGAAACTCGAATCGCGGCGGATCTGCGTGCTGCTCTGCAGCGTGCCGGCTACGTCGTCGAACAGAGCGCAGACGGCGCCGATGCGCTTTACCGTGGTTGCAACGAGTCGTTCGACGCGGTGGTGCTGGATTTGGGTCTGCCCAATCTGGATGGGCTCAGCGTGCTTCGGCGCTGGCGTGCTGCCGGAAAGGTTATGCCCGTTATTGTCTTGACGGCTCGAGCCGACTGGCAGGACAAAGTCGCCGGCATTGATGCCGGCGCCGACGACTACCTAGCGAAACCCTTCATGGTCGAGGAGTTGCTGGCGAGACTTCGCTCCATAACGCGCAGGGCTGCCGGCCTGAGTTCTGCCATGCTGCGTGCAGGCCGAATCGAGCTGGATACTCGGACGCGCGCGGCGACTTTGGACGGTTGCAGTCTGGCGCTTACGCCGCTTGAGTATCGGCTGCTTTCGTTCATGATGCACACGGGTGGGCGCGTTGTGAGTCAAGCAGAGCTTGCGGAGCATCTGTACCCCGACGCCGACGAGCACGATTCGAACCCGATAGAGGTGCTCATTGCAAGACTGCGGCGCAAGCTTCCGCCAGATGCGATCGAGACACGGCGCGGACATGGCTACCTGCTTCGCTACCCGCCGTCGCAGTCCCGCGGATGACATCGTTACGACAACGGCTTGTGGTCATCGGCGTCACTGCCGTTGCCGCCGGACTACTGCTCGCGGCGATCGGAATCGGGGTGGTGCTCGACCGGGCCGCTGAACGACGTGCGGTTCGCGAACTCGTCGATCACATGGGAGTACTCGGCAGCGTCGTGTATATCGACACAGGCGGCGAGTTGAACGTCAGTCGCGAGCCGGCGGATCCGCGTTTTCATCTGATTGCCGGTGGTCTCTACTGGCAGATGGGTAGACAGGGGCGAGTTGAACTGCGCTCCCAGTCGCTTGGCGCGAAATCTCTGCCATGGCTCGGTGATTCACCCACGTCGCAGCCGCGCAACTATCGGCGCGTCACCGAGGATGGTCAGGCACTGCTGATTGTCGAGAAGCTGATGACCGAAACGGCCGTCGGCCGATCCGCACCGATACGGGTTGCAGTCGGAGTCGATGAAACCGAGATTGCCAAACTGCATCTGGGTGTCGGTGAGGCGGCGATGCCGGCGTTGCTGATGATCGCGATCGGCCTCGGCGGCGCAACCTGGGCTTTTCTGCACTTCGGACTCGCGCCGCTACGCGTGCTTGAATCGAGCTTGCGCGCCGTCAAGGATCGGCGTGCGGACCGTCTCGATGGCGAGTTTCCTGCGGAAGTCAAGCCGCTGGTGGATCAATTGAATGAGCTGCTCGAGGCCCGCGACAGGGACTTGAAGAGAGCCCGTGCGAGGGCTGGTGATCTCGCCCATGCGTTGAAAACTCCGCTTGCGGTGCTTTCTGCGGCGGCTCGCGACGCGCAAGTCCAGGGCCATTCGGAGATTTCGCGACAGATATCGTCTGAAGTCGAGAGGCTCGATTCGATCGTACGGCGTGAACTCGCACGTGCTCGGGCGGGCGTTCGCGGCAGTCTCGGTGTTGGCGCGGTCGCAGTGGCTCCTGTAGTCGAAGATTTGCTGCGAACGTTGCGGCATATCTCGGATAGGCCGGAGCTGCGTTTCTCGTCGCTTGTCGACCCGGCCATCGAGGTTGCCGTGGACGTCACGGACCTTACCGAGATACTCGGCAATCTGTTGGATAACGGTCGGCAGTGGGGACGTTCAACGGTGACCGTAAGCTGTCAGCTATTCGGTACGGCCTTTGCCCAATTGATCGTTGAAGACGATGGCGATGGATTGTCCGCCGAAGATCTGCCGAGCCTCGCGGAGCGTGGAGTTCGTCTCGACGAGAACAAGCCGGGTAGCGGTCTGGGTCTGGCGATCGTGCGGGAGCTCGTGGAAGCGTACGGTGGCGACCTTCAGTTCGAGAAGTCGACAGTGCTGGGCGGCCTGAAAGCAAGGGTTCTGGTTCCAGTTCCGGTCTTGCGCGGCAATCGCTAGCGCGGTCGGCGCACCTTCCAAGCGCCGCCGGTGTGCGACGCCCGGAAGGGTCGAGCGTTGCCTACGGCTTGTTCGGCGTTTTGCTCTCGTCATGAATCTTCGCCGCAGCCGCGTGGTCTCCAGCCAGGTTCTCGTGGTGCTTTTGCATGCTGCAATGCTTTTCGGCAAGCGCAGTCTGTCCCTTCTTCCTGTACTCATCGCATTTCGACCGGTGGTGCTTGGCCATCGCGGTATGGTGTGCGGCATGCTGCCTCTCGACGCCGGCCTCTGTGGTGTGCTCGGCAGGTGTCGTGGCGAGGGTTGTCGTCGCTGCCGGCGCGGACGGCGCCGGTGTCACTGCAGCCATCGCGCTCGCCATGCCCCCCGCTCCAAGGACCAACGTGGTTACCAGTATTGCGCTCTGCACTCGAGTCTTTGTCGACATGATCGGTATTCTCCTGTAGTTGATATGTTCTGCTTGCACCAACCGATGGACCATCGGCAGTTGTAGCCGACAGCACGGTCTGATAGAAACCGTAGCAGGGGTGAGCTTGCGAGCCGCTTACCGCAGCCGTAAGCCTGCGTCGAAAACAGCTTGAGATTCGCTTGCGACGAAAACACGAAATGTCCGCCAGCAAAACGCACCGGTAGCGACCTCCTTGGGCTGACTCGGAAACCTGAAGTGCGTCGTGGGCCAGCCCGCCAGGACGCGATTCCGATTGATGCAATGCAGCACATATGCGCCGCCTGCGAATAGGTATCGCGCGCAACACCTGACACTTGATCGGTCTACCATCCAAGTTCTCGTTGCTGCACTGCGCGCGCAGTGCGCGATTCAACAAAACTATCGAAGCCATCGACAGAATTGCTTTGATCGATAGGCTCCCAGCAGCTAGCGTGGTCCACACAGCGAACCGCGCTCAACCGAGGAGAGAACCATGGCAGGCGACATGAAGTGTCCGTTTCCGAGTGGCATCAGCACGCAATCCGTGGCGGGTGCGCGCACCAACGCCGACTGGTGGCCCGAGCAGCTCAACGTCAAGGTGCTGGCCCAGCACTCGGCCAAGTCCAATCCGATGGGCGAGGCATTCGACTACACCAAGGAATTCAAGACCCTCGACCTGCACGCGGTGGTCGCCGACTTGCGTGCGCTGATGACCCAGTCGCAGGAATGGTGGCCCGCCGATTACGGCCACTACGGCCCGTTTTTCGTTCGCATGACCTGGCACGCGGCGGGCACCTACCGCATCGCCGACGGGCGCGGCGGCGCTGGTAACGGCGCGCAGCGCTTCGCGCCGGAGAACAGCTGGCCGGATAACGGCAACCTCGACAAGGCGCGCCGTCTGCTGTGGCCGATCAAGCAGAAGTACGGGCGCAAGCTGTCGTGGGCGGATCTGCTGGTGCTCACCGGCAACGTCGCGATGGAGACCATGGGATTCAAGACCTTCGGGTTCGGCGGCGGTCGCGCCGACATCTGGGAATCCGAAGACGACATCTATTGGGGCCCCGAAGGCAAATGGCTGGCCGACGAGCGCTACAGCGGCGAACGCGATCTGTCCAACCCGCTGGCCGCGGTGCAGATGGGCCTGATCTATGTCAATCCGGAAGGTCCCAACGGCCGACCCGATCCGCTGGGCTCCGCGCGCGATATCCGCGAGACCTTCGCGCGCATGGCGATGAACGATGAAGAGACCGTGGCGCTCACCGCAGGCGGCCACACCTTCGGCAAGGCCCACGGTGCGGGCGACGCCGCCAACGTGGGACGCGAGCCCGAAGGTGGCGACATCGAAGCGCAGGGCTTCGGTTGGCTCAGCACCTTCCGCAGCGGCAAAGGCGTGGACGCGATCACCAGCGGTATCGAAGGCGCATGGACGCCGACGCCGACCACCTGGGACAACAGCTATTTCGAGACGTTGTTTGGCTACGAGTGGGAGCTGACCAAGAGCCCCGCCGGCGCGCAGCAGTGGAAGCCCAAGGGTGATGCAGGTGCCGGCACCGTGCCCGATGCGCACGACCCGACCAGGCGCCACGCGCCGATGATGACCACCGCCGACATGGCCATGCGCATGGATCCGGCCTACGAGAAGATCTCGCGCCGCTTCCTCGCCAATCCGCAGGAACTTGCCGACACCTTCGCGCGCGCGTGGTTCAAGCTCACCCATCGCGACATGGGTCCTCGCGCGCGCTACCTCGGACCGCTGGTGCCGCAGGAAGTGCTGATCTGGCAGGATCCGGTTCCCGCCGTCGACCATCCGCTGGTCGATGCCGGTGATATCGCCGCGCTGAAGTCGAAACTGTTGGCCTCCGGCCTGTCGATCCCGCAGCTGGTCAATACTGCGTGGGCATCGGCCGCGACCTTCCGCGGCAGCGACAAGCGTGGTGGTGCCAACGGCGCGCGCATTCGCCTTGCACCGCAGAAGGACTGGGCGGTCAACCATCCGGCGGAACTGAGCAAGGTGCTGGCGACGTTGGAGTCGGTCCAGAAAGACTTCAACAGCGCGCAGACCGGCGGCAAGAGGATCTCGCTGGCCGACCTGATCGTGCTCGGTGGTGCGGCAGCGATCGAGGCTGCGGCAAGGAAGGGCGGCCACGAGGTAACGGTGCCGTTCGCACCGGGTCGCACCGATGCCACGCAGGAGCAAACCGATACGCACTCGTTCGCCCCGCTGGAGCCGACTGCGGACGGCTTCCGCAACTACGCGCGCAAGGGTCTCGAGGGTGCAGCAGCCGAGCTGCTGATCGACAAGGCGCAGCTGATGGGACTCACCGCGCCCGAGCTCACCGTGCTGATCGGCGGCCTGCGCGTGCTGGACGCCAACGCCGGCCAGGCCAAGCACGGCGTGTTCACCCAGCGCCCGGGCACGCTGAGCAACGACTTCTTCGTGAACCTGCTCGACATGGGCACCAGGTGGCAGAAGTCGACGGCGGACGCTGGCGTACTTGAAGGCCGTGACCGCAAGGGCGGTGCGTTGAAGTGGACGGGCACCGTGGTCGATCTGGTGTTCGGCTCGAACTCGCAGCTGCGTGGACTGGCCGAGGTCTATGCCATGGCCGATGCGCAGTCGAAGTTCGTCAACGACTTCGTGGCGGCGTGGAACAAGGTAATGACCCTGGATCGCTTCGAGCTGCATGCGTGATGCGATGCTGCCGGTCGTGACCGACCGGTAGTGCGCCGCCGCCACCGTGTTCGGCTGATGCCGGACCCGGTGGCGGACGCAGCGATCGCGCGGCGAATGTCGCCGCGCTTGGGTTAGGCTGGGCCCAGATGCGTTCGCCCAAGCCCACACCCGCCTCTGCGCCTGCACCCGCCGTCGAGCCGCTCACGCGCCAGTTGACCGTGCTCGGTCTGTGGCTGTTGGCGATCAACGGCATGATCGGTGCAGGCATCTTCGGCGTGCCGGCGGAAGCCGAGCGACTGGCCGCTGCATTCAGTCCGTGGGTGTTCGTGCTGTGCGCGCTGCTGATCGCGCCGGTGATGCTGTGCTTCGCCGCGCTGGCGAGTGCTTTCAGCGGCACCGGTGGGCCGGTGCTGTATGTCGGCACCGCGTTCGGTGCCTTCGCCGGCTTTCAGGCGGGCTGGGCGTACTACATCGCGCGCATGACCGGGTTCGCGGCCAACCTCAACCTGCTGGTCACGACGGTCGGCTACTTCTGGCCGGCGGCCGCGGGGCCGGCGTTGCGCATCGGCCTGCTGTTGCTGGTCGGCGCGCTGCTGACCTGGATCAACGTGGTCGGTGCACGCGCGGCGATCGCTTCGCTCGGCGCCTTGACGATCTTGAAGCTGCTGCCGCTGGTGGCGCTGGCGGGCATCGGCCTGCTGCAGCTCGATGGCAGCGTGCTGGCCGCAGCGACCGCGCCACCTGCTGCAGCCGATCTGGGCGCTGCCGTGCTGCTGGCGATCTATGCCTACGTCGGATTCGAGTCCAGCGTGGTGCCTGCCGGCGAGGCGCGCAATCCGCAGCGCGATCTGCCGCGCGCACTGTTGTGGGCACTGGTGGTTGCCGCCGGCCTGTATGCGCTGGTGCAGTCGGCGACCCGGCAGCTGGTGCCAGACCTGGCCACGGTGGAACGGCCGCTGGTCGAAGCCGGTGCCGTGCTGCTCGGGCCGGTCGGTGCGGCGATCGTGGTGGTCGGCATCATCGCGTCGGTCGGCGCCAACCTGATCGGCTCGATGTTTTCTACCTCGCGAATCAGCTATCGACTTGCTCTCGATGGTCAGTTGCCGGCGTGGTTCGCGCGCGTGCACCCGCGCCACGGCACGCCGCACCTGTCGGTGATGTTCTATGGTGCGCTCAGCGTGCTGCTGGCCGTCAGCGGCAGCTTTGCATGGCTGGCGGTGCTCAGCGTTCTGGTGCGACTGCTGCTTTACCTCGGCTGCATTGCGGCAATCCCGGCGGTGATGCGCAAGGCTTGTGCAAGCGGCAATGCCGTGCGTTTGCCTGGCGGGTCGGCGTTGCTGTTGCTCGCCAGCCTGGTGTGCGTCGGCCTGCTGACCCAGGTCAGCCTGACCTCGGTGCTGGCGACTGCGGGGCTGTTGGCGGCAGGCAGCGTGCTGTTTGCGGTGGCGCGTTGGCGGCTGGCGCGCTGAGTCTGCATTGCGGAGCGGATACCATGCGCCGATGAACGCCCCTCAGGCGCACGAAATCCCTGTCCCCGAGTCGCCGGCCAGCGGGTCCTTGGCTGTCGGTGCGCAATCCCGTGCGCCGCAATGCGGTGCGCGACTGATCGTCGGCGTCACCGCGCATCGCGATCCGCTGCCGGCATCGGTGCCGCAGCTGGAGGCCACGGTCAGCGCCTGCCTTGAGCGCCTGCGCGGGCTGCATCCGGATTTGCCGGTAGCGGTGATGTCGGGGCTTGCCGAGGGCGGCGATCGGCTGGTGGCGCGCTGCGCGCTGGCGCTCGGCATCCCGCTGATCGCGCCGCTGGCGCTGCCGCTGGAAGACTACCTGGCCGACTTCGAGAGCGCACGATCGCGAGCCGAACTGCACGCGCTGCTCGCCCATGCGCAAGTGGTGGAGCTGCCGCTGGCGGCCGGCAACAGCGCGCAATCGGTCCGCAGCCGCGGTCCCGCGCGCGATCGCCAGTACGCGCAACTGGGTGTCTATGTGTCCTCGCACTGCCAGGTGCTGCTGGCGCTGTGGGACGGCAAACCGGGTGATGCCGCCGGCGGCACTGCGGCGGTGGTCGGCTACCACCTGCATGGCGAGATGGCTGGACTCGACAGCGAGGATGCGCCGCCCAATCTGCTCGCCGACGACGACAGCGATCTGGTGCTGCACATCGCCTGCCCGCGCGATCGCACGGATGGCGCGGTCGCGCGGGCCGGGCAAACGCGCTGGCTGACGCGCAGCGCGGAATGCCCCGGCGATGGTCCACTGCCGGAGAGCTATCAGCGCCTGTTCCGCCAGCTCGGCGAGTTCAACGCCGACGCCCGCAAATACGCCGATCGCATCGTTGCTCAGGCCCGTAGTCTGCTGCCGACCGCAGCCGGGGCCGAGGTCGCGGTCGAGGTCGAAGTTGCCCCCGCAGCGCGGGTGATCGATGCGATGTACATCCGCGCGGACTGGCTGGCGATGCATTTCCGCCATCGCGTGCATCAAAGCCTGCTGCTGGTGCACATGCTGGCTGTGCTGACCGGCCTGCTGCTGATGGTCTACTCGGAGTTCGACGCCGGGCGCGAACTGATCGCGGCCGTGCTGGTCCTGTTCGTGCTTGGCGTGCTGGTGGTCAAGGTGGGCGAGCACCGCGAGTGGCATCGCCGCTATCTGGACTATCGAGTGCTGGCCGAGGGCCTGCGCGTGCAGTGCTACTGGAGCATCGCCGGCGTGCCGGCCGCACATCGCGTACGCTTTGCCTATGACAGCTTCCTGCAAAAGCAGGATGTCGAACTGGGCTGGATCCGTCACGCGATGCGCGCGGTCAACCTCGGTGGCGGCGCCTATCCGGCGGGCAGCGACGCAGGCTTGCAATGGGTGGTGCGGCACTGGGTGGGCGATGGCGGCGCGGTGGGGCAGTTGGGTTACTTCCGCCGCCGCACTGCCGAGCGCGAGCGCAAGTATCGGCATACCGAGGCGATCGGCCGCGCCAGCCTGCTGCTGAGTCTGGGCAGTGCGCTGACCCTGTTTTTCGCCGGCGCCGTGCTGCCGCCGCACGCCGGCCGCTGGCTGCTGGTGCTCACCGGCGTGGCCGCGCTGTTCGCCGGCGTGCGCGCGGCGTACTCGCACAAGCTGGCCGACAAGGAACTGATCAAGCAATACCGCTTCATGTCGCGGGTTTTCGCCGGCGCCGCCGAGCGCCTGGCGGCCGATCGCGCGCCTCTCGCGCAGCGCAAGGTGCTCGAAGCGCTCGGCGATGCGGCGCTGGAGGAGCACGCCGAGTGGATCCTGATGCACCGCGAGCGCCCGCTAGAGGCCAACCGGATCGGCTGAGCCGCGTCGGATTGTGGTCGCTCGCGGCACAGCCGGAGTAAGCTGTGCAGCAGTTCCAGTGACGGGCCAGGAACGATGTCCAATGAGGGGGACATGCCAGACGCTGCCGCGCAAACCACGGTATTCCTGAGCTATTGCCGCGCCGACCAGGCGCGCGCGCGGCAGCTTGCAGGCGTGCTCGAACAGGCTGGACTCAAGGTCTGGTGGGACACCTTGATCGAAGGCGGCGCGGCGTTCGCGAAGACCATCGAGGCAGCACTCGGCGCCAGCGATGCAGTGGTGGTGCTGTGGTCGGCTGCAGCGGTCGCGTCCGACTGGGTGCTCGACGAGGCAGCACGCGGACGCGACCTGCGCAAGCTGGTGCCGTTGTCGATCGACGGTACCGAATCGCCGCTGGGTTTTCGGCAGTACCAATCGATCGACCTGCGCGACTGGCGCGGCGGCACGGACGAGGCCGCGATCCAGGCCGTGCTGCGCGCCGTGCATGCAGTGGCCGGGCGCGCCGCGCCGGCAGCGCGGCCGCAGCTGCGGACCGCTGCGGCGCCCGACCGTACACGGCGCAATCTCATCCTCGGCGCTGCGGCCGCTGCCGTGGCGACCGCTGGCGGCTGGGTCGTCTGGCGGCGAGGTGCATTCGACGCGGCGGCGCCGACCGTGGGCAACAGCGTGGCGGTGCTGCCGTTCGACAACATCAGTGGCGACCCGCAGCAGGCATATTTCTCCGATGGACTGTCGGAAGAAGTGCGCGCCACCCTGGCCCGAAACCTCGGACTGCAGGTGATGGCGCAAACCTCATCGAGCCAGTTCCGCGCCAGCGAAGAGGGTGCGGTGAGCATCGCCGGACGCCTGGGTGTCGCCTATCTGCTCGACGGCAGCGTGCGGCGTGCCGGCGACACCGTACGGGTGGCCGCCGACCTGATCGACGGGCGAACCGGATTCAGCCGCTGGAGCGAGGTCTTCGAGCGCCGCATCGACGATGTGTTCGCGGTTCAGCGCGAGATCGCCAACGCCGTTGCTGCGGCATTGGCAGCGCAAGTGGCGCCGGCGGCCGGCAGTGCGGTCGATGCGCTGGCCGAGCGCGCCGCCGCGGGTGGTACCAGCAGCGTGCCGGCCTTCGACGCCTATCTGCGCGGACGCGCGCTGTACGACCTCAGCGCCGACGAGGCCTCCGAGCGCGCAGCGCTCGCGCAGTTCGACGCAGCGATCGCGCTGGATGCGCAATATGCCGCAGCCCATTCGGCGCGGGCGCGGTCGTTGACCACCATCGCCAACCAGTACGCCGCGGTCGGCGAACATGCCGCGATGTACGACCAGGCGATCGATGCCGCACAACGTGCGATCGCGCTTGCGCCGGAGTTCGCCGATGCGTACTCGACGCTGGGTTTCATCCTGTTCCAGGGCCGGCTGGATGTGCGCGGTGCTCGCGAGCCATTCGAACGCTCCAGTCGCCTGGGTGCTGGCGAAGCCACGGTGCAGGCGCGCTATGCGCAATTCAGCGCGCGAATCGGCCGCCAGCAGGAAGCCACCGAAGCGATGCAGCGTGCGGTGCTGCGCGACCCGCTCAATCCACTGATCCACCGCGCGGCTGCATCGGTGGAATACGCGGCGCGTCGCTACACGGAATCGCTCGCACCGCTGCGCAAGGCGCTGGAGATGAATCCACGCATGTCGCGCGCGCATGGGGCAATGGGTGATGCACTGCTCAACCTGGGTTCGCTGGATGCCGCGCGCGCCGAGTACGCAGCCGAGCCGGTGGCCGATTTCCGCTTGACCGGGCTTGCGATCCTGGAGCACCGCAGCGGCAATGCGGACGCCGCGCGCGCAGCGCTGGCGCTGCTGGTGGCCGAACTCGGCGATCGGGTGCTGTACCAGCAGGCCCAGGTCCTTGCCCAGTGGGGCGAGCTGGAGCCCGCGATCGAGCGCCTGCTCAAGGCCCGCGCCAGTGGCGATTCGGGCCTGATCTACGCGCGCAACGACCCGTTCCTCGACCCGTTGCGTGGTGATCCACGGGTGGTGCAGCTGCTGGCGCAGATCGGCTTTACGGCCTAGGAGTTGCGGATGGATGGTGCCGTCGCCGTCATGCGGCTCGCACAGATGGCAGCGACCGGGGTCGCGGCGGGAGCGCTTGAGCACCATCTTGTGCAGCGCCGGCCGCTGGCGCCAAAATGCAGTGCGGCCTGCAAGATCCGCGCGACATCGATCGCAGGCCGGGTGAAATCGGGGTATGGACCAAATGAGAGGGGTGGGTCATGCAACTTACCAAACTGGCGCTGGCAGCGATCATGCTGTGCGGCGCGCTGACGGCGTGCGATTCGAAACAAGCGACACCTGCGCCGACACCGGCACCTGCGCCGGCTCCGGCTCCGGTTGAGCCGGCACCTGCACCGATGCCCGCACCCGCACCGATGGAGCCGGTCGCGGCGCCCGATGCGCCAGCTACGGATCCGGCACCGCCGGATGGCACCGATGCAGCAGAAGACACGCCGCATTCCGGTGGCGACAAGGTCAATCCGGGCAACTGAGCCTGCGCTGTCCCGGTTTGCGGCCGTGTGCCGCAACCCGGGACCAGCATCGATGCGTGCTTGCCTGACAATCCTGCCGCCTTGCGGTTGCGGTCAGGGGTAAGCGTTCGTTCCCGCTGGCAACTTCATCGCCTTGTCGATCCAGTCGGCGTAGCGATCGACCCGGGTATAGACGCCCGGCCGGCCGTCGCCGGCACACTTGCGCTTGCCCCAACTGACGATGCCGACCAGCGTCGGTGCGCCGTTGGTCAGTACCACCGGGCCACCACTGTCGCCGCGGCAGGTGGAGCGGGTCGGATGCGAAGCGCAGAACACGTTGCCGTTGATTTTCTGCGGTCCGTAACCCGGACGTTTCTGACACACCGGAACATCCATCAACTGCAGGTCGACACGTAGCATCACCGAGTTGATCGCATCGGCGTTCTCGCTGCCGGTCACGCCCCAGCCGGTGGCCGACACCGGTACGCCGGCCGGCAGCGGCTTGCGGTTGATCGGAATCTCGCGAATGCGCTTGGGGTCGCGCGCGGGCGGTTTGCCGTCCGCCACGATCCGGACCAGGGCGATATCGTTGGAGTACATGTTGGGCGGCTTGGCGGGGTTGATGCTTTCGGCGTCGTACTGCGAATGCCGCACGATGCGCTCGATCCGGTACACCGCGCCGTCGCTCTTGGAGATGTCGAGCGTGCCCAGTCGCACCTTGAAGCCGAGGTCTACCATCTGCTGGTCGATGCAGTGCGCCGCAGTCACCACCCAGTCGCGCGCGATCAGGGCGCCACCGCAGTAGTGCTGGCGCTGCCAGGGCGGTCGCTTGTCGTTGGCCTTCGGCGGCGCGGCGGGATAGAAAATCTGCGCCTGCCACGGCACCGACAGCGCCGACACCGGCCGCCCACCGTAGGCGTACACGGTGTCCTCGTCGTCCTCAGGTTTGCCGGGCTTGCCAGGCTTGGACGGCGCGGCCGGCTTTCCAGCCGGCCGCAGCAGCGCCTTGCCACCGCGCAGCGACAACATCGACCCGGTCCCGAACGAGTCTTTGTTGGATTTCTCGTTGTCCTCGGTCTCTCCTTCACCGGTCTCGACCGCAACTACATCCCACGCGAAGTCGTCGGCGTAGGTGCTCTCGTCGACCGCGATCGCGTCGTCGGACTCGTCAGCCTCGTCGTACTCCCAATCGCTTGCCCAGGAGTCGTCTTCGTAATCGTCTTCGTATTCCTCGGCGTCAGCGTCCGTTTCGTCGTCACCGGCTTCGTCGCTGGCATCGTCCTCGGCTTCGGCGTCTGCCTCGCCGTCTTCGTCGGCCGCGTCTTCGTCGGTTGCCTCGTCGCCTTCCTCGTCGCCTTCCTCGTCGGTTGCCTCGGCGTCGTCCGCATCGTCGGCCTCTGCTTCGTCGGCGTCCTGATCGTCCTGATCGTCGGCTACGTCATCGCCCGCGTCGTCGTCTTCCTCCGCGTCGCTGGCGTCGTCCACGTCGTCGCCGCCGTCGTCATCGTCGTAGGCTTCGTCGTCGGCGAGGCGCGATACTGCCGGGTCGGAATCCGGCCGGACTGCAGTCGCAGTGCCGTTCCAACCGAGCAGTGCGACGCTCAGTGCCAGGGCGAGCCATCGTTCGCCGGCATGCGCGCGGATCTTGACCATGGAGCCAGCCCTCCAACGGATTTTCGATTTGACGCCCAAGCTGCAGCCCAGTCAAGGGCCATCGCCGAACATGTTGAAACAAGGTTTCGGATCAGCGATCCGGTCGCGACGGATCTGTGCATGGCGCTGCCGCAGGCGCTAACCTGTGCGTCGACCTGGCGTACGACGCCGCCCTGGGAAACACATTCGATGAAGCGATTCGCCGGTGCTGTGCTGACCATCGCCAGCATGATGCTTTCCGCCAGCGCGGGCGCGCAGGGTGCTCCGCAGGGTTTTTCGAAAGAACAGGTCCGGAGCGCGCTGCAGGCACTGCTGCCAGCCGGCGTGGTGATCGACGAGCTGACGCTCGATGGCGATCGCGCTACCGCCAAAGGAACTGCGTCCGCGTCCGAGCAGGTCTCGCAGTTCATGCGCAGGATCGACAGCGCGGCAGAATTCGAGATGCCGGAACTGCTGACTATCGGCAACGTCAACGGGCGCATGGAGTACGCCGTGTCTGCCACCGTGAGCTGCCCGGCAGATACTGTTGCCACCGGTCCGGGGCTGTGCGGGAGCACGCCGGTCAAGACCAGGAGCGTGTACAAGTGCCGCATCGATGGCACGGTCACCTTTCAGTCGACCGCGTGCCCACCGGGCAAGGACGCCTGAGCCCGGCATCGACGGGTCTGCGCATCATGCACTGTCTTCGCAGTCGCGCGGGCCTTGCCGCATTTCTGCTGTGCAGCCTGTGTGCCTGCCAGTCCAGCGGCGGCGAGCCCGACGATCGCGACATTTACCAGGCCTACGCCAAGGCGCTCGAAGAGATCAATGCCAAAGGCGGCATCCGCCTCAACATGGGCTCGGCTGGCGCCAATCAGACCATCACCTTCGACATGCGCCTGCATGCGGTCGACAAGAAATCGTGCACCGGCAAGGACCGCGTATACACCTGCGATGTCACCACCAGGGTCAGCTATCCACCCGTCAAGGACGCGATCGAAACGCACGATGTCTCGCTGGTGCTGTTCGACGGTCCGGGTGGTTGGCGCGTCGTCGAGTAGCTGCTGCGATCCATCCACCATCCGACGGAAATCCATGACCAGACTCTGCTGGCTGTTGCTTGCCGCCGCGCTCAGCGCCTCCGCGCAGGCCGAAATCCTGCCGATGCCGCTGGAACCGGCCGATCCCCGGAATCCGCTTGAGCTGATCGCCGACGATACCTGGACTGGCGCCACTGTGCGCGCCACCCGCGGTCAGTGGAGCAAGCTGGCGCTGCCGGCGTTCGAGTACGAGGCGGCCAAGGGTCCGGTGCGCCTGATCGTCGACTATGCGGCGTTGCGGCCCAATGATCAGCCCGGCGATGCGCTGATGGACGTCGGCATCGAATGCCCCGAAACCAGTGAGGGCTGCGCCATCCCGATCACCACCAGCGTGATCGGCATCCGCTCGCAGTACATGGGCGAGCACGTGGCGCGCATCGATGGCGCGCCGACCGCCGTCTGGGTCGGCCGCGAGTCTTACAGCTACAGTTTTCCGGACGGCACCATGGTCGAGGTTTCGCTGTCCCTGCTGGAACACAACAACCTCGATCCGAAAGCGATCCGCGCGCGGCTGGTCTACGGCCAGGTCAGCGGTGCCGCACTACCGGGGCAGGCAACCCGCACAGGCACCCTGCTCAAGGTTGCCGGTGTCGTGCTGGCATTGACCATTCTCGTGCTGTGGTGGTTGCGGCGCCGTTAGGCAGCACGTTGAAGCTCGGAGGTTCGGTGGCGGCCCGATGCGGCGATTCGCCGCCGGATTCGCGGCGTACCCTGCTTGCCGAACACGACTGAACCGTTTGGCAACACTTGGTGTGAGACCCTAGGCCACTCGGTTGCGCGCAGTTCGTGCGCGTCATCCGAATGTCGTGCCGGTGGCCGCAGGGGGGCGGCTCCGGCGATCCGCATCGATCCGTTCCGACCAATCGAAGGCCCCCCTATGCAAATCGATATCGCTCGTCGTCAACTGCTCACCGGCGCGATCGCACTCGGCGTCGGCGCATCCATCGGACGCGCCCAGGCTGCGCAACCCCAGTCCGGTGCTGCCTCGCTCCAACTGGCCGCACTGCCGTGGGACGCGGCTGCACTCGCGCCGGTCATCAGCGCCGAGACGATCGGCTTCCACCATGGCAAGCACCACAAGGGCTATGTCGATAACCTCGTCAAGCTGATTGCAGGCACGGCGCTGGAAGGCCAGCCGCTGGATGCGATCGTGAAAGCCGCTGCCGGCAAGCCCGACCAGGTGGCGGTCTTCAACAACGCAGCGCAGATCTGGAACCACGATTTCTACTGGAACAGCCTGTCGCCCAAGGGTGGCGGCGTGCCGGGGGCTGCACTCGGCGAGCGCATCGATGCCGCGTTCGGCTCGCTGGCAGAACTGCGCACGGCATTTCTCGCCGCGTCCGCCGCGCAGTTCGGTTCGGGCTGGGTATGGCTCGCGCAGGAGCGCTCCGGTGGCAAGCTCGCGATACTCAAGACCGGCAATGCCGACACGCCACTGACCAGCGCCACCCACGTGCCGCTGGCGGTAGTCGATGTGTGGGAGCACGCCTACTACATCGACTACCGGAATCGCCGCGCCGACTATGCGGCGGCGGTGTTCGACAAGCTGCTGGACTGGGGTTTCGTCGAGCGCAACCTGGTTTAGTTGCCCGGCAGCGGCTGGCCCTCGCGCCAGCCGCCAGCCTCAAGGGCATTAAGCAGCGCAATAGTCTGCGCGCGGGCGCGCACAGCGTGCACCGGCAGCACGATGACATCGCCCGCTTGTGCCCATTCGAGCAGCCGCCGCACGGCGGCCACCTCATCGAGTTCGATGTCGATCCGTGCTTGTGCAAGTCCTGATGCAAGCAACTGCGCGCGCAGCAGCGCGGGCACCTCGCCGGGTGCGCGCCCGCGCAGGAAGCTCTCGATATCCTTGAGCACCACGCGCTGCGGCTGCCAGCGCGCAGCGGTAGCGGCGAGCGCGCGGATATCGTCGTCACCGCGGTTGCCGGCCTGGCCGAGCAGCAGGCCGAGCCTGCCGCGTGCACCGAGGTGCGTGGCAACAGCCAGCAGCCCGTCGAGGCCCTCGGGATTGTGCGCGTAGTCGAGCAGCACCTCGAAGCCTGCGATCCGCCAGCGCATCAAACGGCCACTGTTGTCGCCGCGCGTAGCGCCGAAACGCGCGAAAACCTCGGCAATCAGCGGCGCGGGCGCGCCCAGCGCGGCGGCGGCCAATGCAGCGCCCGCGAGATTCGAGATGTTGTAGCCGGCCACACCGCCGGCAGTCAGAGGCATCGCATCGATGGCGCCGAGCGCGTGCTCGCGGCCGCCAACGTGCAACAGCATCACGCGATCACGAACGCCGCAGGTGTTGCCACCCGCGCTGCGGGTCGCTGCGAGCAGCGGATGTGCGTCATCGCGCGCGAACCAGCTGATGCGGCAATCGAGCTTGGATGCATGGCGCGTGAGGGTCGCATCATCGGCGTTGAGCACCAGCAGACCGCTGTCGTCGATGGCGTGCGCCACCGCCAGCTTGGTCAGCGCCAGATCGTCGAGATCGTGCACCCCGTATTCGCCGAAGTGGTCCGCGCTGATCCCGGTCACCAGTGCGACATCGGCATGCGCGAGTGCGAGCCCTCGGCGCAGGATGCCGCCGCGCGCGGTTTCCAGTACCGCCGCTTCCACCTGCGGATGGCGCAGGATGGTGCGCGCACCGGCCGGTCCCGAATAGTCGCCGGCGGCGATCGGTAGATCGTCGATGAACAATCCATCGGTGCAGCTGTGCCCGGTGTGCAATCCCATCGCGCGCAGGATCGCCGCCAGCAGCCGTACCGACGTGGTCTTGCCGTTGGAGCCGGTAACCAGCGCCTTGCGGATGTTCGCAAGCTCAGGCCACGGCACCTCGTCGGGTGGCGGCAGTTGCGTCAACGGCCAACTACGCCCGAAGCGCCCATCGCCGATCGACAATTGTTCGTCATCGAGGTACAGCCCGAGGTGCTGTGCATGAGCGATATCCGCCAGCGCCAGCAACGCGGGATTGGACTCGGCCGCAGCCAGCGCGTGCAGGGTGTGCGCAGCGCTGCCTGCATCGAATGCTGCAGGATGCCCCGGCGCGTGGAATCCATCGTTGCACGCGACAGCATGCTGCCACGCCCATTCGTTCAGTTCGGTGGCGGCGAACAGCTGATCGAGCGGGGCGCTCAGCGCCAGCGTGGTGCCGCGCATGCCGTAGCGCACATCGAGCGTGGGCATGGGCCAGCCCAGTGCAGCGCAGCTGTCGAGCACGAGCGCGCGCCAGCGCTGCAGCAGATCCGGCGGCACTGGCAGTGGTGCGATCGCCTCCAGCACCGCCCCCGGCACGCCGAAGTGGCGATTGGGGCCGGTCAGACGGCGCGAGTCGACGAATGAATCCATGGGTCGTGAGTCAGCAGGGCTGTGGTGCACCGGGCGTGGTTCGGGCTCGGCGCTGCGCGCCTGCGCTCACCACGAACGGTCAAGGCGTGGTGTCGGCAACCAGCGCAAGCCCGCGCAGGTCCTCAATCTTCCGCCTCGCGCGCGAAACGAATGCCGCGTTCGTCGCGCACCATGCCTTCCATGCCCGCAAACGCCGCTTCGCCTGCCGGCGTGGTCGGCAGCGGGATGGCGACCGGCTTGCTGCTTTCGGTCGCCGCAGCACTGCCCTCGGGGCGGAACTTGGTGATCTGTTTCCAGCTGCGCACCAGCGCATCGGCGAACACCAGGATCAGGTCGCCAGCCTGGCCCATGCGCAGGGCGGCATCGAGCGCCTCCTGCTCGTCGGGAATCACCGAGATCGCGCTCGGGTCGACTCCCTTGTCCAGCAGCGCACGCGACTGGATGCGCGGCACCTCGTCGCCATCGCGACCGCGCAGGCCATCGTCGCGGCGGCAGATGTAGTGATCGAAACGACCCGCCACTGCATCGGCGATCGCAACCAGATCTTCGTCGCGACGATCGCCCGGACCTGCCAGCACCACGATGCGCCGGCCGCTCACCTCCAGCCGCTGCGCCAGATCGGCCATCACGCCGACCGCGTGCGCGTTGTGGCCGTAGTCGAACAGCACCTTGAACGGATGTTCGTTGAACACGTTCATCCGGCCCGGCGCCTGGAAGAACGTGGTGTCGAAGGTGCGCAGGCCCTGGCGAATGGCGTCGAGCTTGATGCCCATCGCATAGGCGATGGCGGCAGCGAACATCGCGTTCTGCACGTTGTGCAGCGCGCGGCCTTCGAGGGTGGCCGGAATCAGGTGCGTCCACAGCAGCGGAATGTGGCTGCCCTTGTCGTACAGCGCGATCATGTGCCCGTTCACACCGGCCTCCAGCGCGCAGGCGCGACCACCCGCGCGGATGTGCTCGCGCACCAGCCCGTGCGAGGGATTCAAGGTGACATAGCAGATCACCTTGGCATCGGTGTAGCCGGACATGCGCACCACGTTCGGATCGTCGGCATTGAGCACCGCGCAGTCCTCGCAGACCTCGATGACCACCCGCTTTAGCTCTGCCAACTGCTCGAGGGTATCGATGCCCTTGATGCCCAGATGATCGGACTGCACGTTGAGCACAGCGCCCACGTTGACATGGCGCACGCCCATGCCAGCACGCAGCAGGCCGCCGCGCGCGGTTTCCAGCACGGCCAGATCGATCAGCGGATTCGACAGCACCATGCGCGCGGAGACCGGCCCGGTCATGTCGCCCTCGACCGTGCGCTGGCCGTCGATGTACACGCCATCGGTAGTGGTCAACCCCGGCGTGAAGCCGGCCATCTTGGCGATGTGCGCAAACATGCGCGAGGTGGTGGTCTTGCCGTTGGTGCCGGTGATCGCGGCGATCGGCACCCGGCTGGGCGAGCCTGCCGGAAACAGCATGTCGATCACCGGACCTGCGGCGTCGCGCGGCGTGCCCTCGCTGGGCGCGACATGCATGCGAAAACCCGGCGCTGCGTTGACCTCGCAGATCCCGCCGCCGATCTTGCGGTAGCTGGCGGCAATGTTGGTCGACAGGAAGTCGACGCCACCGACATCCAGACCGATCGCGCGGATCGCGGTCACCGCCATCTCGCGGTTGTCCGGATGGATGATGTCGGTCACGTCGGTGGCGGTACCACCGGTGGAAAGATTGGCCGTCGAGCGCAGGTACACCACGCTGTCGACCGGTGGCACCGAGTCGGCGCTGTAGCCTGCGCGCGCCATCATGGTCTGCGCCTGCTCATCGAGCTGCAGCCGGGTCAGCACCTTCTCGTGGCCGATGCCGCGTCGCGGATCCTGGTTCACGATCTCGACCAGCTGCGCGATCGTGTGCACGCCGTCGCCGATGACGTGGCCCGGCGTGCGGCGGGTGGCGGCGACCAGCTCCCCATTGACCACCAGCAGGCGATGGTCGTCGCCTTCGAGAAAGGTCTCGACGATCACCGAGCGCGAGATCTCCTGCGCTTTCTTGAATCCCGCGATCACTTCCTCATCCGTGGTCAAGCGGATCGAGATGCCGCGCCCATGGTTGCCGTTGTACGGCTTGGTGACCACCGGGAATCCGATCTTGCGCGCGGCGCGCACCGCCAGCGATTCGCTTTGCACCAGCTGCTGGATCGGCACCGGCAAGCCCAGCGCACCGAGGATCTTGTTGGTTTCCTCCTTGTCGCTGGCCAGCTCGACTGCGATATGCGAAGTGCGACCGGTCACCGTGGCCTGGATGCGCTGCTGGTCCTTGCCCTGGCCCAGCTGCACCAGCGACTGGTCGTTGAGGCGGAACCAAGGAATCCCGCGCGCTTCGGCGGCCTTCACCAGCGATGCAGTCGACGGGCCCAGCGCACGGCGCTGGGCGAAGCGGATGAACTCGTCGCGTGCGGCGATCCAGCTCCAGCCCTCGGGCACCGCACCCGCTGGCCGCAGCGCCTCGGGCAGCAGCGAGCACAGCAGACGCAGTGCCAGCTCTCCGGCTTCGACGCCTTCCTCCTTCTGCACGTACTCATAGACCACCGAGTACACACCGGGCTTGTCGGTACTGCGGGTCTTGCCGAAACTCACGTCCTCGCCGGCGATATTCTGCAGTTCAATCGCGACGTGTTCGAGCACATGGCCAAGCCAGGTGCCCTCGTTTTCGCGCATGCGCCGGATCAGCCCGCCCGGTTCCCGATACGAACAGCCGTGTTCGGCGAGGTTGGGCAGAGCGGTAACCAGTCCGTCGATGAACGCATCGCCCAGCCGCACCGTGGGCCAGTGCTCGAGCGCGCCCAGGTCGAGCTCCAGCCGGATAACCGGAAAGTGCGCATACAGCGATGGGCCCACGTAGACCGCACGATCGAGAATGCGCATTCAGGGCTCCGGCTGCGTTGCGATGGCCTCAGGTCTTGCGGATCGACAGCGCATTCGCATGCGCTTTCCGAGTATGCAAATTGAAGGTAGCGCCTGCAACCAGGATATGCACGGTCAGGCCCAGCAGGCACACCGGCTGGCCTTCGTCGATCGAATCCATCGACGAGAACTCCATCCGCGCAGCATCCACCACGGTCACCGCGCCACTGCCGACTACCTCCAGGGTGTTGTCCTCGGCGATGAAAGCCGCGCTGTCCTCGTCCAGACCGATGCCGATCGGGAACGGGTTGTAGGCGAGTGCGGTCACCAGCCGGCCGAGGCGGTCGCGCTGGCGAAAGTGCTGGTCGATGATGAAGCGGTTGGTCAGGCCCAGGCCTGGTGCAAGCCGCACGCTCCCGGCCATCGGCGAAGAACCCTCATCGCCGAACGCGATCATGTGTTCGCTGAGCACGCTGGCGCCTGCACTGGTGCCGGCCACGTGTACCCCAATGGCGTTCTGGGCGCGAATCACTCGCGCCACGTCGGTGCCGCCGAGCAGGGTGGTGATGCGCAACTGGTTGCCGCCGGTGAGAAAAATGCCGGTCGCGCGCTTGATGGCGCCGAGCTTGGCGGCATCCGAACAATCCGCGCGCGATTCGAAATCCACCGCAGTGGCTTCCGCCGCGCCCAGCTCGCGGAAGATCCGCGCATAGCGGGTGCCGGTGTCGACCAGCCGGCTGGCGGTCGGAATCACCGCGATGTTGGCCCGGCTGCCGCCGCAGATCTCGACAAAACGCTGCAGGATGCGCGGATCGTTCTC
>JBBRFN010000020.1:0-30262 GCA_038224265.1 Lysobacterales bacterium
CGATCCATTGTGCGGAATGCACATCTGTCTGGTCACGCCGGGCCATCCCTCGACCAATCCACGACTGGTCAAGGAAGCTGATGCACTGGTCGCGGTCGGTGCGCGGGTCACGGTCGTGCACGGCTACTTTCTGCCGTGGGCCATGCAGACCGATGGCGCATTCGCCGGTCGCGCCTGGAGCAGGGTTGCCGTGCCCTTCGGGCCGCGGGCTGGTCGTGCCACGTGGCTGCGGCAGGCAGTTCGGCAGCGCATTGCGCGTGCGGCATGGACTCTTGGTCTGCCGCGGCGCGAGCGTTGGCTGCTGAACGGGTTTCATCCGGTAGCCGATGATCTGGGCCGATTCGCAGCTCAGGTGCGGGCACAAATCTACATCGGACACAACCTGGCCGGGTTCATTGCCGCTGCGCGCGCCGCCGCAGAACAGGGTGCGGTGTTGGGATTCGATGCGGAGGACGATCATGTTGGCGAACTGGCGGATAGGCCTGGCAATGCGCACGAACGCAAGCGCCGCGATGCGATCCAGCGACTATTGTTGCGCCACTGCGCGCATCGTACGGCTGCATCGCCGCGCATTGCGCATTCACTGGCAGAACGATTCGGCGTGGCATTCGATACGGTGTTGAACGTGTTTCCGCGGTCGGACGTGGCGGCGCTGGAGGCGCCGGCAACAGCGTTTCAGGATTCACTGTACTGGGTCTCGCAAACCATCGGTCCGGGACGTGGGCTCGAAGCCATCGCCGCAGCCCTGACGCGTATGACCTACCGGGTGTCGCTGGTCTTGCGCGGCATGCCGCAGCATGGCTACGTCGAGCAGCTCCGCGCGCAGTTGATCAGAGCAGACGGAGCGGCTGTGCCGCTGGTGGTCGAGCCTCCGCTGCCGCCTGACCAGGTGACTGCAAGTTGCCACGGGCACGCATTGGGACTCTCCATCGAGATTGCGGACTGTCGCAACCACGATGATTGCCTCGGCAACAAGATCTTCCACTACCTGTTGGCGGGCACGCCCGTGTTGCTGAGCGACACCTCCGCGCAGCGCGAACTGGCCGTCGAGTTGGGCGATGCAGCCATCTGCGTCGATCTCGCGGACAGCGACGCGCTGGCAACACGATTGGACGCGTGGATGGCGGATCGCGCATTGCGGGTGCGGGCTTCCGCACGGGCGTTGGCACTGGCGCGCGAGCACTACTGTTGGGACATCGAGCAGGTGAACTTTCTGCAATCGCTGCGTCGTGCGGTCGTGGCTGCCCGGAGCGCGCCAGCGTGAGGGTGCTGAGCGACTTGCGCGCAGCGATCGCCGCCCGGCTGCGCAGTCGGCTCGGCGTGCCATCGATCATGGCGAGTCTGCAACGGCTGCAGCGCGCAGGATTGCCCGTGCACGCCGCGATCGATATCGGTGCGTATCGCGGCGACTTCGCCGCTGCCGTGCTCGATGTCTGGCCCGAGTCCAGCGTGACCTGCTTCGAACCGTTGCCTGGCAGGGACGCGAAGCTCCGCCAGCGCTTCCGCGGCCAGCACGTGGTGGTTCATGCGGAATTGCTTGGCGCATCCAGCGGCGAGAACGTGGCCCTGTCCATCGCCGAAACCGCGTCGAGCGTGCTGCTGGAGCACGCGCCGCAGGGCTTCGAGCGGATAGCGATGAAGACCCGCGCGCTCGATGATCTCGTGACGCAAGGCGTGGTGGCGGCGCGCTGCGACCTGCTCAAGCTCGATGTGCAGGGTTACGAGCTTGCGGTACTGCGTGGCAGCGAAGCCCTGCTGGTGCAGACCCAGGCGATTCTGATCGAGCTCAATCTGCTCGATATCCATGCCGGTGTGCCGCTGATCAGCGAGGTGCTGGCGTGGCTCGCGGCGCGCGACTTCGTGCCGTGGGATCTGGCGGGGTTGACGCGTCGCCCGCTGGACGACGCGCTTTGGCAGGTCGATCTGGTCATGCTGCGCGGTGATTCGCCGCTGCGCGGCGACAAGCGATGGCAGGCATGAAACTGCGAATCCTGTTGACTGCCGATCCGATGATCCCGGTGCCGCCCGTTCTGTATGGTGGCATCGAGCGGATCGTCGACGGGCTGCTTGGCGCGCTGCGAACTGCGGGACATGAAGTGTGCCTGTTGGCGCATCCAGATAGCAGCGCGACTGCCGACGCGCGTTTCCCGTGGACCGTCGCCGAGCCGCGCTCGATTGGCGATCATCTGCGCAATTCGCTGGCCTTGGACCGCGCGGTGCGGCGATTCAGGCCGCAGCTGGTGCACAGTTTCTCCCGCCTGGCCTATCTGGGTCGCTGGCTTGCGAGTGACCTGCCCAAACTGATGTCCTACCAGCGATTGCCGACGGGACGAACGGTTGCCGCGGCGCGTCGGCTCGCTGGCGACAGCCTGCAGTTCACCGGGTGCAGTGAGTTCATCACGGGCGTTGGTGCGACGGCGGGGGGCCGTTGGTCCGTGGTGCACAACTTCGTCGACTGCGCGCGCTTCGACTTCTTGCCGCATCTCGCGGACGATGCACCGCTGGTGTTCCTGTCGCGGCTCGAGCGGATCAAGGGTGCGCACACGGCAGTCGAGATCGCCCGAAGTGTCGGGCGACGGCTGGTGATCGCGGGCAATCGTGTCGACAGCGCCGAGGGTCGCGGCTATTTTTCAGAGCAGATCGCACCACTGCTCGACGGCGACCGCGTGCGCTATGTCGGCGCGGTGAACGACGCGCAAAAGAATGCGCTGCTCGGCAGCGCTGCCGCGATGCTGTTGCCGCTCGAATGGGATGAACCCTTCGGCATCGTGATCGCCGAGGCGCTGGCCTGCGGTACTCCGGTCATCGCGTTTCGCCGTGGAGCGGCCGCGGAGATCATTCGCGACGGCGTGGACGGGTTCGTGGTCGACGACCTCGCGGCGGCGATCGGAGCCATTGCCAAGCTGCCGGCGCTGCAGCGCGCCGATTGCCGCGCCCGGGTCGAGTCGTGCTTCGACGTAGACATCGTGCAGCGCCGCTATGCGGAAATCTACCAGCACATGGTGCGTCGCTGATGCGCGAGTTGCTGGTTGTGTCCCCACGCATGCCGCCATGGAATGGCGCCGATGCGCAGCGGGTTCGCATGATGCTGCCGTATCTTCGTGACTGCGGATGGCGGGCTACCGTGGTTGCGCTCGACGCGGCGAGCGACGCGGGATCGCGTGACGAAGCGCTGACGGCCACCGTTCCGGAGGACGCACAGATCGTGCGGGTACGCGCATGGTCGCGAGCGATCGCCGGGCGCTGCGGACTGCGTCAGGATTCGCTGCGTGCGTGGTGGCCAATACGGCAAGCGCTTGCAGGCCTGCAAGGCAAGCACAGGTTCGACGCAGGCTTGATGTCCAACACGGATTTTCCGCTGTGGCCGCTGAGCCTGCGCTGGCCGTTTCCGGTACTGCTCGACTGGCAGGATCCGTGGCTCTCTGGATACTACGACGAGCATCCGAACGTGGTGCCGCCCGGCGGGCGTTTCCGCTACGGCGTCATGCAGGCACTGGCAAGACGCTTCGAGCCGCGGGTGGCGCGCCATGCGGCAGCGCACTTGACCGTCAGTGCTGCGTATCGCACGACATTGTGTGCGCGCTATCCGGACCTGGACCCGGGCGCGTTCGAAACAGCCCCATTCGGAGCTTCGGCAGCCGACCTGGCGCTTGCGCGGCGGGCCACGGCACGGCCGGAGCTGTTGCAGGGGAGGGCGCGGTGGTGGGTATATGCCGGACGCGGAGGACCCGACATGCACTTCGCCGCGCATGCGTTGTTTGCGGCGCTCGCCATTCGGCGTGCGCAGCACCCTGAACTGTTTGATGATTTCGGCATGCTGTTCGTGGGCACCGCATACGATGCGCGACAGTCGAGCGCTCCGCTGGCAGCCCTGGCGGGCGAACATGGCGTTGGCGATCTGGTGGTCGAACATCCGCAGCGGGTTGGTCTCGTCGAGACTTATCGCCTGCTCGATGCAGCCGAGGCCATTGTAGTGCCAGGCTCCGACGACCCGGACTACGTCGCATCGAAACTTGCGCCGTGCTTGCTCACCGGTCGCCCGCTGCTTGCGGCATTCCACTACCGAAGCGCGGCGCATTCGCTGGCTAACGTTCACGCGTGCACCGCATTCATCGGCTTCGATCCGACCACCCCCGACGGTAGCGCAACCCTGCGCGATGCGATGCTTGCGCAATGGTTTGATGTTCCGCTGCCGCGAGTGGCCACCGCGGTCGATCTGGGTGAGCTCGATGCGGCGGCGATGACCCGAAAAATATGCCGGGTTCTCGATCGCATGGTCGAGAGTCGGCGATGAAGCTCGTGTATCTGGCCAGCCACCCGATCCAGTACCACGCGCCGCTGTTCCGCGCCTTGGCTCGGCAGTGCGATTTCGAGGCGTGGTTCGCGCATCGGCAGGACGCCGCGGGCCAGTCTGCCGCTGGCTACGGAACCGCCTTCGAGTGGGACGTCGAATTGTTGGGTGGCTATCGGCATCGTTTCTTGCCAAACGTTGCCGCGAAGCCGTCGGTAGGCAGCTTCGACGGCTGCAACACGCCCGAAGTCGCGGACTGGCTGGCGCATACGCGGCCGCAGGCGCTGGTGGTCGGAGGCTGGAACCTGCGCAGCTATTGGCAGGCGATTGCGGCAGCAAAACGTCTGCGCATTGCGGTGTTTGCGCGCAGCGATTCACGGTCGCTGCCGGGGGATGGTCGATGGCGGCGACTGTTGCGCCAGATCGTGCATCGACCGTTACTGCGAAGCCTGGATGGATTTCTCGCCGCCGGCGAGCACGCAAACACGTATCTGCGCGCGCTCGGGATACCTTCGCGGCGCATCCATATCGTGCCGCATACGGTAGATGTGGCGCGTTTTGCTGCAGGAATTCCGCTGCGTGCGGCAACGCGCACTGCCCTTGAAGCAGGTGATCGTCGGGTCGTGCTCTTTGTGGGTCGGCTGGTGCTTGGCAAGCGGGTCGATATGCTGATCGAGGCGCTACGCGGAATGTCAGGGCACAACGTGGTGCTGTGGATCGTCGGTGATGGGCCGCAGAGCGCGGTGTTGCAGGCGCAGGCGGCGACGGCGGGGATTGCGGTGCGTTTCCTCGGCTTTCGTAACCAGAGCGAGCTTCCCGCGGTGTATGCGGCAGCCGATCTGCTGGTGCTGCCATCGGACAGCGAGACGTGGGGGCTGGTGGTCAACGAAGCACTCGCTGCGGGATGTAACGCGCTGGTCAGACCCGCGGTTGGTTGCGGTCCCGATTTGTCGGCGTTTGGACCGGCGGTGTCGGTCTGCGGGCCGGGTGTCGAAGATTTGCGCGCTGGGCTTTTGGACATGCTGACCCGCTCCGACACTGCCGCAACTTCGGCCGCGCGCGCAGCTGCGGTCGCTGCATTCGCTCCCGATGAATCTGCGCGGCGCCTGCTGTGCGCCGTGGATTGCGATGTCGCAGCCAGGCCATGAGTGAGAAGCCGCGAGTCGTGATCGTGCTCGGCAGCATTCCGCTGTATGGACTGGAGCTGTCGATGATCGATGTCGGGAGCATGTTGCGCGACGCAGGTGCGCAAGTGCTGTTCGTGATCAATCGCGATTGGGGCCACGTGGCGGTGGCGCCTCGGCTCGATGCGCTGGGTCTGCCGTACGAGGGTGTGGTGTTCTTCGGTGGGGTCGAACGTGGGATTGGACTGCGCCGCGTGGCGAGCATGCTGCGCCTGCAATGCAGCGAGAACCTGCGCATGCTGGGCATCCTGCGCAGTTTCCGCCCGACCCATATCCATCTTGGCACCCATTGGGACTATCTGAATCTTTACTGCGCGCTGCGATTCTGGCCGGCATCGATGGTGTTCCAGGCTGGCAACGTACCCGATCCGCGACACCCGGCCGTGCGCCTGTTGTGGCGCTCGCTGCTGCGGCGCTGCGACACGTTGGTCGGCGTCTCGCACTTCGTGCTCAAGCGCTTCGCGAGCGCGGGACTGCGCGCGCGCGGGCAGCGCGTGATCCACAACCGGGTTCCGCTGCGCCCCGATCTGCGCAACGTTCAAGCTCCGCCCGACCGGGTTGCGCGGACAGTGTTCGTGTTCGTCGGTCAGATCAGCCCGATCAAGGGCGCCCACCATGCGCTCGCAGCAGCAATTGCGCTTCTGCAGGAAGGACGCTCGATCGAGTGCTGGTTCCTTGGTGATCTGTCATCCGGGTGGGCCGGCGAGTTGCGCTCTGCGGCCAGCGTGTCGAAATGGCCCGCAGCATTGCGCTTTTTCGGCTACGTCAGCGATCCTGCAGCATGGTTCGCCGCCGCCGACGTGCACCTGATGCCGAGCCTCGCGGATGAGGCCTATGGCATTGTGGTCGCCGAGGCGAAGACCGCCGCGCTGCCGACCATTGCCTATGCGGATGGGGCCCTTCCCGAACTGGTGGCGCACGGCAGCGAGGGTATCGTGTGCCAGCGCGACAATGTCGACGCACTGAGTGCTGCGATGCGAGCGTATGACGATGATCACGCGCTGATCGCCACGCACGGACGGGCTGCCCGGGATTCGCTGCAGCGCTTGCACATCGATAGTGTCGCAGCGGAGTGGGCACGGCTTTACGGAGCGGGGCCATGAATCCGCAGCGCTTGCTTGCTGGCTTGGGGTGCCTGATTGTGTTGACTGCGCCATTCGCGCTCGATCCAGAGTTGCTCGGTGGGGTGGGCGTGGTTCTGGTGTTGATCGCCGTGCTGTTGCTGCGATCCGGGATACCGCCGATTGCCGCCCTGGTGGTCGGCTACCAGTGGCTGCAGGTATCGGCAGCTGTGCTGTATGCGAATGCGCGCGGGCAGTCGCTCGAACAGCTGTATCCGCTGGGCGATGTGGTTACTGCGACCTGGCTGGGACTTTCGGGTTTGACGGTGGCGACGCTTGCGGCCGGGCTGCTGCTGGCCCGACTGAGTCCGGACATCGGATCGTTGCGCGAAAGCCTGCTGCGGCTATCGATGCCGCGCGTGCTGCAAACCTACGCCACGCTGGCAATCGTCGTCATCCCGTTGGAGCGCATGGTTGGCGTCGCCGGACAGCTCTCGCAACTGGTTCAGGCCGCTGGCACCGTGCGCTGGGCTGCGCTGTTCCTGCTGCTGGCAACAGCATTGGTCCAGCGCCGCGGCGGCGTGCTGGCCGGGGCCGTCGTGCTGCTGGAGGTGCTGATCGGTTTCTCCGGCTTCTTTGCCGGCTTTGCGCTGCCACTGCAGATTGCGATGCTGGCCTTCATGGCGGTGTTCGGTTTCCTGCGCCCGCATCAGCGGGCAGGTGCCGGGCTGCTGGCCTTGGCGATGCTTGCGATGGGCGTCGTTTGGCAGGGCCTCAAAAACGAGTACCGGCAAGAGGTGTCGGGCGGTACGGGCGAGCAGGTCATCACGGTGGGATTGGGGGAGCGATACGCGCTACTGGGGCGAATGGCAGGCGAAACGGTCGGCGACGACATCGACCGCACCTTCGAAAAGTTCGCCCTGCGCCTGGCCTACGTCGAGAACTTCGGGCTGGTGATCCGGCGCGTTCCCGCAGAGCTCCCGCATCGCGACGGCGAGTTGCTGGGTGCAGCACTCGCGCACATTCTGATGCCACGGGTGCTGTTTCCCGACAAGCCGCCGCTGCCATCCGATTCCGAGCTTACTGCGCTGTACACGGCCAATATCTACATCATGTACATGACCGGCACCTCGATCAGCCTCGGTTACATGACCGAGCTGTACATCGACTTCGGCTACTGGGGAGTTGCGCTGGCGGGATTTCTGCTTGCTGCCATTCTGGTCGGCGTGCATGCGGGCTTCCAGCGCGCCTCGCCCGATCCGGCAGTTGCCTTGGCATTGACCTGCGCCACATTGATGTCGGTTCGGCTGTTCGAGACCGCGCTGCCCAAATTGCTGGGCGGGGTGCTGTCGGTTTTCGTGGTGCAACTGGTGCTGATCGTACTGCTGCGCAACTGGCTTGTGCCGTTCCTGCGGGGCGCTTCGGCGTCGCCACTGCATCTTGCTGCGAGGCGCGGGTGAGGGCGCTGCACGTGGTTCCGACCTGGTGGCCCGCCACTCGCTACGGCGGCACCATCGTGTCGACACGTGCGCTGTGTCACGCGCTGGTGCGCTGCGGCGTTGCAGTCGAGGTGGCGACCACGTCCGTCGATGGTTCGTTGGACTCGGCGGTGCCGGTCGATCGTGCAGTGGACGATGGCGGCGTAGCCGTTCACTACTGCCGATGCGGGACGCCGCGTCGCATCTACCGCTCGCCCGCTATGCGGCGGGTACTGCGCGAACGGGTGCCGCTGGCAGACATCGTCCACGCGCACTCGGTGTTCCTGTGGCCGACCTGGGCGGCGGCAGGCGCTGCCCGACGGTTCGCGCGGCCACTGGTGATCTCGCCACGCGGCATGTTGGTACAGTCCTTGATCGACGCGCGCAGCCGGTTGCCGAAAACGCTCTGGATCGCGCTGATCGAACGCCACAACTTGCGCCAGGCCGCGGCGATCCACGTCACCAGCGCGCACGAACGCGATGCGCTGCTGGCGTTGGGCCTGGGTGCCTTGCCGCCGTTGGTGGTGATCCCCAACGGAGTCGCGCTTCCTCCAGCGACCAGCGTGCATTCGCAACCGGGCCGCGTGCTGTTTGTCGGTCGCCTGAGTGCGAAGAAGCGCATTGATCGGTTGCTGCTGGCGGTCGCGGCGATTCCCGCAGCACAGTTGGAAATCATCGGGCCCGATACCGAGAAGCTGCAGCCCGTCCTGGAAGCGCAGGCGGCCGATCTTGGCATCGCGCAGCGCGTCATGTTTCGCGGCCATTTCGAGCAGGCCGAAGTCCGGGAAGCGCTCGCGCGCTGCACGGTGCTCGTGTTGCCCTCGCGCTCGGAGAACTTCGGCAACGTGGTCGCGGAGGCGATGGCCGCGGGGCGGCCGGTGGTAGTGACACCCGAGGTCGGCGCAGCCGACTTCGTTCGCGCAGCGGGTGCGGGTCTGGTGGCCAGCGCGGATGATGACTCGCTGGCCGCAGCAATAGCGCGCGTACTTGGCGATCCGATGGAAGCGCAGGCGATGGGTCAGCGCGGTGCGGCATATGCGCGTCGCGAGCTGTCATGGGACGCGGTGGCGATCCGGATGCGCGAGATGTATGCCGAAGTGATCAGGCCCGCAGCGCGCCGATGAACCTGTCGAAAATCCTGCCGGTGATCCTGACCTCGAACGAAGCGCCGAACATCGCCCGCACGCTGGACGGGCTGCGCTGGGCGCAGCGTGTGGTCGTGCTCGACAGCGGCAGCAGCGATGACACCCATACGCTTGCCACCCGATACCCCAACGTTGCTTGGCATGTGCGCGCCTTCGACGACCACGCCGCGCAGTGCAACCACGCGCTCGATGCGCTCGCCGATGGAGCCGAGTGGGTGCTGTTTCTCGACGCGGACTACGTGGTGCAGCCCGAGATGGCAGCCGAGCTTGCGCTGCTCGAACCACCGGCGATGGTCAGCGGTTATCGCGTGCGGTTCCGCTACTGTGTGGATGGGCAGCCGTTGCGCGGCGCACTGTATCCACCGCGCATCGTGTTGTTCCGACCCGGGTACGCTCGTTATGTCCAGGAGGGTCATGCGCAGGCCTTGCAGCTCAACGGTGAGGTGCGCGAACTGGCGACACCGATCCTGCACGATGACCGCAAAGCCTGGCCGCGATTCATCGCCAACCAGCAGCGCTATGCAGCGCTGGAGGCTGAGTGGCTGCGTACGCAGCGTTGGTCGGCTCTGCGCTGGCCGGACCGGTTGCGGCGGCTGCTGGTGATCGCGCCGTGGGCAGCACCATTGGTTGCGCTCGCCCGCGGCGCAGTCCTCGATGGCCGGGCAGGGTGGCGCTATGCGTGGGAGCGCTGCGTTGCCGAATGGCTGATCTCGCGAGCGCTGCTGCGGCATTCGCTTGGCCTGGGTGTGCGCCAGTGATCGTGCTCGGAATCAACGCGTACCACGCGGATGCTGCCGCCGCGCTGGTGGTCGACGGTCGAGTGGTGGCGGCGGCCGAGGAAGAGCGCTTCCGGCGGATCAAGCACTGGGCAGGCTTTCCGGCGCAGGCGATCCGCTGGTGTCTCGCCGATGCCGGCGTCACGCTGGCCGACATCGACCACGTGGCGATCAACAGCGATCCGCGCGCAGCATGGGTGCCGCGCCTGCGGCAGGTGCTGCGCCGCCCGCCTTCTCTGGCGCGGATCATGGAAGGTCTGCGCCAGCGCAAACAACGGCTCGGCGTGCTGGAAGAACTGACCCACGCCTTCGACGGGCAGCACTGTGTCGCGCAGTTGCACCGGGTGCCGCATCATCTGGCGCACCTCGCTTCGGCCTATTTCGCCACGCCGTGGGATGCAGCGCTGGCGGTGTCGATCGATGGCAGCGGCGATTTCGCAACGGGTGCCTGGGGCCGCGGTCGGGGATCGCAACTTGAACTGGCTCAGCAGGTCTGGTTCCCGCACTCGCTGGGCATCTACTACCAGGCGATGACCCAGTACCTCGGCTTCACCGACTACGGCGACGAGTACAAGGTCATGGGGTTGGCGCCCTATGGCGAGCCGCGTTTCATGGCCGAAATCGGCCGCGTGCTGAATGCATCCAACGACGGCAGCTACCGCCTCGATGCGCGCTACTTCCGCCACGAAACCGCGCAGCTCGGCACGGTGGATGCCGCTGGCAGTCCGCGCTTTGGCAGCCTGTACAGCGAACAGCTGGTCGCACTGCTGGGTCCGGCGCGGCGGCCCGATGAGCCACTCACCCAGCGCCACAAGGACCTCGCGCACTCGGTGCAGGTCGGCTACGAGAACGCGCTGTTCACGCTGCTCAATGCGCTGCACCTGCGCATCCCGGGTCAGCGCCTTGCGCTGGCCGGCGGCTGCGCGCAAAACTCGGTTGCCAACGGCAAGATCGCGCTGAACACGCCGTTCGCAGAGGTGTATGTCGCGGCCGCCGGCTATGATGCGGGCGGTGCGCTTGGAGCGGCGCTGGCGACCTGGCATCGGCTGGGTGGGCGGCGTTGCGATCCGCTGCCGCATGCGCAGCTCGGGCCTGCTTTCGACGATGCGCAGATCGAGCGCCTGCTGCACGATCAGCGCAGCCGGATCGAGGCTGCCGGATGCCGCATTGCGCACTTTGCCGATCCCGATCTGATCGACCAGCAGGTCGTCGACGCGTTGATCATCGGTGGCGTGGTGGGCTGGTTCCAGGGCCGCATGGAGTGGGGGCCGCGGGCGTTGGGCCAGCGCTCGATCCTTGCCGACCCGAGGCGCGCCGACATGCAGGACATTCTCAACCGCAAGATCAAACGGCGCGAGTCGTTTCGCCCGTTTGCGCCGTCGATCCTGCGCGAGCATGTGTCCGACTGGTTCGGGCGCGACGCCGACGTGCCGTTCATGGGCCAGGTGTTGCCGATCCGGGCGGAGTGCCGCGCCCGGATACCGGCTGTCACCCATGTTGACGGCAGCGGACGCCTGCAGACGGTGTCGCGCGCGCACAATGCGCGCTTCCACGCCCTGATCGAGGCGTTCCACGCGCGCACCGGCGTCCCCATGCTGCTCAACACCTCATTCAACGAAAACGAACCGATCGTCTGCGCACCGCTTGAGGCTCTGGACTGTTTCCTGCGCACGCGCATGGATGCTCTGGTGATGGGCAACTTCCTGGTGTCTCGCGTCGACGCGAGCGGGGCTGCCACATGAGCGCGCAGCCGCAGCGCGTGCTGATGCTGTGCGACTGGCTGCCGCCGGAGTTCGGCGCAGTGGGTCAATACCAGCTGGCACACGCGCGCGAGCTTGCCGCGCAAGGCCGCGAAGTGGTGCTGGTCGGGTTCACCAGCGGGCCATCGCGGGTCGAGGCCAGCATGAGCGGTGCCGGCAGCCTGGTCGTGCGCCGCGTGCAGCGGCCGCTGTATGCGCGCAGCGATTGGATCTCGCGCGCCTGGTGGACGCTCGGCGCCAACCTGCTGCTGCTGTGGGCCGCGCGCGATGCCCTGCTGGCCTGCGAGGAGCTGCGCTTTACCGGGTCGCCGCCGTATCTGCTGCACTTCGTGATGCCGCTGGCGCTGCTGCTGGGCAAGCGCACGCGCTACCGCATCACCGACTTCCACCCGGAGTGCCTGATCGCGGCACTCGGGCGTACGCCGCCGTGGCTGGCGCCGCTGCTGGCGCTCACCAAATTCTGGCGGCGCCGTGTCGACTGCATCGAGGTGCTGGGCGAGGACCAGCGCGAACGCCTTGCAGACTCGGGAGTGAATGCTTCGCGCGTGTTGCTGCGTCGCGATCCGTCGCCGGTCGCTTTCGCAGCCGGATTGCAGCCGGCATCGCCGCCAGCGGCAATCGCGGGTCGGCCCTTGATCCTGTATTCGGGAAACTGGGGCGTGGCGCACGATCATGCGACTTTCGTCGAAGCTTTTGCACGCCTGCCGCGCAGTGCGAACTCGCCTGCGCTGTGGCTCAACGCCACTGGTGCGCGGGCCGATCTGGTCGAGGCCGAATGCCTGCGTCAGGGACTGCCCATCGCGCGAACGGCACCGGTGGCGCTGGCCCAGCTTGCCGGCGTGCTGGTTGCCGCGGATGTGCACCTGATCACGCTGAGCGACGCGTTCGTTGGCTATGTGCTGCCGTCGAAGGTTTACGCCTGCATCGCCTCGGGCCGGCCGGTGCTGTTCATCGGCAGTATCCGCTCCGACGTGCATCGTCAGTGCGCCGCGCAGCTGCCGCCATCGCGCTATCGACAGTGCGAGGCCGGCGATGCGGACGCCGTTCGCGATGCACTTATCTGCTTGCTGGGCGCCAACGGTCGAATGCCCGCCGCAATCGCGCCGGGTGCGGCGCAGGTGTCGGCATGAAGCGCGCCCTCGTGCTCGGTGCCGGCGGCTTCATCGGCAGCCATCTGGTCACGCGCCTCAAGCAGGAAGGCTGTTTCGTTCGCGGCGTGGACCTCAAGCGGCCACGCTACGCGGCGACCGCTGCCGATGAGTTCGTGCTCGCCGACCTGCGTGATATCGCGGCAGCCCGCGCCGCGCTCGATGGCGGCTTCGACGAGGTCTATCAGCTGGCAGCCGACATGGGCGGCGCCGGCTTCGTGTTCACCGGCGCCAACGACGCCGCGATCATGCACAACTCCGCGCAGATCAACCTCAACGTACTGGAGGCCTTGCGCGAGCGGCCATGTGGGCGGGTGTTCTATGCCTCCTCCGCGTGCATCTATCCCGAGTACAACCAGCTCGATCCGGACAACCCACGCTGCAGCGAGGACTCGGCGTATCCCGCAGCGCCCGACAGCGAATACGGTTGGGAGAAGCTGTTCAGCGAGCGGGTCTACTTCGCCTATGCACGTAACCATGGCCTCACCGTGCGCATCGCCCGCTACCACAACATCTTCGGCCCGCAGGGATCATGGAACGACGGACGCGAGAAGGCGCCAGCCGCGCTGTGTCGCAAGGTGGCGATGGCCGCGTCGGAAGGCGAGATCGAGATCTGGGGCGACGGACTGCAGACCCGTTCATTCCTGTACATCGACGAGTGCATCGAGGGCACGTTGCGGCTGATGCGCTCGGACTTCGCAGGACCGCTCAACATCGGCTCCGACCAGATGGTCTCGATTGCGCAGTTCGCGCAGATGATCGCCGCGATCGCCGGCAAGCGCATCGGCCTGCGCTGCATCGTCGGGCCGACCGGGGTACGCGGGCGCAATTCGGATAACGCGCTGATCGGCGCGCGCCTGGCCTGGGTGCCGAGCATGCCGCTGCGCGATGGACTGACGCGGACCTATCGCTGGATAGAAGCGCGGCTGCGCGACGGCCGCAACGACGCTGATGCGCCATGAGTACCGTAGCGCTGGCGCCGGTGTTGCTTGCCGCGCTGACCAGCGCGCTGGCAACGGCCTGGCTGCGCAGGCATCCGGCGGCATTCGAGATGCTGGATCGACCCGGGCAGCACAAGACGCACCATGCGCCGGTGCCGGCAGTCGGCGGCATTGGCGTGGTGCTCGGCATCGCACTCGCGTGGGTGCTGGGCAGCTCCGGGCCGCCCGCGGTGCTGCCGGCGGGACTGCTGGTGCTGCTGGCGGTCGGCATGCTGGATGACCATCGCGGCGTGTCCGCCCGCGGTCGCTTCCTGGTGCAGGGTGGGGTGGCGCTCGCGATGGCGCTCAGTGGCGATCTGGTGTTGCGCGACTTCGGTGAGTTGCTGTGGCCCGGCGCGACCCTCGCGCTGGGCGCGCTTGCAATCCCGATCACCGTGTTCTGCGCGGTTGGCGTGATCAACGCGGTGAACATGATCGACGGTAGTGATGGACTGGCCGGCGGGCTGGCGCTGCTTTCGCTGTGTGCAATCGCCGTGCTTGCCGCAGGCAGCGTGGCGCACGCGGCGGTTCCGATCCTGCTTGCAGCGAGCGCGGCGCTGATCGCTTTCCTCGCATTCAATCTGCGCTTCCGCGGCCGGCCCGCCCGCGTGTTTCTGGGCAACGGCGGCAGCATGGCGGTGGGCGGCCTGCTGGCATGGTTCGCGATCGGGCTCAGTCAGGGCGAGGGTCGTGCATTCGCGCCGGTCACCGCGCTGTGGCTGCTGGCGGTGCCGCTGATCGATACGGTTTCGGTGATGTGGCGCCGGCTGCTTGCCGGCCACTCGCCGTTCGCGGCCGATCACCAGCACGTGCACCATCTGCTGCTGCGCGCGGGTCTGAGCGTCAATGGCACCCTTGGCGTGCTGCTGTGTGTGCACGCAGGCTGCATCGTGGTGGGCATCGCGGGGGAGTGGTTGGAGGTCGCACAGAGTCTGCGTTTTGCCGCCTTTCTGCTGGTCGCCTTCGGACTGCATGCGCTGAAGGTGCAGGCGGCGCGCAGATTGCCGCCGCTTTGCGCGAGTGCAGTGCGCTGACTGCGAACCGCCCGCCGCGCGCACTGCTGGTCTTGCTGTGGCTGCTGATCGTGTGCCTGCCGCTGCCGCTGGGCGCCAATCGGGATTGGATCTGGCCATGGTTCGGCAGCGCCATCTACGCACTGCTTGCACTGAGCATGCTGGCGATTGCGCTGCGCCGTTGGCAGCCGGGTGCGGCGCTGTTGCGCAGTCGTTGGTGGCTGGCGGCCGCAGGGCTGAGCCTGCTGGCCGCGCTGCCGCACCTGGGCAGCGTCGGCTGGATCGACGGGGTTGCACCGGTCGATCCGGCGGGCGCGGCGCGCGCGTTGCTGCTGCACGGCATGGGCATCGCGCTCGCCCTGCTGCTGCTGGTGGCCTGCGACAGTCGCCGGCGACTGCTTTGGACAGCGGCGGTGATCTTCGCTGCCGGCGTGATGCAGGCGCTGTGGGGTGCCGGCATGACGCTCAGCGGGATCGAGTGGAACCTGTTCGGGCACAAGTCGATCAACCTCGGCATCGCGACCGGGACCTTCGTCAATCGCAATCACTTCGCGGGGTACCTGGCGATGTGCGGCACGCTCGGGCTGGGACTGCTGATCGCGCAGCTGAGCACCCGTGCGACGACTGGCTGGCGCGACAGCGCGCGGGGGCTTGCGGCCGCTGTACTCGGGCCACGCGCCTGGCAACGGGTGGCGTTGGCTGCCGTGGTGGTCGGATTGGTGCTCAGCCAGTCGCGGATGGGCAATCTGTCGTTCTTCATCGCGCTCGGCTGCGGGGCGGCGCTGGCGCTCGCTGTCTGGCGTCCCCTGCCACGCAGTCTGGTGTGGCTGTTCGTGTCGATACTGCTGGTCGATCTACTGCTGATCGGATCGTGGATCGGGGTCGATCGGGTCGCGCAGCGACTGGCAGCGACCAGCGTCGCGGTGCCGGCGGGCAGCGGGCGCGATTCCGATGCCGAACGTGTGGTGGTCGCAAGCGCCACCCTGCAGCTGTGGCGCGAACACCCCTGGCTCGGTGTTGGCCCGGGCGGATTCCGCACTGCGTTTCCATCGATCAAGCCGGCGTCGGTCGCGCTGTTCTACGACCACGCGCACAACGACTGGGCACAGCTTCTGGCCGAGCGCGGCGTGTTCGGCGCTCTGCCGTATCTGGCGACCCTGCTGCTTGCGCTGCATGCCGCGGTCGTTGCGCTGCAGCGACGCCACGATCCACGCCTGCGCGGGATCGCGCTGGGCAGCGCGATGGGCATGCTCGCGTTCGCGATCCATGGCTTGGCCGATTTCAACGCACAGATACCGGCCAACCTTGTCACCGTGCATGTACTCATGGCGCTGGCGCTGAGCGCGCGATATCTGCCGCAGCGTCCGCCGTCGACGTAAACGCTTGTCCGGTTGGGGTAAACGATTGTTGCTAAGATGACACGGTCGTCGCTCGGCAGCGACAATATGCACCACCGGACGTGGTGTTCACCCGTCCCTTCGGAGGTGGACCTTGACGTCAACACGGCGTGCCGCAGTGCGGCTCGCAGCAGCAATCATTTGCGGCTTGTCCGCAGGCACGACGGCAGCGCAACAGGCGCCGGCGGGGGATGCTGTTCCGCGCAATGAATCCGGCACTGAACCCGGCACCGAAGCCGGCGATGGTTTTGCGGTCGGGCCCGTGCGATTGCAGCCCGGCCTCGGCTTGACCTTCGGCTACGACGACAACCTCGCGCTGACCTCTGCCGCGCGCAGCGCCTCGGCGCTGTGGACGCTGTCGCCCGCGCTGCGCTTGCAAGGTGGCAGCGAGCGCAACCGCGTGCGTGCGGTGGTGGACGCCGAGGTTGGGCGCCATGCCTCGTCGCCAGTCGACGATTACACCGACTATGGCTTCAATGCGGCCTGGATCTACAGCCCGCTGCTGCGCCACCTGCTGGCGATGGAATTCGACAGCAGGTTCGGACACGACCGGCGCGGCACGGCCGCGCGCGAGGGCGACCTGGGGCTGGGCCAGGACGAGGTGGATCGCTTCCGCCGCAACGACCTGTCGGCGCGCTACCGTTTCGGCGCGCCCGGTGCGCGCGGCAGGCTCGAGTTGGATGCGCGCGCCGGCGATGTGCGCTATCGCAACAACCGCGAGCTCACCGCATTCCGCGACCGCAGCGATGGCGGGATCGGCGGCGCGTTCTACTGGCGCATGGCGTCGCGGACTTCGGCGTTGTTGCGCCTGGAACGCGAGCGCTTCGACTATGATCTGGCCACGCTCGACAGCACCGAGAGCCACGTTTTCGTGGGCGCCGAGATCGACGCCACGGCGCGCACCAGCGGCTCTGTGCTGGTGGGGCGGGCGACCAAGCGCTTCAACGATTCCGTACGCCGCGACTTCAGCGGCGCGAGCTGGCGCGCCAACGTCGAGTTCAAGCCGCGCAGCTATTCGAGCTTTTCGCTATCCACCGGCGGCGCCACCGATGAGACCAACGGCTTCGGCGATTTCATCCTTCGGCGCGACGTGACCGTGGGCTGGAACCATAACTGGTCGGGTCGTTTTCGCACGACGGTTGATGGTGGGGTTGCCAATGAAGAGCAGCGTCCCACCGAGCGCACCGACCATGTGCGCTATGTCGGGCTTGCCGCCGACTATGCCTTCCGCCGCTGGCTGCGCGGCGGCGCGAGCTGGCGTTTCTACACCCGCGACTCCGACGTCGCCGGGTTCGACTATCGACGAAACGTACTGCTGTTCTCGCTGGAGGCCAATCTCTGAACGCGGGATTCACCAGCCGTTGTGTAGCTGCGACGCATGCTCGCCCGATGAGCTTTGGCGCGCGCTGCATTGCCCTGCTGGTCTGCTGCATCGGCTGGGTGCCGTTCGCCTTTGCCGCCGACGAGGTGGCCGACAGCTACCGTCTGGCGGCCGGCGACCGGATCAGCATCGCGGTGTTTGGTGAGCCGGATCTTTCGGTCGAGGCGAAAGTCGGCGACAACGGTCGTATCGCCTATCCGTTCATCGGCGAAGTACTGGTTGGCGGTCGCAGTGCCGCCGAGGTCGAGTCGCAGGTCACCGGAGCGCTCAAGGGCGATTTTCTGGTCGACCCCAAGGTCAGCGTGGCGGTGGTGGAGTACCGGCCGTTTTTCATCAATGGCCAGGTCAAGAGTCCAGGCAGCTATGCGTTCCAGCCTGGCATGACGGTGCGCAAGGCGATCTCGCTGGCTGGCGGTCTGACCGAGCGTGCCTCCGAGCGCGCCATCAGCCTGATTGCCGAGGGCCAGCGCGATCGCAACCAGGGTCGCAAGGTAGGGCTGGATGTCGCGGTCGGTCCGGGCGATATCATCACGGTCGACGAGAGCTTCTTTTGAACGCCGCACTGCGCACGGCGGCAGCACCCGCTGCGGCACGGCACGCCGCACGAACGGTTCGCGCCGCATGAACAACGCCCCGATCCTCGACACCATCGATGTGCCGGTCGATCGCGGTCGCATGGCCAACCTGCAGGACTATCTGCGGGTGCTGTATCGGCACAAGTGGGGCGTTGTTGGCTTGGCTGTGGCCGGCGCGCTGCTGGCAGCGCTCAATGCCTGGAGCGAGACGCCGATCTATCGCGCCGAGTCGACCATCCTGATCGAGCGGCAGGCCGCGCGCTTCGTGTCGATCGATCCGGTCTACCAGAGCAGCCCCGGATTCGATTTCGGCGAGTACTACCAGACCCAGTACGAGATCCTGCGCTCGCGGCCGATTGCCGAGCGCGTGGTGCGCAAACTGGGTGTCGAGGCCTTCGACGCGCCGGCGGCGACCGCGGGATTCAGCTGGCGTCGCCTGCTGCCGGCTGGTGGCGCCGCGGTCGAGCCGCCGAGCGCGGAGCAGCGTTTCGCGGCGGCGGTGGCCCAGGTGCAGGGCACGGTCGCCGTGCAGCCGATCCGCAATTCGCAGCTGGCGCGGATCAGCTTCGACGGTTCGCAGCCGGAACTGATCGCGCAACTCGCGAACACGATTCCGCAGGCCTACATCGAGGAGACCCTCGAGGGGCGGCTGCAGATGACGCAGACCGCATCCTCGTGGCTCAATGATCGACTTGGCGGGCTGCGCGAGCGGCTCGACCAGTCGGAGCGCGCGCTGCAGGATTTCCGCGAGCGCGAGCGCCTGATCGACGTGCAGGGCGTCGACAGTCTCGCCAGCCAGCAGCTTGGGCTTGCCACCGAGCGCCTGACCCAGGCCCGTCGCGATCGCAGCGAACGCGAAATCCTGTATCGCCAGGTGCAGCAGGCGCGTGCCAGTGGTGCAGCACTCGATTCGCTTTCAGGCTTGCTGTCGTTTCCGCTCGTCGCCGATCTGAAAACCGCGGTGGTCGAGGCCGAACGCAATCTGCGCGAGTTCGCGCAGCGCTACGGGCCGCGCCATCCGCGCATGATCGAGGCGCAGTCCGGACTGGAGACCGCGCGCGCAGCACTGGCGCGGCAGCTCGACTCGGTGGCCGCCAGCATCGAACGCGACTACCAGGCCGCGATCGCCCGCGAGAACCAGGTCTCCGGTGAACTGGGCAGTGCCAAGGGCGAGGTGCAGGACGTCAACCGCAAGCAGTACGAACTGCAGCGTCTGCAGCGTGAGGTCGAGGCCAATCGCCAGCTGTACGACCAGTTCCAGCAGCGCTTCAAGGAGACCAGCGCGGCCGGCGGTGTGCAGAACGCGAACGCGCGCATGATCGAGGCGGCGGTAGTGCCGAGCACGCCGGTGGCGCCGAACAAGCAGCGCATCGTGCTGACTGGACTGCTGCTCGGGCTGCTGCTCGGTATCGGGCTTGCGTTCCTGCTCGATCACCTGGACAACACGCTCAAGGGCGTCGACGACGTCGAGCAGCGGCTTGGAATTCCGGTGCTGGGACAGCTGCCACGGCTGCAGACCGAGGGCAGCAACGATCGTTCGCCGCTGCGGCAATTCGACGAGAATCCCAAGTCGACGTTTTCCGAGGCGGTGCGCACGGTGCGCACCAGCGTGCTGCTGTCGGCGATCGACCAGCCGCACAAGCGTCTGCTGGTGACCTCATCGGTGCCGGGTGAGGGCAAGACCACGCTGTCGGTCAATCTGGCGCAGGCGCTCGGGCAGATGCGGCGGGTGCTGCTGATCGATGCCGACATGCGGCGTCCTGCGGTACATCGCGGCCTGCCGGGGCTGGACGAAGGCAAGGGGCTGTCGCACCTGGTGGCCGGGACCGCCGAAGTCGAGGACTGCGTGCGCCAGCTTGGTACCAGCAACGTGTGGGTGCTGCCGGCGGGCCCGGTGCCGCCGAATCCGCAGGAGCTGCTGTCCTCGCGGCGCTTCGAAGAAACGCTCGACCAGCTGGCGGGTGCCTTCGATCATGTGGTCATCGACTGCGCGCCGGCGTGTGCGGTGAGCGACGCGCTGGTGCTGTCGCGGCTGGTGCACGCGGTCATCTACGTGGTGCGCAGCGACTCCACGCCATGGCAGCTCGCCGACCAGGGACTGCGTCGGCTGCGTCGCGTCAACGCGCCGCTGATCGGTGCGGTGGTCAACCATGTCGTGGCGCGCAAGGGCGGCGTGGGTTACGGCTACGGCAAGTACTACTACGGTGGCGACGGTTACTACCAGGACTATGGCTACGGCAAGAAGTAGGTCCGGGCGATGATCGACCTGCACAGCCACCTGTTGCCCGGCATCGACGATGGTGCGGCAGATCTGGACACCGCGCTGGCGCTGGCCCGCGCGGCGGTTGCAGCGGGCATCACCCACAGCGTGCTGACCCCGCATTTCCAGCCCGGCGTGTTCGACAACGCACTCGACGATGTACGCGCCCGCTCGGATCGCTTTCGCCTCGACCTGCAGCAGGCGGGCATTGCGCTGGAGATCGCGGTTGCGGGTGAAGTGCGCGCCTCGCCGGAGGCGTTGGATTGGTGCACGTCCGGGACCCTGCCACTGCTCGGTCGCTGGGACGGCATGGACGTGGTCTTGCTGGAGTTCCCGCATGGGCAGTTGCCGCCCGGTAGCGCGAATCTGGTCGCATGGCTGCAGCGCCAGGGAGTGCGCGCGCTGGTGGCGCATCCCGAACGCAACAAGGACGTGATTCGTCGCCTCGACGCGATCGCACCACTGGTCGCTGAAGGTGCGCTGCTGCAGATCACCGCCGACTCGGTCGCGGGTGGTTTCGGGCCATTGGCGCAGGCGCGCGCGGTCGAACTGCTGGAGCGCGGCTGGGTGACGGTGCTCGCCTCGGACGCCCACAACCTGGCGCATCGACCGCCGCGCCTGGAGCCCGGACGGCTCGCCGCAGCTCGCATCGTGGGCGATGCCGCAGCGTGGCGCCTGGTCCGCGAAAACCCGGCACGGATCGCCGCGGCACACTTCGGATTCGCGCCTGCATGAGCACTTCGGTGCGCACACGCGTGCTCGCAATGACGCTCGCGACGCTGGCGCTGCTGATGGCGCTCGCCTGTTGGCGTATCGGCTTGGCGGCGGTGTCTGCAAAGCCTGCGCAGGACGCGCTGGTGCGGATGGATGCAGGCCAGACGTTCGATGCCGATCGCAATGCCGAGCTGGCCGCTGGCCTCGTGCGCGCTCGCGCGCTGCAACCGAGGGCCGGGATGTACGACGAACTGGCCGCGCGCCTGGCGCTGCATGCCGCACGAACCGCGCAATCTCCCGTGCAGCGGCTCGATGCGCTGGAGCGTGCGCGGGAAGCGGCCTTGCGCGCGCAGGCTGCGCGCCCCTTGTGGCCCTATGCGGCATTGCTGGTTGCCGCCAGCGAGGATGCGGCCGGTCACCACGGCGCGCGCTTCGTCGGCGCCGTGGATGCGGCGTGGTCGCTCGGACGGCATGAGGCGAGAGTCGGCCAGACCCTGGCCGGACTGTGGTTGCGCGCCGCTGCGCGCCGCGCCGCGCCCGCACTGGGCGAGGCCTTCGATGCGCAGTTGGCAGTCCTTCCCGAAGCATGGATCGACCGCGCCGACCGCGGTGGCGTGGCCGACGCCGCGTGCCAGCGCGCGGAATCCAATGCGCGTGCCCGCGAGCGCTGCACGCTGTTGGGCTGGCGCGATCCGCGCACCACTGGCGCCGTACCCGCAGCACCCAGGCAGCAGGCACACGACGGGGACCGGCATCCGGGCTAGAATCGGCAGCGCCCCGTTGGTTCCGTATGCGTGATGTCTGCCGACCTCGAAAATCGCGTTGCCGAACTGGAGACCCGTCTGGTGTTTCAGGACGATCTGCTGGCAAGCCTCGATCGCACCGTGGCCGCACAGGATCGCGAGTTGGCGCTCTTGCGTACGGCAGTTGCGCGCCTGCGCGCAGGGCTGGAGGCGAGCCGCGCGGCAACAAGTCACGACATCGCCAACGAACCACCGCCACCGCATTACTAGTATGGCCGACTCGCTCCGCGATCAACTACGCGCACTCGGGCTGGTCAGCAAGCCCGAGGAGCGCCCACGCGAACGCCCGGCGCACAAGGGCGGCGGCCGCGATGCGAAAGACGCGGGCGCTGCCGGCAAGCCGCAGGGCGCACGCCCGCACCAGCCGCGCGCGCAAGAACCCAAGGGCCAGCGCGAGCCGCGCGAGCCCGACCTTGCGCAGGCCTATGCTGCGCGCGCGCGGGAAGAACGCGCGGAACAAGAGCGCGTCGAGCGCGAAAACCAGGAGCGCGCGCGCGAAAAACGCGAGCGCCGGGCGAAGTTGGCAGCGTTGCTCGAAGGCAAGGCGCTCAACGTCGCCGAGGCCGACGTTGCGCGGCATTTCAACCACGGCGCGAAGATCCGTCGCGTCTATGTCACGGCCGAACAACTGCTGGCACTGAACAGGGGCGAACTCGGCGTGGTGCAGAAGGACGGCCGCTACCTGCTGGTAACCCGCGAGACCGCGCTTGCCACGCAGGCGATCAGCGCCGAGGCGATGGTCCTGCTGCCGGATCCCGACGCGCCGGTCGAGGACGATATCCCGCCGGACCTGATCTGGTGAACGCGCAGCCAGCGTTGCACGCCTGAGGCAGGCGCCGCTGCGCTGGCTCTACAGCCGGTACTCGTCGACCCGGCGCAGGATCGCGATCTTCGGCATCTCGCGCACGCCGGCTGCCTGCATGCCGGACATCAGCTTGGTCGATGCGAGAAAAGCCTGGGCGCGTTCGAGCGAATCCCAGTCCATCGAGACCAGTACATCGTCGTCCGAACCATGCTGAAGGTAAATCCGGCAGCCGGTCTCGCCGGCTTCGCGCCGCGCCGTGGCCGCCGCGTCGAAAGCCTTCTTCCACTGCGAAAAATCCTTGACCTTGTGGCGCACGTCGATCGTGACCATGGGCGTCTCCGCGCTTCGGGCAACGCAAGTATCCACACACGCATCGTGAATTTGCAACGGTCCGGCGCGCCTACTCGGGATCGTAGTCCAATATCGGTGCCAGCCAGCGTTCGGCCTCGGTCAGCGACCAGCCCTTGCGCCGCGCATAGTCGTCGACCTGCTCGCGGGTGATCCGACCCACCACGAAGTACTGCGAGTCGGGGTGCGAGAAGTAGTAGCCGCTGACCGCCGCGGCCGGATACATCGCGTACGATTCGGTCAGCGTGACCCCGATCCGGCCCGGTGCATCGAGCAGTTCGAACAGCTTGGCTTTCTCGCTGTGCTCCGGACAGGCCGGATAGCCCGGCGCCGGGCGGATGCCGCGATACTTCTCGTCGATCAGGGCATCGGTGTCGAGCGTCTCGTCTGGTGCATAGCCCCAGATCTCGCGCCGCACCCGCGCGTGCAGGGCCTCGGCAAGCGCCTCGGCGAGGCGATCGGCCAGCGCCTTGAGCATGATCGCACTGTAGTCGTCGTGGGCCGCTTCGAAGCGCGCCACATGCTGCTCGATCCCGATGCCGGTGGTGACTGCGAATGCGCCGATCCAGTCGCGCACGCCGGTGGCATGCGGCGCGACGAAGTCGGCCAGACAGAAATCCGGACGCCCCGGCGGTTTGTCGACTTGCTGGCGCAGGAAGTTCAGCACAGCGATGGGGCGCTGCTCCATGGCATCGCCGAGCGCGTAAAGCTCCACATCGTCGCCCACGCTCTGTGCCGGCCATAGCCCCACGACCGCCTTGGCGGTCAGCCAGCGCTCGTCGATGAGGCGCTGGAGCATCGCGGTTGCGTCTGCGAACAGCTCGCGCGCCTGCGTGCCGACCACTGCGTCGTCGAGGATGGCGGGATAGCGACCGGCCAGTTCCCAGGTCTGGAAAAACGGCGTCCAGTCGATCCAGTCGACCAGTTGCGCAAGCGGCCAGTCGTCCCAGCAGGTGATTCCCGGCTGCGCGGGCACCGGTGGTGCATGGTTGGCCCAGTCGCCGGTGAAACGCTGCGCGCGGGCGCGCGCCAACGGCACCAGGCGTTTGCCGGGACCGCGGTCCTTGTGGCGCTCGCGGATGTCGGCATACTCGGCGCGCAATGTCGCCATGTAGTCGGGCATCTGGTCCTTGCTGATCAACACCTGCGCCACGCCGACCGCGCGCGAGGCGTCCTTGATCCACACGGTCGGTGCCTTGTAGTGCGGCTCGATCTTCAGCGCGGTGTGCGCCCGCGAGGTCGTCGCGCCGCCGATCAACAGCGGACACGTAAAGCCCTGGCGCTGCATTTCGCGCGCGATGTGGTTCATCTCGTCCAGCGAAGGGGTGATCAGGCCGGACAGGCCGATCATGTCGGCATTCTCGGCGCGCGCGGCGTCCAGGATGCGCTGCGCGGGCACCATCACGCCCAGGTCGATCACTTCGAAGTTGTTGCAGCGGAGCACTACGCCGACAATGTTCTTGCCGATGTCGTGCACGTCGCCCTTGACCGTGGCCAGCACGATCTTGCCGTTGTTCTTGCCGGTGTCGCCGCTGCGCGCCTTTTCTTCTTCGATGTACGGAATCAGGTGGGCGACGGCTTTCTTCATCACCCGCGCCGACTTCACGACTTGCGGCAGGAACATCTTGCCAGCGCCGAACAGATCGCCGACCACGTTCATGCCGCGCATCAGCGGCCCTTCGATCACATCCAGCGGCCGGCTGCTGGCCACCCGCGCCTGCTCGGTATCGAGCTCGATGTACTGGTCGATGCCGTGGATCAACGCATGCTCCAGCCGCTTGCCGACCTCCTGCTCGCGCCAGGCGGTGTTCTCCACCACGATTTCGCCCTTGCGCGATTTGTAGCGATCGGCGATCGCCAGCAGACGCTCGGTGCCGTCGGTACGCCGGTTGAGCACCACGTCCTCGACGCGCTCGCGCAGGTCCGGATCCAGGTCGTCGTAGATCGGCAACGCACCGGCGTTGACGATGCCCATGTCCATGCCGGCGCGTATCGCATGGAACAGGAACACGCTGTGGATGGCCTCGCGCACCACATTGTTGCCGCGGAATGCGAAGCTGACGTTGGATACGCCGCCCGACACATGGCAATGCGGCAGGGTGGCGCGAATCTCTCGCGTGGCCTCGATGAAATCGACCGCGTAGTTGTCGTGCTCCTCGATGCCGGTGGCTATGGCGAAGACATTGGGATCGAAGATGATGTCTTCGGGCGCGAAGTCCAGCCGCTCGCGCAACAGATGGTAGGCACGGGTGCAGATGCCGATCTTGCGCTGCGCGGTATCGGCCTGGCCCTGCTCGTCGAAGGCCATCACCACCACCGCGGCGCCATAGCGCTGCACCTTGCGGGCCTGCGCGAGGAACATCTCTTCGCCTTCCTTGAGCGAGATCGAGTTGACCACGCCCTTGCCCTGCAGGCATTTCAGGCCCGCCTCGATGACGCTCCACTTGGACGAATCGACCATCACCGGGATTCGCGCGATGTCGGGTTCCGATGCGATGAGGTTCAGAAAGCGCGACATCGCCGCCTCGGCGTCGATCAAGCCCTCGTCCATGTTCACGTCGAGGATTTGCGCGCCGTTGTTGACCTGTGCCCGCGCCACCTCGACCGCTTCGTCGTAGCGGTCGTCCTTGATCAGCTTCTTGAATGCCGCCGAGCCGGTGACATTGCAGCGCTCGCCGATGTTGACGAAGTTGGTGTCGGCGCTGATGACCAGTGGCTCGAGGCCGGACAGCCGGGTGAGGCGCATGCCGCTCATGCGTCGAGCGCCTCGCAGGCAGGGATCGTGCGTGGCGGAAACTGCGCCACCACCGCGCCGATCGCCGCGATGTGCGCCGGTGTAGTGCCGCAGCAGCCGCCGACCAGATTCAGCAGGCCGGAGGCGGCGAATTCGCGCAGCGTGGCCGCCATCTGCTCCGGGGTCTCGTCGTATTCGCCGAAGGCGTTCGGCAGCCCGGCGTTCGGGTGCGCGCTGACCGCGCAGTTGGCCACGTTGGCCAGCACGTCGACATAGGCGCGCAGCTCGGTCGCACCCAGCGCGCAGTTCAATCCGATGCTCAGTGGTCGTGCGTGCACGACCGAGTTGTAGAACGCCTCTGCGGTCTGTCCCGACAGCGTGCGACCGGACATGTCGGTGATGGTGCCCGAGATCATCACCGGCAGCCGCCAGCCGCTGCCATCGAACAGCTCCTCCAGTGCATAGATCGCCGCCTTGGCATTGAGCACGTCGAAGATGGTCTCGATCATGATCGCGTCGGCCCCGCCTTCGATCAGACCCAGGGTCGCCTCGCGATACGCGATCACCAGCTGGTCGAAGTCGACGTTGCGAAAGCCCGGGTTGTTGACGTCGGGACTGATCGATGCGGTGCGCCCGGTAGGTCCCAGCACGCCGATCACGAAGCGCGGTCGCTGTGGCGTGCGCGCGGTCATCGCATCGCATTCGAGGCGTGCGATGCGCGCACCCTCGCGGTTGAGCTCATGCGTCAGATGTTGCAGTCCGTAGTCGGCCTGGCTGATCGCGGTGCTGTTGAAGGTGTTGGTCTCCAGCAGGTCGGCGCCCGCCTCGAGGTAGGCGCGGTGCACCGCGCGCACGATGTCCGGCTGGGTGATCGACAGCAGATCGTTGTTGCCCTTCAGATCGCAGGCGTGCGCGTGGCTGCCGTGCGCATGCGCTTGCTGGCTGTCGTGCCCGGTGCCGAAGCGGCGGCCCCGATAGTCGCCCTCGTCGAGTCCGTAGGTTTGCAGCATGGTGCCCATCGCACCATCGATCACGAGGATGCGTTGCGCCATGGCATCGAGCAGGCGGCAGGTGCGGGACGGATCTTTCCAGGGCAGTGCGGGCATGGGTGGCAGCGGTCGGATGTTCAGTGGTCGTGGTTTGCCGCGCGCTGCCTTGCACGGGTCTCGATCGGGCTCTTGCCCGTCATGGCTTGTGTGCGAGCAGCGCGAGTACCTCGAAATGCGGTGGGCGACTTTCGCGCGTGGCCAGCTCGCAGGAGTCGACATCAAGGCCGGCGCGGGCGACCAGCTGGCGCAGTTCGCCGGTGGTGAAACCCAGATTGCGGTGATCGAACTCCGCGACCACACCACGGTGCTGGTGGCGCGCCAGGGTGCACACCAGCAGTCGACCGCCGCGGCGCAGCACGCGCGCGGCTTCGGCCATTGCCTGCGCAGGACGCTCGCTGTAGGGCAGGGCCTGCATCATCAACACCAGGTCGAAGCGGTTGTCCGGCAGCTCCAGCGCGTGCATGTCGCCGCTGCGCACGATGACATTGCTGCGTTCGGCCAGGCGCGTGGTGGCGGCTTCGACCACCCGCGGGCTGGTATCGATGCAGGTGATCGACTTCGCATAGGGCGACAGCAACTCGGCGTTGACGCCATCGCCCGAGGCGAGGTCAAGCACGTCACCGAGGTCGAGCAGGCGCACGAAACCCCGGGTCAGGGTTTCCCAGGTGCGGCCGGGCGAATAGTGCCGCTCCATGTCGCCGGCGACGGTATCGGCCCAGTTCTGGCGCTGGGCGCGTTTGGCCAACACGCTCGCGACCCGTTTGGCATCGTCGCGCAGCATTGCATCGTCGGCTGCTTCGCGCAGGGCCTGCCACAGGCTGCGGGTTTCTGCCTCCGCGTCGATGTTGTAGCGATAGTAGGCGGACACGCCGGCGCGGCGGTCGCGCACCAGATCGAGTTCGCGCAGCTTTGCCAGATGGGTCGAGACCCGCGGTTGCGCCAGCCGGGTAGTTGCGGCGAGTTCCGCGACCGTGAGCTCCTCGCGTTCGAGCAGCGCCAGCAGCCGCACCCGGGTCGGGTCGGAGAGCGCGCGAAGAAAGGCCGAACAGCCCGCAAGATCCACGTTTATCTCGATATCGCGATTCAAAGATAGAGCACGATAGTCGGCGCGGGTGGCCAGCGTCAATCGGTGCTGCACAGGCGTTCTCCGAAGTTGCGCGGCGGCGCCGGCGGGCTACACTGCAGTCCGGTGGAATGGAACCTGGGGGCAGGCATGACAGGGACGATCGAACGCCGGTGTCGGATGCTGTGGCTGCTGCTGCTGCTGCTGGGCATGCTGGCGCCAAGCCTGCACGCCGAGGTCTACAAGTGGACCGATGCCAATGGGCGGGTGCACTTTTCCGACAAGCCGCCGCCCAAACAGGCCGACCAGCCACCCGCTGCGGTCGAAGAAGTGCGCATCAAGGATGCTTTCGGCAGCTTCAAGATCCCGACCCGGATGCCGCTGCCCAATCCTGGCGACGCGCAGTCGGTATCGCTGGATCGGTTTGCGGTTCGCCTGGATTCGGCGAACAGTCGCGAGGTGACTTCCGGACGGGTATTCGCCGGACGCGACTGCGAAGTTGCGGCCGCCGTGCAATGGAATGCCGGTGCGCTCGATGCCAGCGAAGCCGACGTCGCGCTGATCGTGGCCGAGCGCTTTCGCAGCGTCGGCTGGCCACTGTCGGCGGCAGGCACCGGCGCACCGGCGCGGCTGTCGCTGGATGCCGAGCTGATCGACCTCAAGCTCGACTTCTGCGTGTTTCTGGATCGCAGCTACCAGCCCGGCAGCGAGCGCGCCGCGCGCGCGTACGTGAAGGTGCGCTGGGTGCTTTCCGACGGCGACGAAGTGATCTTCCGCGAAGTCTCCGAGGGCGCGGACGACGGCTGGCGCAGTGCTGGCAAAGCCAGCAATGTGGTGCGCCGTGCAGTGGCTCAGGCTGCCGACAACGTGCTCGCCCAGCAGCGCTTCGCCGATGCCATGCGCGGCGCCCCGGATGCCTTCGGCGTGCGTGGCGGGGTCGCGACCCGCGATGACGGCGCCGAACCGACGCCGGTGGCCGTGGGCCTGACCTGGGGCACGGGCGAGGGCCGCTTCCAGGATCGCTCGGACGACCTGCTGGCCGCAACCGTGACCGTGCGTACGTTGCGCGGGCATGGCAGCGGGGTGGTGGTCGATGCCAAGGGCTATGCGCTGACCAATGCGCATGTGGTCGGCACCGAGCGCCACGTTACCCTGCTGGTCGGCGGGCGCTCGGTCGCCGCCCAGGTGGTCAACCGCAATCCGCAAACCGATGTCGCGCTGCTGCGTTTCGATGGCGCCAAGCTGATCGCGGCGCCGATCGGGCGCAGCGCCCCGCGTCCCGGCGACACCCTGTTCGTGATCGGCACCCCGCTGGATATTTCACTCAGCCACACCGTGACCCAGGGCATCCTGTCGGCAGTGCGGCAGGTCGAGGGGCGCAAGCTGTACCAGACCGATGCGTCGATCAATCGCGGCAACTCGGGCGGTCCGGTATTCGACGCGGCCGGCGATCTGGTCGCCCTGAGCGTATCGGGACTGTTTTCGCGTCAGGGCGCCTCGATGGGCGTGAGCTATCTGATCCCCATCGATACTGCCCTCGCAGCGGTCGGTGCCAACGGTGATTGATCGCGCTCCCGGTTCCGGCCCGGTTTCCGGATCGAGGTGCGACTCTAGCTTGCAGCGCTATATTCGGGCGGTATTTTCCGACCCGAACCACAGCAGGGGTTGATGATGGATTTTCGATTCACCGAAGAGCAGTTGATGATCCAGGACATTGCGCGCCGGATCGCCGCCGAACGCATCGCGCCGATCGCCGCCGAGTTCGATCGCAGTGGCGAGTTTCCGTCCGAAACCATCAAGGTGCTGGGTGAAAACGGGCTGATGGGCATCGAAGTGCCGCCCGAGTACGGTGGGGCCGGTCTCGATGCCATTGCCTATGTGCTGGCGATGATCGAGATCGCCGCCGCCGACTGCGCCCACTCGACCATCGTCAGCGTCAATAACACCCTGTACTGCAACGGCTTGCTGAAATTCGGCACCGAGGCGCAGAAACACAAGTACGTGACCCCGATCGCCAGCGGGCAGGCGATCGGCGCGTTCGCGCTGACCGAGCCGCAGTCCGGTTCCGACGCGTCGGCCATGCGCATCCGCGCAGTGCGCTCGCCCGACGGCAGCTACTACACGGTCAACGGCAAGAAGAGCTGGATCACTTCGGGCCCGGTGGCGCGCTACATCATGCTGTTTGCGATGACCGATCCGGCCAAGGGTGCCAAGGGCATCAGTGGTTTCATGGTCGACACCCAGCGCGAGGGTTTCCATCGCGGCAAGAGCGAACCCAAGCTCGGCATCCGCGCCTC
>JBBRFN010000021.1:0-29804 GCA_038224265.1 Lysobacterales bacterium
CGACGAGACCCTGCTCGCCGCGCGCAGCCAGCTGCTCGATGCGCAGCAACTCGCGCAGACCCGCTCGCGCCTGAAGTACGCCTTCGCCGGCGGCATGGACAACGCAGCGCGGATCGGCGCGATCCTGGCCGGATTCGTGCACTACGAGCGCGACCTCGAAACCCTTAATCGCTACTACGCCGCACTCGATGCGCTGGATGCCGAAGCCGTGCGCGACACCGCCAACCGCGTGTTCGCCGACGCCAATCGCACGGCCGTGTCGATCGCGCAGGCCGACGCGCTGGCCGGCGCCAACGGGTTCCGTGCACTGGACGCGGCCGCGACCGCCGCCAGGGCCGATGCACCGCCGCCCATCGCCGAGTCCGCCGCCATGCCGCCGAAGGCAGCCCCGCTGACGCCGATCAACGCGCGCATTGCAGCCGGCTCGCGCGAGTTCGACATCGGCACCGTGCGAACCAGCGCGCCGATCATCGAGCAGCGCAACAAATCGCCGCTGGTGGATGTGGCAGTGGTGTTCCGCACTGGTGCGGCCGCCGATCCTGTCGGCAAGAAGGGCCTTGCCGCACTGACCGCGCAGCTGATGGCGCAGGGCAGCTCGGGCGAGCTGAGCTTCGAGCAAATCCAGAAGGCAACCTATCCGCTGGCGGCCACCCTGAACGTGCAGTTCGACAAGGACATGGTGCGCTTCTACGGCACCGTGCATCGCGACAACGCCGCAGCCTGGTGGCGAATCGTCGGGCCGCAGATGTACTTCCCGGGCTTCCGCGAAGACGACTTCCAGCGTGTTCGCGAGCAGCAGATCAGCGCAATCCGCACCAGCCTGCGCGCCAACAACGACGAAGAACTGGCCAAGGAACTGCTCTACCAGCAGACCTATGGCGTGGATCATCCCTACGGAACGCTGTCGCTGGGCGACGTTTCCGATTTGCAGAAGATCACCTTGGAGGACGTTCGCGAGTTCTACCGCACCCACTTCACGCGCGGTCAGCTGGTGGTCGGAATCGCCGGCGGCTATGACGACGCCTTTGCCGGCGACGTGATCGGTTCGCTGGCGCGTCTGCCGCGCTCGGGCGTTGCGCAGCGCAAGCCCGCAGCGGCCACCAAGGCGACCGTGCGCAGCGCACTGATCGTGCGCAAACTCACGCCGGCGGTGGCCGTGAGCTTCGGCGTGCCGATCGACGTGACCCGCGGTCATCCGGACTGGGTCGCGCTGTGGCTTGCGCGCTCGTGGCTGGGCGAGCATCGCAGCCAGGCCGGGCGTCTGTTCGAACGGATCCGCGAAGTTCGCGGCATGAACTACGGCAGCTACGCCTATATCGAGTACTTCCCCAACGGCATGTTCCGCATGCAGCCGGAGCCCAACTATCTGCGCGGCAGCGATCTGTTCCAGGTTTGGCTGCGCCCGCTGCGCGACAACAACGATGCCGTGTTCGCCACCCGTGCCGCGCTGTTCGAAGTCGACAAGCTGGTCGGCAAGGGCATGTCGGAGGCCGACTTCGTGCGCAGCCGCGACTTTTTGCGCAAGTTCGTGTCCAACCTGACTTCGACCCAGACCGCGCAGCTGGGCTATGCGATCGACAGTCTGGTCGCCGGCATCGACGATTTTCCCACCTACGTGGCCAAGGGTCTGGATGCGCTGAGCGTCGAGCAGGTCAATGCCGCACTGCGCCGCCATATCGACCTGCGCGGGGCGAAGTTCGTCTATGTCACTGCCGATGCCGACGACCTGGCCAAGCGACTGACCGCCAGCGCGCCCTCGCCGATCAAGTACAACGCCGACAAGCCGGCCGATCTGCTCGCCGAGGACAAGCTGATCCAGGTTCTGCCACTGGCGATCGGCAAGCGCGTGATCATCGTCGACGACAAGACGGTTTTCGAATAAGCGCCGATCCGGTCGAGCCGTGCTGACCGCACGGCCCGACCACGCAGCGTTGACGCCAGCCCCCCGCAAGGCGCTCATAATCGGGGCATGCGCTCGGACACCATCCGCCTGCTCAAGACCCTGCCGCACCCGTGCGGATACTTCGACGCGCGGGTGGCGCAGAATCTGGTGATCGATCCGCTCGCGGTCGACCTGCCGCAGGTCTATGAGGCTGCGCTGACGCGGGGCTACCGCCGCGCCGGTGGCCACATCTATCGTCCGGCCTGCGCACGCTGCCAGGCCTGCGTGCCGGCCCGCGTGCCGGTTGCCGCCTTCGCTCCCGATCGCAGCCAGCGCCGCAACCTGCGCCGCAATGCCGATCTGGTCGTGACCGAACAACCGGCACGGATCAGCGACGAGATCTTCGCGCTGTACCACCGCTACCTGAGTCAGCGCCACCCCGGCGGGGGCATGGACGAAGCCGAGCACGAGGACTTCACCCGCTTCCTGACCAGTCCGTGGAGCCCGACCCGGTTTCTGGAGTTCCGCAGTGGCGGTCGCCTGCTCGCGGTGGCGGTCACCGATGTGACGCGCCACGGCCTGTCATCGGTATATACGTTCTACGATCCGGATCTGCAGGCACGCGGCCTCGGCACCTTCGCCATCCTGTCGCAACTGCAGGCCGCGCGCCGGCTCGGCCTGCCGCACCTGTATCTGGGCTACTGGATCGAGAACCATCCGAAGATGGGCTACAAGGCGCGCTTCCAGCCACTGGAGTTGCTGCGCGGCCAGCATTGGGAGCCCGCCGCGACACCTGCCGCGCCAGTCGGATCAGCATCGGGGCGCGACAAGCCGTAGACTTGCACGGCGCCAGCTGTGGCGTTTCACGGACCCACGCATGAACTATCTCAAGGCATTCATCGCCGGCTTCATCGGCACCGTGGTGTTCCACCAGGGCTTGCTGGGGTTGCTGTACCTGGGCGGCATCAGTCCGCGGGCCCCGTTTCCGATGGCCGCGGTGCCACCACTGGGCGTGCCGATGTTCGTGTCGCTGGCGTTCTGGGGCGGCGTGTGGGCGATGGCGCTGATGCCGCTGCTGCGCCGCTTCCGCGGTGCCAGCTGGTGGGCAGCCTGGCTGATCGCCGGCGCGATCCTGCCCAGCGCGGTCGCGCTGTTCATCGTGTTTCCGCTCAAGGGCATGCCGATGGCCGGTGGCTGGGACCCCAAGCTGATTGTTGGCGCGCTGCTGCTCAATGGCGCCTGGGGCATTGGCAGTGCCCTCGTGTTGCGCCTGTTGAAGGCGCGCTGAGACACGCTGAACGCTGCACGAGGGCCGGTACTGCGGCCTTCTCGCAAGTTTCGCAGCAGATGGCCCACGACCGGCAGTCGAGTTGCCCTGGCCCACCTGCTACGGTGTAGTGGCTTCTGGCCAACCCGGCCATTCGACGAACGAGGTCGACCGTGGCTCTTGCGGTTACGCTGATCGCGATACTGGGGCTGGCGATCTGGGCGGTGTTCGCCTTCAACCGTCTGGTGCGCCTGCGCAACCAGGCGCGTACCGCGTGGGCGGATATCGACGTGCAGCTGACCCGACGCCACGATCTGGTGCCGCAGCTGGTCGCCACCGTGCAGGGTTATGCCGGGCATGAGAAGGCCGTGCTGGAAGTGGTCACGGAGCTGCGCACGCAGGCAATGCAGCAGTCCAGTCCGCAGCGGCTGGGCGAAGTCGAGACCCAGCTCGAGCAGGCGCTGGGGCGTTTGTTCGCGCTCAAGGAGGCCTATCCTGACCTCAAGGCGAGCGAGAACTTCATCCAGCTGCAGCGCGACCTGGTCGCGGTGGAAGACCACCTGCAGTACGCGCGGCGCTTCTACAACGGCGCGGTGCGCGATCTCAACGACACCATCCAGCGCGTGCCGGACGTTCTGGTCGCACGCAGCTTCGGTTTTCGCAGCGGCGAGTTCTACCAGGCGCAGGCCGCAGAGCGCGCCGCAGTAAAGGTACAGCTGCCATGAACATACTCGTGCGAGTGCTGCTGCTGATCGCGCTGCTGGCCAGCCCGCAGGCCATGGCGCAATCCGACGAGCGCATCCTCGACTACGCGATCGCGGTCGAGGTGCGTGCCGACGGCAGTCTGGACGTCACGGAAGAGATCACCGTGCGCGCGGCCGGCAACCAGATCCGACGCGGCATCTATCGCGATTTCCCGACCCGCTATCGCGACGGCAAGGGCAACGCAGTGGTGGTCGATCTGACCGTGCTGTCGGTGCAGCGCAACGGCGAGAGCGAGCCGTGGTTCACCGAGAACCGCAGCAATGGCGTGCGCATCAACACCGGCAACGACGACTACCTGCCGCAACTGCCCGGCGAGTACCGCTATACGTTGCGCTATCGCACCACCCGCCAGCTCGGATTTTTCACCGACCACGACGAGCTGTACTGGAATGCGATCGGCACCGGCTGGGATTTTCCGATCGACCAAGGGCGCGTCGAGGTACGCCTGCCGCAGCCGGTAGCGGTCGGCGCGATGACCGCCGAGGGCTACACCGGTCCGCAAGGTGCCAAGGGACAGAACTATCGCGCGCAGATCAGCGCGCCGGGGATCGCACAGTGGCAGCTCACCCAAGCTCTGGCCGCTGGCGAAGGGCTGACCATCGTGCTCGGCTTTCCCAAAGGCCTGGTGCCGGAGCCGACCCTTGGCCAGCGTCTCGCGTGGCTGCTTCTCGACAATCGCGGCATCCTGATCGCGCTGGCGGGACTGATCGTGCTGCTCGCATTCTGCATCCGGCGCTGGCGCCAGGTGGGCCGCGATCCGCGCGCGGGCATCATCATCGCGCGCTACGACCCGCCGGCAGACCGATCGCCAGCGGAACTGCGCTACCTGCGCCGCCACAGCTACGACACGCGCTGTTTTACCGCCGACCTGCTGTGTTCGGCAGTCGATGGCGAGGTCGCGATAGAGCGCGAAGATCGCGTGCTGCGCAAGGACCGCTGGCAACTGCAGCGGATCGATGGCAGCGGTGGGCCGCCACGCCTGCATGCACCTGGAGTACTGATGGGCGCACTGTTTGCCAGCGGCGAGCGTGTGCTGGAACTTGAAACCGCCAACGCCAGTATTCTGCAAGGCGCGCAGGTGGCGCATGCCAAGGCACTCGACTCGCGCCTGCATGGCAGTCACTTCACGCGCAACGCAGGCAGCGCGGTGGCAGCGGTCGGGATTGCGATCGCCACTGGCGTGCTGGCGTTCGTGGTAGCCGCAGGTTCCGGCGTGCCGGTGATCGTGGGGATCTGCGTACTGATGCTGATAGTGCTGATCGCCTTCGGCCGTCTGGTGCAGGCACCAACCGCGGAAGGGCGCAAGCTGCTCGACGAAATCGAAGGCCTCAAGCTGTACCTGGGCGTGGCCGAGCGCGATGAGCTGGCAGGCTTGCAGGGTCCCGGTGCGGCTCCACCGCTGGACGCCCAGCGCTACGAGCGTTTGCTGCCGTATGCCGTGGCGCTGGATGTCGAAGAAGCCTGGACCAGGAAATTCACCCTCGCGGTGGGCGCCGCAGCAGCCGCAGCAGCGACCGCGGCGATCGCCTGGTACCACGGCGGCAGCTTCAGCGACATGGGCAGCCTCGCGCAGTCGATCGGCAATGGCCTGAACTCGTCGATTGCGTCCGCGTCGACGCCGCCGGGCAGCTCATCGGGCGGTGGCGGCGGCGGATCGTCGGGCGGCGGTGGCGGTGGCGGTGGCGGCGGCGGACGCTGATCGACGGGTTTGCTGGCGCGTCCGCCTGTGGCGCAACGCGTGCCGACGCCGCAGGCAGCGCGGCTTGGCGACAGCGGTTGCATGCGGGGTCGATGTGTCAGTCTTGACGCAAGGCTTCGCTGGGCAGGATGCGCGCGCAGCGACGGGCCGGCAACCATGCCGCCAGCAGGGCGAGCAGCGCAAGCAGCAGCGGAATCACCACGAACGACACCAGATCGAAGGTGTGCAGCTTGTCGCTGAGTGCAGCCAGCACCCGCGCCACCGCAAATGCCAACGGGACGCCGATCGCCACCCCGATGCCGATCTGCCGCGCAGCGCCTGACAGCAGGTGGCGGATCACCCTGGCATGGCTGGCCCCCAGCGCCAGCCGCACGCCGATCTCGGCGCGCTTTTGCACTACCAGATAGCTGACCAGGCCATACAGCCCGATGCAGCTGATGCCCAGCGCGATCCAGCCGAGCAGCAGCGATAGCGTGGACGCGGCAAGAAACGGCAAGCGCTGGATGCGTACCGCCAGCAACATCGGCATCAGCTCGCAGCTCAGTTGTGGATCGACCCGCGTGCAGGCGCGGGCGATCGCGTCGAGGGTGGCGACGCTGGTATCGCGCGTTCGCAGCATCAGGCCAGACACCGCCGGATCGCCGACCCGCGTGGGCAGATACACCGCGCTGCCGTCGATGCCGCTGACGAACCACGCACTCACGACATCCGCGACCACCCCCACCACCACGAACTGGCCGCTGCGCAAGCGCCCCAGTCGCTCCTGTGCGGGCAGGTCGATCAGCTGTCCGATCGGATTGACGCCGGGCCACAAGTGCTCGGCGGTGCGGCGACTGACCAGCACGACGTTGGCGCCGGCCTCATCGGCCGCCGAGAATCCGCGCCCGTGCAGGATGTCGATACCGAACACCTCGAAGTACGCCGCATCGACGGCACGCACGAACAGCGGCTCGCTGCGCGCACCGACCTGCGCATCGATGCGATGCGGAGTGCCCATCAGGGGCGCACGCGAAGTCAGCGCCGTGCGCTCGACCTGCGGCAACGCCGCCAGTTCGCGCGCCAGCGCCGGCGTGACCTGCCCCGGGTGCACGGCGATCGTGCGGGCGGGGTCGAAACCAATCCGGATCTGCGCCACGCTGCGCGCATTCATCGCCACCAGTCCGGCGATGACCAGCAGCATCACGCTGATCGCAAGCTGCGTGACCATCAGCAGCGAGCGCATCCGCGAGCCCGATGCACGCTGCATCGCGGTCAGGTCCGGACGCGAGCGGCCACCGCGCCATGCGGCGGTTGCCAGCAGTGCGGGAATCAATCCGAAGGCCACCGTTGCGAGCAAAGCCAGAACCCAGGTGTAGGCCAGTACACCGAGATCGACGCGCAACCCGATCAGATCGATTCCAAACTCGCCCAACAAGGAGAACAAAAAAGCCTGCAGTGGCAGCAGCAGTGCGCTGGCCAACGCGAAACCGAACACGGCAGCCATAGATGCCAACAACACGCATTCGGTCAGCAGCTGCGAGAGCAGGCGCCGCCTCGGCGCGCCGACTGCGACCCGGATCGCCAGCTCGCCCTGCCGCGAAGCGAAGCGTGCAAGCACCAGGTTGGCCAGATTCGCCGCGGCTACCAGCAGCAACAGCACGAACGCGAATGCGATCGGCAGGCAGGCCTGCACCAGATCGTGCATATCGCTTTGCGCCAGATAGCCGCGCCGCGTCGACACTTCGGCGCGGGCAACCCGCAGCGATGTCTCGCGCTCGCTGTTGGCCGCGACCGCGCGGCTGGTCAGCGCTGCGGATGCCTGGGCGAGACTGCTGTCATGGCGGCGCATGCCGCCGAGCTGCACGGCCAGTCCATCGCCATCCGGGCGCGGCTGTAGCGCACGATAGTCGCGCTCGCGAAGCCAGTACATCGCGTGCTGTGGCGTGGTGCCTGAAAACTCAGGCGGCATGACGCCGACCACCGTGAATGCGCGGCCCGCAACGGTGAGCGTGCGCCCAAGCGGATCGGCCTCGCCGGCAAGCAGGCGTTGCCAGCCCAGATCGCTCAACACCAGTTCGGCACCAGCATCGCTTTGTGCGGTAAAGCCGCGACCCAACGCCGGCGCCACGCCGAGGACATCGAAATAGTTGTCCGACACCGATTCGCCGCCGACCAGCCGCGCCAGCGCGGGCTGGACGATCAGGCGCACTTCGCGCATCGCATAGATGGCCTCCATGCCGGCGCTCGGCCGTGCAACCAGCGCATCGGCTTCAGCGACCGGCCATGAGGTCATTCGTTCATCGCGCGTAGTAATCGCTTCCAGCGAGACCCAGCGCGACGCATCCGCCAGCGGTGGCGCGCGCAGTGCGTAGGCGCTGAACAGGCTGAACAGCAGTGCATTGGCCCCCAGGGCGATGCCCAACACCAGCAGTGCGGTGATGCTGTAGCCGGGATTGCGCCACAGGCCGCGCACTGCGTAGCGCAGGTCGCGCACGGCATGATCGAGCACCACCAGACCGCGCGCTTCGCGGCAGGCGTCGCGATGCATGCCCTGCATGCCTAGCTCGACCTGCGCGCGCCGGCGTGCCTGATCGGGCGCGACGCCCTGCCCGATCAGGTCGTCGGTGCGCGCGTGCAGGTGGAACTCGAACTCTGCGTCGAGCTCGCGTTCGAAACGACGTCGTGCGCTCACCGTGCGCCACCACAGCGCCAGTCGCCGCATCATCGCGGCAACTCGCCGCGCGTGGCGTTGAGCACGGCGTTCATCGCCGCTGCCAACTGCTGCCACTGGCCGACATCGCGCGCCAGTCGTGCACGCCCCGCGCGGGTCAGGCTGTAGAACCTGGCCTTGCGGTTGTTGTCCGACACGCCCCACTCCGATGCGACCAGCCCCTGCGACTCGAGCCGGAACAGCGCCGGATACAGCGCGCCCTGCTCCACCGCCAGCACATCGCCGGAGCTGCGCTGGATGCGCTGCAACAGGCCGTAACCATGCTCCGTGCCGAGCGATACGGCCTTGAGCAGCAGCATTTCGAGGGTGCCCGGCAGCAGATTGGATGTACCCATGGCTCACCTAAGCGGATTAGGTGAGAGGGTAGGCGTGCCGCGCCCCGCTGTAAAGGCCGGAAGTCACGGCCACCGCGCGCGCGGTGGCCGTCGTATGCCCAGCGACCCGCTACCGCGCGTTCTGCGCCAGCGCACCGCTGTGCAGTCGCGCCAGATAGCTCGCCAGGTCGCGCTTGATCACCGGCATCAGCAGATACACACCGATCAGGTTCGGGATGGCCATGATGAACAACAACGAGTCGGCGACATCGACGATGCTGCCAAGGTTCATCGTGCAGCCGACGACCGCCATCAAAAGAAACACGACCTTGAATCCATACAGCACGAACTTCGATTCGTTGGCCAGAAAGCTGGCCGCCTTGGCGCCGTAGTAGGCCCAGGTGATGATGGTCGAGAAGGCGAACAGGAACACCACCAGCGTCAGCACGTAGGGAAACCACGACGCTACCGATCCAAACGCCTGCGAGGTCAGTTCCACGCCCTGCGCGGTGCCGCTCAGGGTCGAACCCTGCAGTGCTGCCAACTCGCCGGAGATGATGATCACCAGCGCGGTCATGGTGCAGATCACCACCGTGTCGATGAAGGGTTCCCACAGCGCGACGAAACCCTCGGTGACCGGATCGCGGGTGCGCACCGCGGAATGCGCAATGGCCGCCGAGCCCAGCCCCGCTTCGTTGGAGAATGCCGCGCGCCGGAAGCCCTGGATCAGCGCGCCGATCACGCCGCCCTGCACGCCTTCGGCCGTGAATGCACCATCGAAGATGGCGCCGAACGCTGCCGGCAGCTGGTCCACGTGGACACCGATCACGATCAGGCAGCCGACGATGTAGAGCAGCGCCATCGCGGGTACCAGCTTGGCCGTGACGCTGCCTATGCGCGTGATGCCGCCAATCACCACCGCGCCCGCGAGCACTGCGATCACGATGCCGAACAGCCAGCCGCGATCGGCGAGCGGTCCTTCCGCACCTCCGGTCACGAGGAAGAACTGCGCATAGGCCTGGTTGGCCTGGAACATCGCACCGGCACCGATGGCACCCAGCATGGTGCAGATGGCGAACACCACCGCCAGCACCCAGCCGAATCCTTTCAGGCCCGGATAGTTCTCGGCGATGCCGCGGCTGAGGTAGTACATCGGGCCGCCAGAAATCGTGCCGTCGGCCTTCTCCAGCCGATACTTCACGCCCAGCGAGCACTCGACGAACTTGGTCGACATGCCGAGCAGGCCCGCGAGCACCATCCAGAACGTGGCGCCCGCACCACCGATGCTCACCGCCACTGCGACGCCCGCGATGTTGCCCAGGCCCACGGTGCCGGAAACCGCCGAGGTCAGGGCCTGGAAATGGCTGACTTCACCGGCCGAGGTCGGGTCCGCATAGCGGCCGCGGATCAAATGAAAACCGTGCGCGAAGCCGCGCACATTGATGAACCCGAAATACAGGGTGAACACCACGCCGGCCAGCACCAGCCAGCCGACGATCAGCGGAAACATCACCGGCGCGGCATCGGTGCCACCGACCCGGACCGCGTAGAAGATCGTATTGGATACCGCGTCGGCGACCGGCCGCACGGCGGCATCGATGCGCTGATCGAGCGTGAGCGCTGCTGCTGGCTCGGCAACTACCGGTGCGTCCTGCGCGTACAGACCAAAGGTCGCGCTCCACATCAGCACAGCGATCAAGACAAGACGTAGCGGCATGGGCTGTGGCCTCCGGCGGGAGCGCCGAGTCTACACAGGCACGCAAGGCGGCTTGGGTGAAGGGTCTGTCAATTCCGCGACCCGCCGTTTCAGCGCAACTTGCGAGCTACCAGTTCCAGACGGCGCCAAGCAACAGACGTCGTCCGGGCGCCGGTTCGAAGACGCGCCCGTTGCCGTCGTTGACCAGTACCGAGCCCACGTAGCGGCGGTCGCCGAGATTGTCGATCCGCGCGCTCAGCGCCAGCGTGCCGCTGCCGACCCGAACGCTGCGCCGCAGCGCGAGGTTCGCAACGAGCCAGGAATCCGCCCGCAGTCGGTTGCCGTCGTCGGCGAAGTTACCGCCGGCAGCGCGCAGCTCGACCTGGCCCTGCCAGCGCTCGTTCGGCGTCCAGCGCAACTCGGCGAAGCCGAAACGCGGCGGCACGGCTGGCAAACGCGCGCCTGCAGCAATCGCCTGTGCGCCGGGTGCGCATGGCGCTGCCGCACACGCCGGTGTGCCATCGACGAAGCGCGCATCGAGCAGAGTCCACGCCGCGCTCAACGCCCAATCGTCGCCGAGTTCGGTCGCAAGCGACAGTTCGAGCCCACGCCGGCGCACCGCACCACCATTGCGAAAAGAGGTGCGGCCGCCCAACGCGCGCGCCACCACGATCTCGTCGCGCGTATCGTCGCGGAACAGTGCAGCCTCGATCAGCAGGTTGCCGGCCGCATGCCGCATGCCCACCTCGCGCATGGTCGAGCGCGCCGGCTGCAGCGTGCGATTGAAGCCGCTCGTGCCATCGGCCGCATAGGCCAGTTCGTTCGCGACCGGTGTCTCGAATCCGCGCGCCATCGCTGCATGCAGCGACCAATCTGTCTGCGGCGACCAGCGCAGGCCGAACGCGGGCGTGTTGGCGCTGAAGCGCCGGCTGCCGCTGTCGTCGGGATTGCCGGCCGCCACGAAGCGATCCTGCGCGGCGAAGTCGAGCACGTTACGGCGCACGCCGAGGACCGCATGCCAGTCCGGCGTCGGCTGCCAGTCGGCCTGCAGCAGCAGGTCGAAACGCTCGATGCGGTTGTCCTCGTCGCGCCGCAGCCGGCCGCGCACACCGAGAGCGCTGCCGATGAAGTTCTCGTAGCCACGCCGCGCCTCGTCGAGCACATCCGCATCGACGCCGGCGGTGATGCGCAGCGGCGTGCCGAAGGCTTCGATGTCTTGCCACAGGCGCAGCTCGGCACCCCGGTAGCGACGTTCCAGATCGATCACACCACCCGCAGAAGTGGGCGCGGCTTGCGCGGCCAGTGGCAGCGCGAGGAACTGCTCAACCGTGCGACGCCCGCCGTAGAGCGCAAGTTGCGCACCGCGCGACTCGCCCGCATCGCGCGCGATGGCCACCCCCAGCTGCGTCTGCCGGGTGCTCTTGCGGGTATCGAAGGCCAGCGCCACCGGCGTGGTGGAATCCGGATCGCGGGCGAACTCGACGGGCGTGAGCCCCAGCGGATCCTGAGCGGCCGGTGCGTCGAGCGCATTGACGGTGGTCGACACGCGCCAGCCTTGCGGCAAACTCCACGTGGCCACCGCGTCGAGCAGATCGCGGCGCGCGGCACTGTGCGGACGAAAGCCATCGGTGTCGAAGCGCCCCGCATCGACGGCCCACCCGATTCCCGCATCGCCGCCGCGCAATGCAGCGCCAAAGCGCTGCAGGTCGCCGTTTGCGAATGCGAGCGCCTGTCCACCGGCCGCTTGTTGCCCCGGCTCGACGTCGATCTTGATCGCGCCACCGCCATTGCCATACAGCGCCGCGAGCGGTCCGCGCACCACCTCGATGCGCGCGGCCGATGCGAGTGCTGCATTCGACAGCTGGCCCTGCCCATCCGGCGCGGACGCTGGAATCCCGTTGACATACAGGCGCACGCCGCGCACTCCGAAGCCGGCGCGCGCGCCGTAGCCGCGCACCGACAGCTGCAGGTCCTGCGCATAGTTGTAGCGGTTGTTGGCGACCACGCCCGGCACCCGCGCGAGCACCTCGCTGGCGTCGACCATGGGTCCGCTGCGCTGGATCGTGTCGGCCTCGATCACGGTGATGCTGCCGGGCAGTGTCGGCGCGGGCACGTTGGCCCGCGCAGTCACCGCCACCGCCGGCAGCACCCGCGTGCGCGCCTGCTCGTCGGCCGCCGCCAGTGCCAAGGCCAGGCTGAGCGCGCTGGCGATCATCGATGCAAAGGGTTCAGCCGGCGTAGGTCACGCGATAGATCGCGTTGGCGGTGTCGTCGGAGATCAGCAGCGATCCATCCGGCAGCGGCTGCACGTCGACCGGCCGCCCGCTGGATTTCTCGCCCTGCAGGAATCCGCTGAGGAACGGCTGCGGCTTGCCAGCCTTGTCGCCGTCGATGGGAACGAACAGCACCTGGTAGCCGACCTTCTTGCTGCGATTCCAGCTGCCGCGCTGGGCCACGAAGACACCCTTTCTATAAGCCGCTGGAAACATGCTGCCACCGTAGAAGCGCACGCCCAGTGGCGCGGTATGCGCGCCGAACTCGACCTGTGGCGCGGTAAAGGTATCGCAGGCGTGCAGCTCGCCGAATTCGGGATCCTTGACCGTGGCGCCGTGGCAATAGGGATAGCCGAAGTGCTGGCCGGCGCGGGTCGCCACGTTCAACTCGCAAGGCGGGATGTCATCGCCGAGCATGTCGCGGCCGTTATCGCTGAACCACAGGTGGCCGGTGGCCGGATTCCAGTCGAAGCCGACCGTGTTGCGCACGCCACGCGCAAAGACTTCCTGTCCGCTGCCGTCGGGGTTCATGCGCAGGATGGCCGCAAAGGGATCGCCCTCGTCGCAGATGTTGCAGGGTGCGCCGATCGGCACGTACAGCTTGCCGTCGGGACCGAAGGCGATGAACTTCCAGCCATGGTGGCGCTCGGTGGGCAGCTTGTCGGTGACCACCACCGGCTTGGGCGGGTTGGCGAGTGCGTCTTCGATGGCGTCGAAACGCAAGATGCGATTGACCTCGGCCACGTACAGTGCGCCATCGCGGAAGGCCACGCCGTTGGGCATGTTCAGGCCCTTGGCAATGGTATGCACGGTGCCGGCCGACTTGCCATCGTGCTCGATCGCGTAAACCACGCCGGCATCGCGGGTGCCCACGAACAGCGTGCCCTTGGCACCGAGCGTCATCGAGCGCGCATTGCGCAGGTCCTTGGCGAATACCTCGACGGCAAAGCCCGGCGGTAGCCGCAGGTCAGCAAGCGGCGCTGCGCCCGACGCGGGACCGGCGAGCAGCAACAGACACAGGATCGGAACTCGCATTATGTGGCTCCAGCTTCAGCAGAAGGACGATCATACTTGCGCTCGCGTTGACGCTGCGTTTGCCGCGACCGCACGGCGCCTCGGGGCATGCGCAAGCGCTGCACGCCCTGCCGCAGCATCAAGGTACATGCCGCCAGCACCGAACGAACGCGGGCAATGCGCCGTGCCCGAACAGAAGTACGGTCGGCAGCGGCGCAGCGTCGACCTGAACCCGCAGGCTGCCGCTCAATCCTGCCACCAGCCCGTGATCGCCAGACGCGACGTCCGCGCCCAAGGCGCGACCAGCGACACGCAGTGCCACGCCGGAACCTTGAAAAGACTGAGGGAATTGGGCTTCGGAATAAAGGTGTCGATCACGTTGCGCTCCTCGTCGAGGAACTGCAGCAGGCCGCCCCAGTCGGCGGCCCAGGCCTCACCGAGGTTGAACACATAGGCGTAGCGACGCCCCGTCGCCGGCTCCAGATCGTTGTGCATCTTGAGAAACATCCCGGGCCGGTAGCGCGTTGCCTGCGCGCTGACGCGGCTGATCGCGGTGTCGCCGGTCAGGATCCGGGCGAATCCGAGGAAGTCGGGACTGTTGAGAAACTCCAGGATGCGGTGCAGCAGCAGGCCGGGGTCGCGCTGCTCCAGATAGGCGGTCACCATCATGTAGCTTTCGTAGGCGAAGCCGTAGCGATCGACTGCGTGCGCGGCAGCCTGCCGCAGCAGCTCCGACTGGCCGGAGACACCGAGGCGCTGCAGTTCAGCGTGGGCGATGACCCGCGACTGATCGGTCGCGTCGCGTACTGCCAGCGTCCAGGGCACCGACTCGGTCAGGCACCGACGCAGTTCCTCGACGGCGCTGGGCTGCAGCACGTCAGGAATCTGAATCCGGCGATCACGTTGCAGCCGATCGCGCCAATGAGCCAGGTCGAGGTTGTTGTTAAGCAAAGGACCGGAAATCCAGCGCACTTTTCGACCCGAAGCGTACACCGACGGATGGCAAAACGCATGTTGCGAACGCTGGCCGAGGGTCGATGTGCAGGTGCCGGGCGTGTCGAGCGGTGTTTGCCGCGCGCCGCGACCGCAGCAAGTGCGGACAGCGATGCGATCCGGCTGTTGCGCGCCCGGCCGGACTTGCGCTGCAACGTTTGCGCTGCAACGTTTGCGCTGCAACGACGGCGACGGCACCACGGGGCAAGCCCGGCTGCCGTTGCCGTCGCTGGTCTCAGCTTGCGGGCGGCGTCCCCGCTGCAGGCGCGTCCGGGGCCATGACGGGCAATGCGGCCTGCGTGCCCGGCAACAGCTCGGCACCCGCGGGTACCTGGATCGTGCTGCCGGCGAAGTCGGTGCCGACCGGCTCGACCCGGCCGCCCAGGCACTTGCCGAGGAACTCCTCGGTCACTGCATTGAACGACATCCGGTTCGGTGGCCGCGCGAATCCGTGACCCTCGTCCGGGTACAGCACGTAGGTAACCGGAATGCTCTTGGCCTGCATCGCCGCCACGATCTGGTCAGACTCGGCCACGTTCACCCGCGGGTCGTTCTGGCCCTGCCCGATCAGCAGCGGACGCACGATCTGGTCGGCGTAGGTCAGCGGAGAACGCTCCCTGAGCAGCGCAAGGCCCTGCTCCGTGTTGGGGTTGCCCATGCGGGTGTAGAACTGCTCGCGGAACGATTTCCAGTAAGGCGGGATCGAGTTCAACAGGGTTATCAGGTTGGAGGGGCCGACTATGTCCACGCCGCAGGCAAACTCGGTCGGGGTCATGCTGAGGCCGGCGAGCGTGGCGTAGCCACCGTAGCTGCCGCCCATGATCGCAACCTGGTCGCTCTTGGCAATGCCCTGGGCCTCGGCCCAAGCCACCGCGTCGAGCAGATCATCATGCATCTTGCGGCCCCACTGCAGGTCGCCGGCGTTGAGGAACTGCTTGCCAAAGCCCTGCGAGGCGCGGAAATTGACGCTCAGCACCGCGTAGCCGCGATTGGCCAGCCACTGGTGCGTCGGGACGTAGCCGAAGCTATCGCGACCCCAGGGACCGCCATGCACCAGCAGCACCATCGGCAGCGGCGCAGCCGGCACGCCGTTGCCATCGGCATCGGTGCCCGGCGGCAAGCTGAGATAGCTGACCAGGGTGAGACCGTCGCGGCTGCTGATCTCGCGCGCGTGCATCGGTGCGAGGGTGACGTCCGCCAGCGCCGGGCGGGTGTCGAACCAAAGCACCGCCTCGCGCTTGGCGCGGTCGTAGAGGTAGTACTTGGCCGACGCATCCGAGGCGACGAAGCTCACTACCCAACGGCTGTCGTCGAGAGTACGCGCAGCGATTCCGACCTCGCCGTCGCCAATCGCCTTGAGCGCTGCCAGGTCACCCGCGAGTTCCGGATCGAGCGCTGTCCATTCGTTGCGCAGATAGTTGACGCTGACCGCCTGGATCACGTCGCTTTGCGGCTGCACGGTGGCGCCGCCAACGTCGGCGCGCGCATTCTCGAACAGCAGCCTGCGCTCGTTGCTGGTGGTGTCGATCGCGAACAGGCCGGCGGTGTCGCGCTCGCGGCTGTCGATCACGTAGACGGTCGTGCCATCGGCGGTGAGGCCGAGGATGTTGGTGGTCAGGGCGTCGGCCTGCGCCACGGTCGACCACGGCTTCCAGGCGTTGCCGTCGCGCACGAACCACGCGAAGCCGCCGTCCTCGGTGCTCTTTGTGGCGTAGCGCAGCGCGAGGTCGCGGTCGAGGATGAAGCCAGCGTAGCCGTCGTTTTCGACCAGGCGCTCCTGCGCACCGGTTTTGAGGTTGACCCGCACCAGGTCGAAGAACTCCTTGTTGCGGTCGTTGACGCTCAGCACCACCTCGTCGGGCCGGCGCGGGGACAAGCTGTCGACCGCGGCGCGCGAACCGGCGGGCGAGAGCGTCTTTTGCTCGCCGCTGCTCAGATCGACCGCGAACACCTGGAAGTTTTCGTCGCCGCCGACATCCTGGCCGAACAACACGTGGTTGCCGTCATAGGCGAAGGTGAAGTCGCGGATGCCGCGCAGCGTGTCCTGGGTTACCGCGCGCGCCTGGTCGGGCTGGTCGCTCGGTGCGACCCAGACATTGAGCACGCCGTCGCGTGGCGCGATGTAACCCAGCCACTTGCCGTCGGGACTGATGCTGCCCTGGGTGCGTTCGGGATTACCGAACAGCACGCTGCGCGCGATCAGTGCCGGCGCTTGCGCCACGGCGGCGGTCGGCGGCGCCTGCGGCGTCTTGGTGCAGGCGGCGAGCAGTGCAATCAGCGCGAGCGCGGGCAGGGAATGAATGCGCATGGTTCTTCCTTTGCTGGTTGAACCCGTATTCTAGGAGTTCTGCACAATGCCTGCTGCGACGTGGCTGGTGATGCGCCAGGCCGCAGCGGCGGCAAGCGCGGCATCAACTGCAATACGCCCGGTTCCGGGCCGGCAAGCGCGCGACACCGTACACGCTCGATCGCGTGAAGTGCGGGCCCAACAATCGTTCGGTCACCGGCCATATCGGTGCGCGACGGTTGCGCCCAGCTCGACGGCAGGCATGCCGCAGCCGTGCAGCACCTCAGCGCATGCGCAAGCGCTGCGTACTCAGCCCCACCGTCAAGGTGCTCGCCGCCATCGCGGCTGCCGCCACCGCGGGGCTGATCAGACCCAGCATGGCCACCGGAATCAGCAGCAGGTTCCACAGCACCGCCCACAGCAGGCTTTGGCGCAGCACGCGGTGGGTGCGGCGTGCCAGATCCAGCAGCACCGGGATCGCGTCCAGCCCATCACGCATCAGCACCACGGCTGCAGCGAGTTTCGCGCTCTCGGTGGCGTCGCGGGTTGCGATGCCCAGATCGGCCTGCGCCAGCGCCATGCCGTCGTTGATGCCGTCGCCGATGAAGGCCACTCGCCCTCCCGCGGCCTGCAGGGCATCGACTACTTTGCGCTTGTGCTCGGGCGAGCATTCGGACTGCACCCGCTGCGGCGGCAGGCCGAGTGCCACGGCCATGCGGCGGCAGGCTTGCGTACTGTCGCCGCTGAGCACCATCGGCATCCAGCCGCTACGCTGTAATTGTGCGAGCAGCGCGCCGGACTCCGCACGTGGTGCGTCGTCGAACAGCAGCGAGCCGGCGATCTGTTCGGCAGCGCCGGGTGCAGCGATCGCCAGCCACACACTGGTGCCCTCCTCGTCGCCGGCCTCTGGCAATGGCTTGGCGTTCACCCAGCGCGCGCTGCCCAGTCGCAGACGCGTGCCGGCCAGCAGCCCGAAAGCAGGCGCCGTCAATTCGAACACGATGCCTGCGCCAGGGATCGCCTGCGCGTGGCCGGGCAGCGCGACCTGCGGCCCGCTGGCAGCCAGCGCACGCGCGATAGGGTGGCTCTGACCCGCGTCGATGCCGCGCGCAATCGCCAGCAGGTCGAGCTCGGGCATCGCGCTGCGCACCGCGCGCAGTTGCAAGCGCCCGCAGCTGAGCGTGCCGGTCTTGTCGAACAGCAGATGATCGATGCGGGCCGCGCGCTCGAACGCGGAAGGATCGCGGATCAGCAATCCGTGTCGACTCGCAGCGCTGATGGCAGTGGAGATGCTCAGCGGAATCACCAGGGTCAGCGCGCACGGGCACGCGATGAGTATGGTTGCCAGCGCGCGCTCCCACGCTTGCGCGGGAGTGGCACCGGTGGCCAGCGCGAGCACTGGTGCGATCGCGCCGGCCACCAGCGCGATGATCGTGATCGCCTGCGCCATGCGTTCGGAGCTGCGCTGCAGGGCGGGCTTGGCGAACAGCGCCTGCTGGATCAGACGCGCCCAGCTGTCGAGCCGGCGTTCGCCGACGGCGGCGACCACCTCCAGCTCCAGCACGCCGGCACCGTTGAGTGCGCCGGCCGGTACCAGGTCGCCGGGTGCGACTGCGACTGGCTGCGATTCGCCGGAGACGAGTGCGAGGTCCAGCGTCGAGTGACCGTGCACGATCCGTGCATCGACCGCCGCCACGCCGCCGCTGCTTACCCGGATCACATCGCCGCGCTGCAGGGCCGCTGCCGGCACCAGATGGAACAGTCCGCCATCGTCGCGGCGCTGCGCCTGCTCGGGTGCCAGCGCCAGCAGTTCGCGCACGCGGTCGGTGGCGTGGCGGCGCAGCACGCGCTCGGCCAGACGCGATGCGAGTTGGAAGATCACCAGCATCACCGCGGTGTCGAAATACACCTGCGCGAATCCCTGCGCGAGATTGCCCAGCGACAGCACGCTCGCCGAGGCCACCGCCACCGCGATCATGGTGTCCAGTCCGGGCGTGCGCGCGCGCAGGGTGCGCCAACCGGCGACCATGAACGGCCACGCGCACCAGCTGATCACCGGCAGCGCGAACAGCGCCTGCGCCCAAGCCAGGCCGAGGCGGGTCGCCGGATCCAGATCGCTGCTGAAATAGTCGGCCAGCGCGAAGCCCATGCTCCACATGCCGAACACCACCGCCACCGCAAGCCGCGTCGCCAGCGCGCGTTCGAGCGGCGCATGCCGTGGCATGGCTTCATCGAGCCCGCGCACCGCACGCACCGCATAGCCGAGTCGACCCACGCTGTCGATCAATTGCTGCGGATCGGCGCGCGCGGGGTCGTAGCGCACGCGTGCGGCCTCGGCGGCAAACGATACCTGCGCGCTGGCGACACCCGGCTGCCGTTCGAGCGTGATCTCGACTGCGCGCGCACACGCTGGACAGAACATGCCTTCGACCGCGAGCAGTGCGTCGACCGTGCTTCCGTGCGCCGAGTCGGTTTGTACGACGCCCGCGGCAGCGGCGATCTGCGCGCTCACGGCGTGATGCCGGTCGCCTCGACCAGCGCCGCGCCACTTTCGAACGCATCGGGATCATTCGCCCACCGCGCGCGCGCGGCGGCTACTTCGGCCGGCGTGATGGCCGCAGCCTGGTTGCCCAGGTTGCTGCGCAGCCACGTCGACACGGCTGCCAGCTCTTCGTCGTCGAGCACATCGCGGAAGCTGGGCATCTGGCCGTTGTAGGTGTTGCCCTTGACCGTGATCGGCCCGTGCAATCCGCGGATCAGGATCGCCAGCGGCAGCGCTGCATCGGCCACCACCCATTCGGAGTTGGCGACCGGCGGAAATGCACCCGTGATGCCAGCGCCGTTGGCCTGATGGCAGGCGGCACAGCGTACGCCATAGATCTGCCCGCCATCGAGGATGCGCGGCGGGTCGGCGGCGAGTGCTGCAAGGTCGCGCTGATCGCCGTAGCGAGAGGCGCTGCCGCTGGGCGTGGTGAACACCGTCCAGGTGCCCCACAGCGTGGCAGCGACGAAGATCGCCACCAGCACCCACGGCAGCGGGCGCACTTCCTCGTCGGGATCGGCCAGTTCGCGCTCGTGCGGTCGCTGCTTGAGCCGATCGTTCATGGCGCAGGCGCAGCGTTCGCGGGCTGAGCGCTTTCCGCTGCAGTCTTGTCAGGCACGATGCGATCGCGATACACCGGATAGCTGCGGTCGAGCGAGAGCAGATAGGCGGTCAGGTCCAGCGCGTCCTGGCTGGCCACGATCACCCCCTGCGCCGGCGCATACGGCGGCGGCACCGACACCGTCTTGTCGCCGGCGGCTGCGGTCTGCTTGACCAAAAACATGTACGGATAAGCCGGCATGATGCTGCCGGGCATGTAGGCGCGCGGCTGGTACAAATGACCGAGGTGCCAATCGACCGACGGCTGGCGCACGCCGATGTTGAACAGGTCCGGACCGGTGCGCATGGTACCCAGCAGATGCGGACGGTCGTACACGTAGTCGGCCGGCACTGAGGCGCGTCCCCAGCCCCGGATCGCATCCGGACCGAGTGCGGCATCGCGCGGCTGCTGCGAGTGGCAGTAGATGCAGCCACTGGCGATGTATACCGCGCGCCCGCGCAGCTCCTGCTCGGAATAGGGCTGCAGGCCCTCCGGCGCCTGTAGCTTGTGCAACTGCAGATACGGCAGCACGACCAGTGCTGCGGTCGCGAAGGCGAGGATCAGCATCGAGCCGGTGACCAGCTTGCGCTCATTGAGCATGCGCGAGCGCCTCCCGTTCGGCCAGCTGTACCGCTCCTGCGCGCTTGGGCCCCAGACGCAGTGCGACGATCGAGAAGTGCACCGCGAAGATCAGATGGCCGAGCGTCATCAGCGTACCGCCGATCGACCGCCCATACAGATACGGAATGGTCAACAGCACCGAGTCCATGAACGGCCGTTCGGCGTCTAGCATGGCCTTGCCCTGCAGCCAGCCGCCGATGGTCAGCGCAACGAAATAGATGCCGATGCCGATCGACGACAGCCAGAAGTGTGCGGTGATCAGGCGCGGATACGGCCATTCGTACTCGGTCACGCGCGGCATCACGAAGTAGATCGCGCCGAACATGATCATGGTGAAGAACCCATACATGCCCAGATGCGCGTGAGCGACGGTGTAGTGGGTAAAGTGGGTCACCGCATTGATGCTGCGCAGCGCCTCCATCGAGCCCTGCAGCGAAGTAACCGTGTACAGCATCGCGCCGAGCACGATGAAGCGCAGGGTCGGCGAATGGCGCAAGGCGTCGAAACGACCGACCACGGTCATGTGCTGGTTGATCGCCACCGTGATCACCGGCACGGCCATCATCACGCTCTGCACGATCGACAGCGTGATCAGCCACGAGGGCAGCGGCCCGCCGATCAGATGATGCCCGCCGACCTGCGAGTAGAAAAACGCCAGGGTCCAGAAGCCCAGCAGCGACAGGTTGTACGAATAGATCGGCCGACCCAACACCTTGGGAATGAAGTAATAGGCCGCTGCCAGCGCCAGCGGCGTAAACCACAGGCCCAGCACGTTGTGGCCGAACCACCAGTTCATCGCCGCCTGCTGCACCCCGAAGTGCACGCCGGGCACGTTGGCCACCAGATACAGCACCGGAAACCAGAACAAGGCCGCACCCATGTACCAGACCGACACATACAGATGATGCACTTTGCGTGCGGCCAGGGTTTTCAGCAGCGGCACCGCCATCAGGCCGCCGGCGATCACCAGCAACAGCGGGATCGGAAACGGAAACTCCAGCCATTCCAGACCGGCGCTGTAGCCGGCGAGCAGCGCGACTACCCCGCAGAACACGCCGAAGCTCCACAGCAGCACACCGGCAATCGCGAAGTACTCGCCGCGCAGCGGCGTGCGCAGCAGTCGCGGCAGCATCCAGAACGCGATGCCGACACCGGCCAGCGATGCCCAGCCATAGCTGACGACGTTCAGGTGCACCGGCCGCAAGCGACCGAAGCCGAGCGCGGCCCACTGCGTGAGCCAGTCCGGCCAGTGCATCTTGAGTGCGCTGGTCAGGCCCGCGAACGAGCCGAACACCAGCCAGAACATCGCCAGCGTCAGTGCCAGCCACACCACGCGCACCGACGAGCGATCGATCTCGCGGCGCTCGAGCACCAGCGCGTCGCTCATCGCAGCATGCGGCAGCGCCCCGGAAGCCGACTCGATCGATGCCTGCAGCCTGCCAGCGCCGGCGCCAGCCGCGGGATCTTCGGCCAGACCCAACTCGTCGTCGCCGAAGATCACTTCGGCATCGCGCCTGGAGGTGCGCAGCAGGCCCTTCGACATCGAGGCGATGAATACCAGCAGCGCCACCAGCGACAGCAGGAAACTCGCTCCCAGCAGGGCGATGGTGAAGTCCACGCTCAGCCGCCAGCCTTGCCGATCATGAACTGCACCGCGAGGCGGATGTCGGCATCGCTGAGTGCCGGGTTGCCGCCTCTGGGCGGCATGGCACCCTTGCCCGTGATCACGTGCTGGACCAGCAGATCCTCGCCCTGCGCCAGGCGCGGCGCCCACGCCGCGGCGTCGCTGAGCATCGGCGCGCCCGCCGCTCCACTGACATGGCAGGCCATGCACAGCCCGCCGTAGATCGTCTCGCCGGGCGATGCGGCAACTGCTGCTGCCACCGGCGCGGCGGCGGCGGCAGCGGCAGCTTCGGCGAGCTTGGCCCGACCGGTATCGCCCGAGTACACCTCGCCCACCGGCCGCAGATTGCGCTCGATCCGCTCCGGCGTGAGTGCTGCGGCCTGCTCGCGGCGGTCCAGGATCTGCTCGATCCCGAAATACAGGACAACCACCAAGCCCAGTGGCAGGATCAGCGAGGCTGCCGCGATGGCGGCCAACTTCGATGGTGAATCGACAAGCGGTTCGTGCGGGCTCATGACCTTGCCAGAGCGTGGAGGAGGCGAAGACTGCTGCGGCCGGATACAGGCAACGATGCTGCGAATGGCATGTCGCAAGGCCACCATCCGACAAGCGTCGAGAGTATGCGCCGGCCCGTGCATCGCGGGGTCAAAGGGACGTAGAGGCGCGGCTGTACCCCGCATCCCGTATCCATCGCGGCGCACCGCATCCGCTCGCCTGTATGGCGCTTGTGACAGCGCAAAGAACGGTTGGTTCCAACGGTCTGTCCGTCCGACAAACGCCCGCCGCTTGCGCCCGGCCGCCGGCCTCGGCATGGTGAGGGCTCCAACCGCAAGCGATCGCGCATGAACAGCCCCTATCCCCACCTGCTCTCGCCGCTCGATCTGGGCTTCACCACCCTGCCCAACCGGGTGCTGATGGGATCGATGCATACCGGGCTTGAAGACCGCGCGGCCGACTATCCGAAGCTGGCAGCGTATTTCGGCGAGCGCGCGCGCGGTGGCGTGGCGCTGATCGTGACCGGCGGCATTGCACCCTCGGTGCAGGGCTGGCTGGGTCCCTTCGCATCCAAACTGTCGTGGCCGTGGGAAGTCAATCGGCATCGCAAGGTGACCCACGCGGTGCATGCCGAGGGCGGCAAGATCGCGATGCAGATCCTGCACGCGGGCCGCTACGGCTATCACCCTCTGAGCGTCGCGCCATCACGGCTAAAGAGCCCGATCACGCCGTTCACCCCGCGCGAGCTGTCTGCACGCGCGATCGAAAACACCATCGAGGATTTCGTGCAGACCGCGGTCTACGCGCGCGAAGCCGGCTACGACGGCGTCGAGGTGATGGGCTCGGAGGGCTATCTGATCAACCAGTTCCTGGTCGCGCGCACCAATCGGCGCGACGACGAATGGGGCGGCAGCTTCGAAAACCGGATGCGCTTTCCGGTCGAGATCGTGCGCCGCACGCGAGCCAAGCTGGGCAAAGATTTCATCATCATCTATCGACTCTCGATGCTCGATCTGGTCGACGATGGCCAAACCTGGGACGAGATCGTGCAACTGGCCAAGGCGATCGAGACAGCAGGTGCCACCCTGATCAATACCGGCATCGGCTGGCACGAGGCGCGCATCCCGACCATCGTCACCAGCGTGCCGCGCGCGGCCTTCGCCTTCGTCACCCAGAAGATGAAGGCCGATGTGCGCATTCCGCTGATCACCACCAACCGCATCAACATGCCGGAGGTCGCCGAGCGCATCATCGCCAGCGGCCAGGCCGACATGGTCTCGATGGCGCGGCCGCTGCTGGCCGACGCCGAGTGGGTCAACAAGGCGCGCGCGAACCGCAGCGACGAGATCAACACCTGCATCGCCTGCAACCAGGCCTGCCTCGACCACGTGTTCGAGCGCAAGACCGCGTCGTGCCTGGTCAATCCGCGCGCCGGCGCGGAGACCGAGCTGAACTGGACGCGCACCGCCAAACCGCAGCGCATCGCGGTGGTCGGCGCCGGACCCGCAGGACTGGCCTGCGCCACGGTCCTGGCCGAGCGCGGCCACAGGGTCACGTTGTTCGATGCCGCCAGCGAGATCGGCGGCCAGTTCAACATGGCCAAGAAAATTCCCGGCAAGGAAGAATTCCACGAAACGCTGCGCTACTTCGGTCGTCGCATCCAGATCACCGGCGTGCAGCTCAAGCTCGGCACCCGCGTGGAAGCGAGCGATCTCGCCCCCGCGCAATTCGACGCGGTGGTGCTGGCCACTGGCGTGACCCCACGCACACCGCGCATCGAAGGACTCGATCACCCCAAGGTGCTCAACTATGTCGACGTACTGGCGCACGACAAACCGGTCGGACAGCGGGTGGCGGTCATCGGCGCCGGCGGCATCGGCTTCGACGTCGCCGAATTTCTCGTCGACCAAGGTCATTCGGCAACGATCGATGCACCGAAGTGGCTGCGCGAGTGGGGCATCGACCCGGCGCTGGCGACCCGCGGCGGGCTGGTCGCGCCGCAACCCAGCGCGCCGCAACGCCAGGTGTTCCTGCTGCAGCGCTCCGAAGGCAAGCTCGGCGAAAAGCTCAACAAGACCAGCGGCTGGGTCCACCGCAGCACGCTGAAAATGAAGCGCGTCGAGATGATCGGCGCGGCCACCTACCAGAAGATCGACGACCGCGGACTGCACCTGCTGATCGGCACCACCCCGCGCCTGCTCGAGGTCGACAACGTCGTGCTGTGCGCAGGACAAGAGCCCAACCGCGCGCTGCACCAAGCAGTCGTCGCCAGCGGTGTGCCGGTACACCTGATCGGTGGCGCCGATATCGCGGCTGAACTGGATGCCAAGCGTGCGATCGATCAGGGCACGCGGTTGGCGGCGCGGCTCTGACAACGCTCGCAACAAAGCGGTCGCAGATGAGTTGACCCGATCGGCATCGCGTTCGATCATGCCGCGCCCGTCGCGGCGAAGCCCGTTCCATCGACGAAAGGAGACGTCCATGCTGCCGATCCATCGCGCACTGCTGATCGCGCTTGCCGCCGCGGCGACCCCCGCTGCCGCCACCGACACCGTCGATCTCGAACCATGGCTGCGCCGCGAGGGCTTCGTCGACGTGCAACTGTCCCCGGATGGCGAATACCTCGCGGCCACAGTCGCACGCGAAGACCAGACCGTGCTGGCGGTGATCCGCCGCAGCGACCGCAAGGCCACGGCCAGCTTCTCGCTCGGCGCAAACACCCATGTTTCCAACTTCGACTGGGTCAGCGCGGATCGTCTGATCGTGTCGATCGCAGAGAAGTTCGGCGTACTCGAGACGCCGATCCCCACCGGCGAGCTGTATGCGCTCAACGTCGACGGCTCGCGCGCCAAACTTCTGGTTGGCCTGCGCGCCACCGGCGAGGATGACGCGCAGATCGTCGGCGAGCGCTTCAACCCGCGTGCAGTCGCCGCGTACTTGCTCGACACCCTGCCAAACCAGCCGCGCCACGTGCTGATCGAGGCGTGGCCGATGACCCTGATGCCCACGCCGCGGGTCGAACGCATGGACATCCACACCGGCAAGCGCACGGCAGTCGCCGAGGCGCCGGTTCCGCGCGCCAGTTTCACCACCGATTCTGCGGGAAAAGTGCGATTCGCGCTTGGTATGGCCGGCGACAATGTGAGCAAGCTCTACCACCGCGCGCCAGGCAGCAAAGACTGGACATTGATCAACGACGAGGCGGCCAGCGGCATCGTTGAAACACCGGTGGGCTTCGATGCTGCCGGCAATGTGGCCTACCTGCGAGCGCAACGCGCGCAAGGCCCCGATGCCTTGATCGCCTACGACACCATCAAGGGATCGCGCAAGGAACTGCTGCGTGATGCCGAGCTCGACCCATGGACGATCCTGCGTTCGACCGGACCGGGCCGCGAACCGATCGGAGTGGCCTACACTGGTGCCGCTGTACGCACCGCGTTTTTCGACCGCGAGCATCCGGAGGCGCTGCGCCAACGCAGCCTGGAGAAGGGCTTCGGTGGCCTGCCGGTGCTGCCAGTGTCTGCCAGCAAGGACGCGCGCTATGCGCTTGCGCTGTCATGGTCGGCTCAGAACCCCGGCGACTTTTTCCTGTTCGATACCGGCAACAGCCGCGCCGAGCGGCTGCTCAGCCGCCGCTCGTGGATCGATCCTGCGCTGTCGGCTGATGTCGAGCCGGTGCGGCTGGAGGCGCGCGACGGTCTCGCGCTGGATGGCTTCGTGACCCGACCGCGTGGCAGCAAAGGCAAACTGCCGCTGGTCGTAATGCCGCATGGCGGCCCCTTCGGCGTGTTCGATCGCCTGGCTTACGACGACGATGCGCAGCTGCTCGCAGCAGCGGGCTACGCGGTACTGCAGCTGAACTTTCGTGGCTCGGGAAATCGCGGGCGCAAGTTTCGCGAGGCCGGTGCACTGCAATGGGGAGCGCGCATGCAGGACGACCTCACCGACGCGACGCGCTGGGCAATCGCCGATGGCATTGCCGATCCAGAGCGCATCTGTCTGGTTGGCGGCAGCTACGGAGCCTACGCGGCGATGATGGGTCTGGCCCGAGAGCCGGATCTGTACCGCTGCGGCGTCGGCTACGTCGGGGTCTACGATCTCGCGATGATGGCCGACGATCGTGTGCGCCGCGGCGAATCGGCAGAGACCTGGATGGCGCAGTGGGTCGGTGCAGGCGACGCGCTGCGTGCAGCATCGGCCACCAGCCACGCTGCAAAGATCAAGGACCCGGTACTGCTGGTTGCCGGTGGGCGCGACCGCATCGCGCCGGAAGCGCACACGCGCGCGATGCACAAGGCGCTGGAGCGTGCCGGTACCGAGGTCGACACGCTGTACATCGCCAGCGAAGGCCACGGCTTCTTTGCCGAGAACAGCCGCCGTGCCTACGCCACGCGCCTGCTCGCATTCCTGTCGACACACCTGGGCGGCAAGACCGCTGCATCGCCTGCGCGTTGAGGTCTGCTGCTTTGCCGGCGGCATTTCGCCGCCGGCAAAACGCTACGGCGCCTGCAGGTAATCCACCGCCAGGCTCACCAACGCGTCCAGCGCCAGCGGCAGCCCCGCTTCGTCGACGCTGAACATCGGCGAGTGGTTGGTGGGCGCCTTGCGCGGGTCGATGGCGGGGTCGGTGACGCCGACGAACACGAACAGACCGGGCACTTCCTGTGCGTAGTACGAGAAATCTTCGGCGCCGGTGGTCAGCGGTATGCGCACCACGTTGGCCTCGCCGGCGACCCGGTTCAAGGTCGGCAGCATGCGTTCGGTCAGGCGCTGCTCGTTGACGGTGACGGGATAGCCTTCATCGATCACCACCTCGGCAGTGGCGCCCTGGCTGATCGCGATGCTTTCTGCGGTGCGCTTGATGCGCTCGAAGATCTGCACGCGATGCTCGGGCTTGAAGGTGCGGATGGTGCCGATCATCTCCACGCTGTCGGGAATGATGTTCTCGCGGATGCCGCCGTTGATCGCGCCGAAGCTGATCACCGCCGGCGTATCGGTGATGTCGATCTGGCGGCTGACGATGGTATTCATGCCGTTGACGATCTGCGCGGCGGTGGTGATCGGATCGACGCCCTGCCACGGACGCGAGCCGTGGGTCTGCACGCCCTTGACTTTGATCGTGAACGAATCCACCGCGGCCATCAGCGGACCGCTGCGATAGCCGATGCGGCCGGTGTTGAGGTTGCTGGTGACGTGCAGGCCCATCACTGCGTCGGGCTTGAGGTCTTTGAAAAGCCCTTGCTTGAGCATCAGCTCCGCCCCGCCCTCCTCGCCCTCGGGTGCGCCCTCTTCGGCGGGCTGGAAGATAAACATCACGGTGCCCGGCAGGTCGGCGCGCAGCTTCGACAGCACGGTGGCGGTGGCCAGCAGGTTGGCCACGTGGGTGTCGTGCCCGCAGGCGTGCATCACACCCACGGTCTGCCCGCGAAAAGTGGTGGTGACCTTGGAGGCGAACGGCAGGCCGGTGGCCTCGGTCACCGGCAGCGCGTCCATGTCGGCACGCAGCGCAATCACCGGGCCCGGCTTGCCGCCCTTGAGAATGCCGACCACGCCGGTGTAGGCGATGTCGGTGCGCACGCTGTCGAGCTTGAGCCCACGCAGGACCTCGGCCACCTTGGCCGCGGTGCGGGTCTCGCGGTTGCCCAGCTCCGGGTTCTGGTGGAAGTCGCGGCGCCAGGCGATCAGCTGGTCCTGCACGGCGCCCAGCTCACGTTCGATCGCGGCGCGTTCGATCGCGGCGACGGCGGTCCCTGCAGGCAGCGCGGCAAGGGCAAACAGGGTGGCGAGGCAGACGGCGCGGATGGGCATATCGAGTCTCCGGGAGCGAATCCCGAGTGTCCTGCGGTACGCCGGCTCGCGCAAGAGTACGTGACGCTCGCGCGTCTGCTCGGGTAACGTTGCAGCATGTCCGACCGCGCTTTGATCGACCGTCTGCTCGACCTCACCGGCTTTCGCGGCGATGCGCCTGCCGCATTCCGTGCGCTGCACAACTGCATCGTGCGCGGGCTGCCGGGCGTCGGGGTCGCGATGCTGCATGCCACCGGCCTTGCCGAGGGTCGCGCGCGGCTTGCCGGCTTCTTCGCTGCCGACGGCAGCGAGGTGATGCCCGGCCACGACGCCGATTCGCGCGGCGGGCGGCTACCGGTGTTCGACGATGCCCTGGCCGCGCGCTGCGTGGGCAGCGACGCGCCGCTGCGGGTGCCGACTTCCGACCGCGAGCGCAGCCTGCCGTTGGCGCAGGCGCTGATGGGGCCCGCGATCCTGCTGTCATTGCCGATCGACGCCCGCGACCGCACCGGATATCGGCTGGTGCTCACCAGCGCCGATCCGGCGCACTTCGACCAGATCGACGACGGCGCGCTGTGGCACGAATGCCGCCTGGCCTTCGCGATCCTCGCCGCGGGCTTTTACGAAACCCGGATCGAGCACCAGCAGCAGTCGATCACGGGCCTGGCCGAGATCCAGCGCCTGCTGCAGCCGGGCGATCCGGCGATCCGCGGAATCACCCATGCGGTGCACTGGCAGCCGGCGGAAACCGCCGCCGGCGACTACTACGACCTGATGAGCCTGAGCCACATTTTCGACGACTTCGAGGACCGCGGCGCAGATGCGTGGGGCGTGATGATGGCCGATGTCTCCGGGCACGGTGCTGCGTCTGCGATGGAGGCTGTGCAGTTCGACGCGATCCTGCGCACTTACGGCGGCAACGAGCCGCCGGGCGGCCCGGCCGGCGCGCTGTGCTACGCCAACCGGCACTTCTTCTCGCGCCGGCAACGCCCGCACTTCCTCACCGTGTTCGGCGGCGCCGGGCGGCCCGATGTCGGCGGCTTCCGCTTCGTCAACGGCGGCCACCTGCCGGCCATGCGCAGGCGCGCCGATACGCTCGATTGGCTGGGCCGCGACGACGATGCCGGCATTCCGCTGGGAATCCTGCGCGAGCACCAGTGGCACAACGTCGATACCGACTTGCGCTGCGGCGATCTGCTGGTGTTCTACACCGACGGCATCGTCGAGGCGCGCG
>JBBRFN010000022.1:0-29251 GCA_038224265.1 Lysobacterales bacterium
CGCACCGCGTCGAACACCGACTGCACGAAGTTGTGCAGGTAGTGGCCGCGCGAGAATTCGACCACGGTCTTGCGCAGGCCGCTGGTGCCCGGCTGCATGCCGGCGATCGGGGCGGTGCGAATCGACTGCACGGACATCGGAGTTTCCGTAGGCGCCGCCATCGGTTGTGGTCGGGCTAGTCGCCGCGATGATGGCACGCCTTGACCGCAGCCGGTGTCGCACCACAGACTCATGCGTCTACTCACTGGAGTTCATGCATGGCCGGAAAGACGCTGGAGCTGTTGACCGTGGCAGCCACGATCGCTGCACCCCGCAGTGGACCATGGCGAGTCGAACTGGGCGACCCCAGTCGTTCGGTGATGACCGACTTCAACGAGACCAGCGTGGTGCGCGTGCCGCCCACCCAGCAGGTCGATGAGGCGCTGGAGGCGATGCGCCATGCCGGCGTGCGCTCGGCCTTCGTGATCGACGACACGCTCGATGTGGTGCTGGGCATGATCACCGCCTACGACATCATGGGCGAGAAACCGATGCGCCACCTGCAGACCGTCGGTGGCGCGCGCGAGGAGGTGGTGGTGTCCGACATCATGGATCCCGCCGACCATTGGCAGGTCACCCACCTGGACGAGGTCGATCATGCGACGGTCGGCGTGCTGCTCGACACTTTCGCCAAGCTCGGTCGCACCCACCTGCCGGTGGTCGAGGGCGGGGGCGAGTCGCTGCGTTTACGCGGACTGTTCTCGGCGGCCAAGGTGCTGCGCCTGACGGAAGCTGCGCGGCGCACTGCGCGCAAGTAGCCGCAAGGCAGCCTCTGAACAGGATTCAGGCGCGCGCTGCAGCGAGGCTTCGATACAGCGCGAGGTAGGCCCGCGCCGGGCCATCCCAGGAGAAATCCTGCGCCATCGCGCGCCGCTGGATGCGCCGATGCAGTGCAGGTTCGCGCAGCACCGCGATCGCGCGCAGCAATGCTTCGAGCAGGGCCTGCGGCGTTGCGGCATCGAAGCTGAAACCCGTCGCGGTGTCGGATGCGATGCTCGCTGCGTTGCTATCGACCACGCTGTCGGCGAGGCCGCCCACTCGCCGCACCACCGGCAGCGTGCCGTAGCGCAGGCCATACAGCTGGGTCAGTCCGCACGGCTCGAAGCGCGACGGCACCACGATGCAATCGCCGCCAGCCAGCATCCGGTGGGCGCGCTCTTCGTGGTAGCCGAAGTGCACGCCGATGCGGCCCGGATGGGCCAGCGCGCATTCGCGGAAGGCCTGTTCCAGCGCCGCGTCGCCGTCACCGAGCAGCAGCAGCTGCCCGCCGTGGGCAAGCAGCGCCGGGATCGTGGCCAGCAGCAGGTCGAGGCCCTTCTGCGCGGACAGCCGCGTAACTGCCACGAACAGCCGGGCGCCGGCATCGACCGCGACGCCGAACTCTGCCTGCAGTGCGGCCTTGCATGCAGCCTTGCCAGCGGGTGCCGTGGCGCTGTAGCGCGCGGCGATTGCTGCATCGGTGGCGGGATTCCACACCTTGCTGTCGATGCCGTTCAGGATCCCTTGCACCGGTTGCGCACGGGCGCGCAATGCGCCGTCGACGCCGCAGCCGAACTCCGGGGTTTCGATCTCGCGCGCATGGCGCGGACTGACCGTGGTTACCGCATCGGCGAACACCAGGCCGGCCTTGATGAACGACAACTGCCCGTGGAACTCCAGCGCGGTCGGCGACAGGAACTGCTGCGGCAGTCCGAGCAGAGCGCTGTCGCGCAGCGGAAACAAACCCTGGTAGGCGAGGTTGTGCACGCTGAACACCGAGCGCACCGCAGCACCAGGATGTGCGTGCAGGTAGGCGCAGCCCATCGCCGCGTGCCAGTCGTGGGCGTGCACGATGTCCGGCGACCACGCGGCATCCAGCGCGCCGGCGCCGAGCTGGGCTGCGACCCAGCCGAGCAGGCCGAAGCGTTGCAGGTTGTCAGACCACGCGCTGCCGTCGGCTGAGTGGTAGGGACCACCGCCACGGCGATACAGCAGCGGCGCATCGATCACATAGGCCGGTACTTCGCTGCCCGCCAGACGGCCATGCAGCAGCCGCACGCGTGCAGCACCGAAGCAGCTGCCGAGGTCGATGCTGTGCGGCGCTGGCGCCAGTGCATCGAGGATCGGTGGCAGGCCGGGCAGCAGCAGGCGCACCTCGGCACCGGCGGCGACCAATGCCGGCGGCAGCGCGGCAACCACGTCGGCCAGCCCGCCGGTCTTGACCTGCGGAAAGATCTCGGCGGCGACCTGCAGTACCTTCACGCGGGATCGGGATCGGGATTCGCGGCGACCGCTGCGGCCAGCATCGCCGCGGTCACCAGCGTGATGCCGTTCTCGCTGCGGTAGAAGCGTCGCGCGTCGTCTTCGGCATCCTCGCCGATCACCATGCCGTCGGGAACCTGGCAGGCGCGATCGACCACCACCCGGGTCAGGCGCGCGCCGCGACCGACCGTGACATTGGGCAGCAGCACGCTCCAGTTGACCTGCGAATAGGAACGCACCCGCACCTGCGAGAACAGCACGCTGCGGAATACCGCACCCGACACGATGCAGCCGCCCGATACCAGCGACTCGATCGCCAGGCCACGGCGATCGACCTGGTTGTGCACGAACTTGGCCGGTGGCAGCTGCGGCTGCCAGGTCGAGATCGGCCACTGCCGGTCGTAGAGGTTGAGCAGGGGATCGGTGGCGGTGAGGTCGATGTTGGCATCCCAGTACGCGTCGATGGTGCCGACGTCGCGCCAGTAGGGCTGCGTGCCATCGCGAGTGCCCACGCAGCTGAGCTCGAAGGGGTGTGCTGCCGCCTGGCCCAGACTCACCGCGCGCGGGATGATGTCCTTGCCGAAGTCGTGGCTGGAGGTGGGATCGGCCAGGTCGCGCGCGAGTTCGTCGTACAGGAATCGCGCATTGAAGATGTAGATGCCCATGCTGGCCAGCGAGCGACCCGGCTTGCCGGGCATCTCCGGCGGATCGGCCGGCTTCTCGACGAAGGCGGTGATGTTGCGCTGCGCGTCGATCGCCATCACGCCGAAGGCGGTGGCTTCGCTGCGATCGACCTCGATGCAGCCGACCGTGCAGGCCCGACCATGCGCCACGTGATCGGCCAGCATCACCGCATAGTTCATCTTGTAGACATGATCGCCGGCCAGAACCACTACATAGTCGGCGCCGTAGTCCTCGAGGATGTCGTGGTTCTGGTACACCGCGTCGGCCGTGCCGCGATACCACGACTCCTCGTTCGTGCGCTGCTGCGCGGGCAGCAGGTCGACGAACTCGTTCATCTCCGGGCGCAGGAAAGCCCAGCCGCGCTGCAGGTGGCGCAACAGGCTGTGGCTCTTGTACTGGGTGATCACGCCGATGCGGCGGATGCCGGAGTTCAGGCAGTTCGACAGCGCGAAATCGATGATCCGGAACTTGCCGCCGAAATACACCGCCGGCTTGGCCCGCGTATCGGTCAGGCTTTTCAGGCGGCTGCCGCGACCGCCGGCAAGCACCAGCGCGATCGCGCGCTTGGGCAGATCGAGGCTTTGGGCGAGTTCATGCGGCGTCATGCGGTTCCCCCGGCGGCAACAATCTGCACAGCCAGCATGCACGAAATCCGCATCCGAGGGCAGGCCTGCAATGGCCCGGCGGCGCTCAAACTCGAAACGCCTCGTAAATCCGACCCACTCGCCTCGGCAAGTGGGTCGGTCTGCGATCGTGAGCTACTCGATCGTCTTGAGGAACTTCGGATCCTTGATGAGCTCTTCAATGCTCAGCTTGATCGTCTCGTTCAGTGCTCCGAAAATGTTCGCGAACTTGTTGGTGTTTCGCTCGATGTTCTTTACCGCTTGGTAGACAACCGTCCCGCTTGCATCCTTGACCTGATAGTTGACGCGAAGCGTCCAGTCGACGCTGTACCCAAGATCGTCGATCAGGAACTCCTCGATCTCACCGCTAAGCGTGGCGGTGCCGACGCCAACCTTGACGCCGACGAATCGCAACTCCTTGAACACTGCGTCCTTGAACAGTACTCCAATGTCCTGTTCAAAATAGACATTGCCCATTGCAGTGTTGCGGATCTGGTTCGACTTGATCTTCCCGCCACGTGCCGGCGCATACTCGAACGGATCGACTTTGGTCTCGCCGGATGCGGTCAGCACCGAAGTGGGCGCATAGTTCAACGGCAGTTTGTTGGTGCCGCAACCGGAAATTGCAATCGCCGTCAAAGCGATCAGAGCACCGCAGAAAATCCTCAGCATGTAATCCTCCCTGGGGCCGAGTTGATGGGTGCGTCGCGGGCCCTGCGCAACGCTACAGGAGTCTCGCATGCCGATTGCCTTCGATCAAACGGGCCCGGGCACGCTTGCCGCGACGCTATCAAAGGCCAAGCCTTGTCTACCCTGCGGCGCCCGGGGCTGCGTAGCTATGCATTGCCGGACCTACTGTTGCGGTGCGCGACAACTGCAGATTGCCGTGGCGCAGCCGGCGCTCCAGCAGCCACAGCAGCGCGGCCAGCAGCAGCCACAGCGCGAAGCCGAGGCGGCGGTCGAATGCCGTGGCCACCGCAGTGTTGCGAGTCGGTGATGGCAGCGCCGTCAGCGCGCTGGTCGCACGCCAATCGTCGCCCGCACGCAGTGCAGGCGCCGCATCGGCTGCGCGCACGTACCATGGCCAGCTGGTCTCGTCATCGACCAGCGTGTGCCAGCCAGCCCGGGTCGGATAGATCGCCACGCAGCCATTCGGATCGCCGGCACCCAATGCAACCGGCGCGCGGTCCTGCATTTCCAGCACCGCGGCATCGCCGAGCCCGCAGGCCACGCTGCGCTCACCCACGCGTCCGGCGTCCGGCAGTGCAGGAGGTGTCGCTTGCCGCGTGCGCGCGACGCTGTCGAGCAGTTGCACCCACCACGCCGCGTGGCGCTCGGGCAAGCCCGCCAGCACCAGCTTGAAGCTGTCGCTGAGCAGCACCACGCCCACCCGGCCGCGACCGCGCGCGCGCCACGCGGCCACGCTGCGGCCGTCATCGGCTTGCGCGAGCAGTACCGGAGTTTGCAGATCGACCTTCAGCGGGGCGCGTGCGAAAGCCAGCTCCGCATCGGCGAGCGCGAACTGCCGTTGCAGCAGCACGCGCGAATCGCCGCCGCCGGCCTCAAGCGTCACGCCGAGCGCGCGCCAATCGCGCGCGACCCGCGCGGGCAGCGGGCCGCTCGCACGCAGCAGCAGTCCCATGCCGTTGTTCACCGCCGCACCAATCGCGGTCACTTCGGTCGCGGGCAGCCCGGCCCAAGCGCGCTCGTCGACGATCAGCACATCGAGCGCTTCGAGTTCGCGCGGTTCGGAGAGGGTCGCGCGCAGCGCGATGCCGGGCGCAAGTTCGATTCGCGTATCCAGCGCAAGGCCCGCGTCGATCGCCCAGCGGCGCAGGTACTTCAGCTCCGGGCCGGGTGCGCCGCCGAGGATGCGCACGCGCAGCGGCTGCGGGTCGAACACCACCACGGGCACCTCGACTGCGGCGGACAGGCGTTCACCATCCGCATCGCGCAGGCGCAGCATGAAGCGCAGCGCGCCGCTGGCGCGCGCGACCAGATCGAGCGAAAACTCGCCCGCGGAATCCACTGGCGAGCTCACCAGCACGCTGCCCGCGGCGTCGAGCAGCTCTGCGCTGCCGCCGGCAAAGCCGCTCACGCTGCCGTCGATCCGCAGCGTGCGGTCGCGCGCGATGCGCGCGGAATGACGCAGCGCCACGATGCCCTCGGGCAACGGACCGGGTTCGAACACGATCGCGCGACCACGCGCCGCATCACGATCGCGCGCGGAGAGCCCGTGGCCGCCGACCCGCAAGGTGTCGACCGCCGGGTAGGCGCGCAAAACGCTGCCGAGGTCCGGGAACCGCTCCACCGCGCCGCGCCCGCCGACTTCGCCCAAACCGACCGCGACGCCGGCGTCGTCGGTGCTGGTGATCACGCTGAGCACGCTTTCGCTGGACGATTGTCCGGGCAAGCCGAGCAGGACCAGCAGCCCGGCGGCCACCGCGCACTGCGCCAGTGCATGCAGCGGCCGCAGGCGACCGGCCGCGCGCGCGGCCAATGCGATCGAGAGCAGCGTCGCACCACCAACGATGCCGATCAGGAGCGGATTCATCGCGGCTGACCTGCGAGCGCATCCAGATACGCGCGTCCGCCGGCATCCAGCGCCGCGCGCGGATCGGGCGCCGGCACGCCTTGCGGCAACAGCGGCCACAGCGCCGCCTGCGCGCGTTTGCGGCAGTCGATGCAGGCAGGATCGGTGCGCACCGCGTCGAGTGCGGCCAGCACGGAAAGCGCATCCGGCACATTGTTGGCGGGATTGCGCAGCCAGCGGTCGAGTGCCGTGAAGTCGGGCGCGATGCCGGTCTCCAGCGCACGCCACGCTTCGAATGGCGTGGGGTCGATGCTGCGCGCGAGCAGCGCATCGGTGCGGTTGCGCAGTCCGCCGCGCTCGCCCGTCAGGCGCCGCGCCTCGTCGACCGGCGGCAGCTCGAGCCCCACCCGCGCGAGGTAGATGCGGTTGGCCTGCTGTACCTGCTTGATGTAGTCCAGCGCGCGATTCTCGTGCGGCAACGCGGCGCGCGGTGTGCCCATGCGCAGTTGCAGCTCCGCATCCCACATCGCACCGAGCGCGATGCGCAGCAGGCGCTTGGTTTCCGGATCGAGCAGGGTGGCGGCCTCGGCGACGTCGTGGACGTGGCCGAAGGTTTCGAGCACGTTGCCGGCCACGCCGAACCCGGCGGCGGCCGCGGTGGCGGGCTGCTCATCCTCGTGCTCGTGCGCGTGCGCGTCGGCGTGTTCGTCGGCGTGTTCGCCGTCCGGGTCCTCGCCATCGTCGCCTGCGGACTCGGGTGCACCGTAGGTTTCCGCTTCTTCGCCGAGGAACTGCCCATAGCGCAAGCGCAGCAGCTGCTGATCGGCGCCGATCACGTTCGAGCGCGCGCCGAAGGTGTCGGCATCGAGACTGCCGCGCTGCGCGAGCAGCGCTTCGGTGTCGATGATGATCTGCCGTTGGCTGCGGAAGTATGCCGGCAGCAGCCGCTGCACCATGCCGTCGATGCCGCTGCCCTCGGCACCGGACTCCGGCGGCCAGCGCAGGATGAAGCTGGCGCTGCGCGAAACGTTCGGTCGCGGCGTGCGATTGTCGGCCACGCTCACCCGCACGATCACATCGTCGCCCGCCGCGATGCCGAGCGCTGGCAGGTCGAGCTGGTGGCGAAACGTCTTCAGGCGCGGCTCGCCGCTGCCGCGCAAGGCGATGCGCTGCTCCTTGAACGCGATGTTCTCGCCGCTGCCCTGGGCGAGGGTCAGATCCAGCGTGGTGGCACCCACGCCATAGTCGTCGCGAGCCTCGAAGTGCAGCGCCCAGCGGGTCTGGCCATCGACCAGTTCGGTCAGAGTGCGATCGGGTGCCAGCACGCGGATCTCCGGTGCGGCATCCACGATTGCATCGATGCGCTGCAGTTCGCCCTCGATGTTGCCCTCGCCGGTGTCGAGCAGCACGCGATAGAGCGTGGATTCGGTGAGCGTGGTTGCCGTAGTCCAGCTGTCGCCATCGCGCGTGAGCGGCAGACTGCTGCCGTCGTGCCAGCGCAGCGCCACGGCCTCGACTGCGCCCTCGGTGCGCAGACGCCACTGCAGGCTTGCACCGATCTCCGCACGGGTGCTGAGCGTGGCTACGCTGCGCTTGGGAAGCCCCGTGTAGGCGGGTGGATCGATGCCAAGTTCGGCGCCGATGATGCGTGCCGGTACCAGCGCAGCGGTCGTGGCGGAGGACTCGCTCGCGCGCGCAACCACCGGCGGCGATGTGGGCCACGAAGCGACCGCAACGATGGCCAGCAGCGACAGCCCCAGCGACCACGCGATGGCTGCGCGTGGAAATCGCTCGCGCAGATCCGTCGCAGGCTCTGCAGCAAGTCGCGTGACCACCCGCGCGCGCTGCAGCCGCTGCACGGGCGCGAGGTTCGCTTCGTCGGCGAACAGCAGATCGCTGCTGAACTCCAGATCGCCACGCGCATGATCCAGACGTCGTGCAAGCCAGCGCGCGTCGATTGCGCGGGCGTGGCGCCACGCGCCGATCGCGATCAGCACGCCAGTACCAGCGCCAATCGCGGCCAGGCCGAAATCCGGCATGCCCAGGCGCGCGACGAGCGCCAGCAGTGCCAGCGCGGGGCCGAGTGCGAACAGCACGCCGATGCCGATGCGCCGGCGCCGCACTGGCAGCAGCAGTTCGGCGGGCGAGAAGCGCGTCATGCGAGCTCCGGGCGCCGACGCGCGCTGGCCAGCAAGCGTTCCAGCGCAAACAGGATCGCGACCAGCAGGCTCAACGCGTAGGTGGCCGGTCGTCGCACAGCGCTGCCACTATCGAGAGTGTCCGGGATCAGGAATGTCGCCGCTGCAGTGGTTGGCGCGGCAGGCTGGCCCTGCAATGCGCCGCGCAACTGCTGCGGAAAGCGACCATCGAGCAGCAGCGGCAGCGCTTGCGGATCGAGTGCGCGATCCAATCCAATGCGCCGCCCGCGGCCGTCGCCGACGGCGCGCGCAATGCTGCGCCCCGCGTCGTCGCGCCACACGATCGGGCTGTCCGCATCCGTTACTGGCGTATCGCTGAGCACGATGCCGCCCTCGGCGAGCCAGCGCTGCTGTGCCTCGGGCAGGGCCGCGCCGAGCCACCATAGCCAATCGAACGATCCGCCCAGCGGGGTGTCGATCGCGGCCGCGTCGAGAATCGCACTGTCGGGTTCGAGCGCATTCCACGCCGCCACCGCTGCGCGCAGGTAACGGGCAGCCGGCTCGCGCTCGGCGCTGTAGCGCAGCGCGATGCGCAGTGGGCGCGATGCGGCGGCGGCAGTCGTCGCCACCTTGGCCGCAGCCGCGACTTCGATCAGTTCGAGTGTGCGCCGCAGCACCGGCCGCGCACCGTCGAGCCCGTCGACCTGCGGCGGCGCGATCACGCTGATGCGTTCGTCCGGATGGCGCTGCGCATCGAACTCGCGTAACAGACTGGCGGTCGCCTGCGGTGCTGCGGGGCTTTGATCCAGCGGCGGAAACCCCGGCGCCAGCCAGCGCGCGATCGCGTCGGACGGAACCTTCGCGCGCGCCGCGACCGGATCGACACCCGGCACGACCAGCGCCCAGTGCGTCGACGCTGCCGGCGGCGGATCGAACCACGGCAGCGCCAGCCAGCCAACCAGCGCCGCCAGCAGCAACATCCGCAACAGCAACAGCAGCGGATCGACCAGCCGGATGCGCCGCCGCGGTGCTGCACCCGCACCCAGCCAGCGCATTGCCGCGAACGGCGTCGGTTGCGACTTCCGGCGGCGCACCAGATGGATCAACAGCGGCAACAGCAGGCTCGCCAGCGCCCATAGCAGTGCAGGCCGGGCGAAGCTGATGTTCATGGGCCGGTTCCCTGCGCGCCGAGCAGGCGGCGCAAGGCATCGCGCAGCGGTGCATCGAGCGTGTGCAGCGCGTGGCGCACGCCAGCGCCTGCCAGTCGCGTGCGCAACACGCTGCGGTCGTGCGCGAAGCGTTGCAGATAGTCGCGCCGCGCGCTGTCGGCATCGCGCGCCAGTTCAGCGCCGGATTCCGGATCGACGAAACGGTGCCCGCCGCGGAACGGAAAATCGCGCTCATCGGCACCGAGTACCTCCAGCGCCAGCACCTCACGCTGCGCACCGGCCAGCCGGATCGCCATCTCGACGCACGGCGGATCGAAGAAATCCGAAGCCAGCACGACCATGGCTTGTTGCGGAATGCGCTGCCATAGCGGCCGCAACTGCATCTCGTCGGGCGCCGGCCCGCCGGGCGTGGCGCGCGACAGCGCCAGCAGCACGCGATCGAGCTGGCGCATGCCCACTGCCGGCGCGAGCCACTGCAGCGCTGGTGTCGCGACGATGACCAGCCCGACCCGATCGCCTTGCCGCAGGGCGATCGATGCAAGGCATGCGAGCAGGCTGCGCGCGGCGTCGAACTTGGTCTGCCCGGGGCGTGCGAGATCGGCACCGAGCATCGAGGCGCTCGCATCCAGCAGCAGCCAGACATCGAGGTTGCTGTCGCGCTCGGATTCGCGCACGAACAATCGATCCGAGCGTGCAAACAGACGCCAGTCGATGCGCCGCGGCTCGTCGCCCGGCTCATAGGCCCGGTACTGCGCGAACTCCAGCCCGCTGCCGCGCCAGCGACTGGCGTGCGCACCGACCGCGCCACCGGCAGCCGCACGGCGCGAGGCAAGCCGCAGCGACTTGAGCTCGCCCTGCAATGCCGGCGGAATCAGTTCGGCGATGGCCATGCGCTGCAGTCCGATGCAGGATCAGCGCTTGAGCGGCACCGCATCGCGCAGTGCACCGATCACTTCATCGGCGGATCGTCCCTCGGCGTCGGCGGCAAACGACAGCAGCAGGCGGTGGCGCAGCACGGGGCCGGCAAGCGCTTCGATATCGGCCTGGGTCACTGCGAGCCGACCGTGCAACAACGCGCGCGCCTTGCCGGCCAGCACCAGTGCCTGTCCAGCACGCGGACCGGCGCCCCAGCGCACCCATTCGCGCACCGCAGCGACGCTGCTGTGTGCCGGGCGCGTTGCGCGCACCAGGCGCGTGATCCAGTCGAGCAGATCGGCGCCGACATGCACCTGCCTTGCCAGCGCCTGCAGGGCGAGCAACGCCTCGGCGTCCATCACCTGCGGCACGGCTGCGGTCGCAGCACCCGTGGTCTGCACGATGATCGCGCGCTCCTCGTCGGCGCCGGGATAGTCGACATGCACGTGCAGCAGAAAGCGGTCCAGCTGCGCTTCCGGCAGCGGATAGGTGCCGGCCTGTTCGATCGGATTCTGGGTCGCCAGCACGAAGAATGGTCGCGGCAGCGGATAGGTCGTGCCGCCGTAGCTGACGGTGCGTTCCTGCATCGCTTCCAGCAGTGCAGCCTGGGTTTTCGGCGGCGTGCGGTTGAGCTCGTCGGCGAGCAACAGGTTGGTGAACACCGGACCCTGCTGGAACTTGAAGTAGCGTTTGCCGGTGCCGTGATCTTCTTCGAGGATCTCGGTGCCGATGATGTCGCTGGGCATCAGGTCGGGGGTGAACTGCACGCGGCGGAACGACAGCGCCAGCGCTTGTCCGAGCGTGCGCACCAGCAGGGTCTTGCCCAGACCCGGCACGCCCTCGATCAGACAGTGGCCGCCGGCGAGCAGACCGACCAGCAGCTGCTCGACGACCTCGGCCTGGCCGACCACGGCGGTGCCGATGGCGTGCCGCAGTTGATCCAGGCGTGCGAGCCCTGCGGCGATATCGGATTCGGTCAGCGACTGGCTCATCGGCGTGTCCATGGTTCAGGCATTGAGTGCGTACATCACGATATTGACCGCAAAGCGGGTGTTGTCCTCGGCCAGCCAGCGCTTGTTGCGCCAGTCGTAGTCCCACTCGCAGCCGTAGTCCTTGTTGCTGTAGAGCACGCCCAGCCGACCGTCGATGCTGATTCCGCGCAGATAGTCGTGGACCAAATCGTCCCCCCAGCCATTCAGCTCGAAGCTGGTCGTCGGTGGCCCATCGAAAGTAAAGAAGCTGCGGTAGATCGGATGGTTGTTCGGAATCTTCGGCATCGCATCGGCGCCGAAGATGCTTGCCATCTGCGCCTCGAAGGAGCGCGCGAACAAACCGTCGATGTCGTGGTTGCAGTCGTCGACGAACACGAAACCGCCCTGCCGCACATAGCGCTCGAAGTTGCGCCGCTCGTCGTCGTTGAACTCGACCAGCTTGTGGCCGGCCAGATAGCAAAACGGTGCGAGCAGCATGCGCGGGTCGGCCAGCGGCAGCACGTGCTCGGTGGGATCGACGCGCAGCTTGGTGTACTGCAGCAGCGCATCGGCCAGGTTCGACGGCATCCGCTGGTCGACATCCCAGTCGCCGGATTCGTACATCAGGCGGGTGAACCAGAAATCGTAGTCGCTCGCACTCGCCGCGAGCGCGCCGCGAGCAATCGGCAAGCTGCCGCCGAATGCGGCGGTGCCGAGCAGCAGGCGCAGGAATTGGGAACGGTTCATCGGCGGGCGGACAGGGCAATCGGCTGGCCGGGTTCGCGTCGCACCCGCAAGCGAGGGTCCGGGCTGAACCCCGGACCCTCGCTCCGGACTATACGGCGTCGGACAGCGAGCTGAAGGTGAAGTCGCGCAGCTTCATCGGCGGGATCGACATGATGTAGGGCGATTCATCGCCGCTGAGTCGTTGCGGTTTGCCGAACTCCTCGACGTTGTTGAGCATGATCACCGGCGACTCGTTGAAGCGGAAGTTCTTGATCGGGTACTTGATCTCGCCGTTCTCGATGTAGAAGGTGCCGTCGCGGGTCAAGCCCGTGAGCAGCACGGTCTGCGGATCGACCATCCGGATGTACCAGGTGCGGGTTACCAGTACGCCACGCTTGGTCGAAGCCACCAGCTCGGCGGTGCTCTTGCTGCCACCTTCCATCAGCAGGTTGCCAAAGCGGCCGACCGCGCGCTTTTCCTTCTGCTTGGCCCAGAACCGCGAATACTGCAGATAGTCGACCTTGCCCTTGGTGATGATAGGCATGCGCTCGCGCGCGAGGCCTTCCTCATCCCACGGCGCCACCGGTGCATTCTCGTCCCACGGATCGGCGTGCACGTTGACCCGTTCGTCGAACACCTGCTCGCCAACACGATTGCCGCCGCCCTTCTTGGTCAGGAAGCTGCGGCCCTCGTCGGCCTGTCGCGCATCGAAACCGAACATCATGAACGAGATCATCCCGGCGCTGGCGGCGGGTTCCAGCACCACCGTGTACTTGCCCGGTTCCAGCGCCTTGGCGTTGGCCGAGCCCTTGGCCTTGCCGATCGCGGTCTTGATCTCGGTCTTGGCCTCGAACTGCGTCACATCGTCGACATTGCGGCCGACCCAACCCGAGCCGCTGCCGTCTTCAGTGCGCACGGTGCAGGTGAAATCGACATTGGTACTGCGCTGGTAGCCGAAGTTGCCGTTGCTGTTGGCGATCGCCTGGAAACTTTCCTGGTTGACGAAGTAGCCGGCCGCGATCAGCTTCTCGTCGCGACAAGGTTCGATCGAGTCTGCGGCGACCTGTGCACGATACTCGGGCGTGATGGCGGCGGTTTTTTCGACGAAGGTCGGGCTCGCCTTGTAGGTCTGTTTGGCGATCGCCGGCACGAATTCGGGGTTCTCCGGCGCGAGCTTGGCCAGCTCTTCGGCGCGGCGCACCACGCGCTCGAGCGCGGCGTCGTCGAACTCGTTGATGGTGGTGGTGCCCACCCGCTTGCCGAACGCGACGGTTACCGCCAGCGAGGTGTCCAGCACCAGTCCGCTGGTAGACACATTGTTCAGTGCAAAACGCACATTGCCGGAGCTGCTGCCGGTCAGGGTCGCGGTGATCTCGTCGGCCTTCGACAGCTTGATTACCTTGTCGAGGAGGGCGCGCGCGTCTTGCTCGGTATACAGGGTCATGGTCGTGATTCCTCGATCCAGGCTCAGCCGAGGCTGCGCGCGGTGTTGATGACATTCATGCCGTTGAAGCGCGCGGTCGACGAGCCGTGCGAGACCGCCGAGGATTGGCCGGGCTGCCCCTTGCCGTCGAAGAACGAGCCGCCGAAGCGATAGTCGGATTGATCGCAGATTCCCACGCATGCGCCCCAGAACTCGGGCGTGCGGATCTGGTAGGCCACGTCTTCCAGCGGCTCGGTGACCTTGCCGTTCTTGATCTCGTAGAACAGCGTGCCGCCGAACTGCGCGTTGTAGCGTTGCTGGTCGATCGAGAACGAACCGTCGCCGACGATGTAGATGCCGTTTTCGACGTCCTTGATCATCTCCTGCGGCGACAGCTTGTCCTTGCCGGGTTCCAGCGAGACATTGGCCATGCGCTGGAACTGCACGCTCGACCACGAGTCCGCATAGCAGCAGCCTTGCGACTCCTTCTCGTCGATGATGTGGGCCTGGTCGCGGATCGCCTGGTAGTTGACCAGGATGCCGTCCTTGACCAGATCCCAGCGCTTGGTCTTGACGCCCTCGTCGTCGTAACCGACCGCGCCCAGAGAACCGGGCTGCACCTTGTCGGCGAACAGGGTGACCTTGTCGCTGCCGTACTTGAAGTCTTTCGAGCGCCACTTGTCCAGCGTCGCGAAGCTGGTACCGGCGAAGTTGGCTTCGTAGCCGAGCACGCGATCGAGTTCCAGCGGATGGCCGACGTTTTCGTGGATGGTCAGCCACAGATGCGAGGGATCGAGCACCAGGTCGTACTTGCCGGGCTTGACCGACTTGGCCTTGAGCTTCTCGCGCGCCTGCTGGGCGGCGGCCTTGGCATCGGCGACCATGTCGTAGGAGTCGCCATAAACCACCGCGCCGCCGGGCAGCACGACGCGGCCGCTGGCCGAGCCGTCGAGGTATTCGAAGCCCAGTCCTGCCGGCGTCGACAGGCCGTCGCGATTGCGGAACTTGCCGCTGGCCTTGTCGATCGCGGTGACCGTGAACGGCGCCCAGATGCGGTGCACGTCCTGGTCGATGTAGGAGCCGTCGGTGGAGGCGAAGTACTTCTGCTCATTGACCAGGAACAGGATGGAGTTGACGAAATCGGCGCCGGCCTTGGTCGCCTCGGCGTTCACGCCCAGCAGCAGCTCGACCTTGTCCTTGATCGGCACTTCCATCGCGTTCTTCTTGATCGGGGTGGCCCACGAGACCTCGCCTGCGCCCTTGACCGGGGCCAGTTGCACCGGTTCCGTGCGCAGCCGCGCATTGGCCTTGGCGATCGCCACCGCCTGCCTGGCGGCCGCCGCCACCGCGTCGTCGGTCAGGCTGTTGGTCGCGGCAAAGCCCCATGCGCCGCCGGCGATCACGCGGATGCCGATACCGGTCGACTCGGTATTGACCACGTTCTGTACCTTGTCCTCGCGGGTGATCACGAACTGCTGCAGGTAGCGACCGATGCGCACATCGGTGTAGCTCGCACCCGCAGTGCGCGCGGCCGCCAGCACCACATCGGCGAGTCGCTTCTTGACCGCCACATCCATCTGCGTGGTCAGCGCTTCGGCAGCGATCACGCGACCGTGCGCGGGCAACAGCAGGGCGCCGAGCCCGAGGCCCGAATACTTGAGGAATTCACGACGTTGCATGGGCTGTCTCCGCCACAGGGATGCTGGAATCCGCCCGAGGGGCGGCGAACAAGGGATCGAGGCCACGACACCTCGGCGTCGCAGGGCATCCCTGAGAGTGCATGGTGGGCGGCTCAGCCGGCCGCGTCATGTGTCGGATGGCATGGGGGGTGCGTGTCGCTTGCCGGCGCCAGAATCGCACGATGCCGCGGATGCGCAGGGTGGGCCTCGGCCCACCACCCGAATCACCGTACGTCAGAAGTCCTCACGCAGCCTTCGCCGCCGACCGATACAGCATCCACCCCACCACCGCCAGCACCGCCAGCCCCGCAATCTGGCCGAAGTGCAGGCTCGCTGGCAGCGCCAGTACGTCGGCACGTTCGCTGATCACGATCGGCACCGCGATCGCGATGCCCATCAGCGCCTCGCCGGTGATCAGGCCAGCCGCGAACAGCGTGCCCGGCCGGTGGATGCGGTCGCGCGCGGCCTCGTCGTGCGCGGCCACCTTGTGCTTGCGCTCGACCAGATATGCGAGCAGTCCGCCGAGGAAGATCGGCACCATCAGCTCCAGCGGCAGGTAGATGCCGATCGCAGCGGCCAGCACCGGCACCCGAAAGGTCGAGTTGCGCGACTTCAGCCAGCTGTCGAGGGCGATGATCAACGCGCCGACCACGCCGCCCAGCGCGATCATGTCCCACGGCAGTTCGCCGCCGAACATGCCCTTGGCCACCGAGGCCATCAACGTCGCCTGCGGCGCATTGAGCGAGTTCGGATGTTCGGCGGTGGCCGGTCCGATGCCGTAGGCCTGCGCGAGCAGGTTCAACACCGGCGCCATCACCAGCGCGCACGACAGCGCGCCGATGCCCAGCATCAGCTGCTGCTTCCATGGCGTGGCGCCGACCAGATAGCCGGCCTTGAGATCCTGCAGGTTGTCGCCGCCGACCGCCGCCGCGCAGCACACCACCGCACCGATCATGATCGCGGCGACCGCGCCGATCGGCGAATCCGCACCCAGCAGCAGCAACAGCACCACCGAGGCGAACAGGATCGTCGCGACGGTAATGCCGGAGACCGGGTTGTTCGATGAGCCGACCAGACCCGCCAGATAGGCCGACACCGATACGAACAGGAATCCGGCGACGATCATGATGATGGTCATCGGCACGCTGACGAACCAGTCGTTGACGATCGCCTGGTAGAGCATCAGCAGCGGCAGCACGAAGATCACCAGCGCGATCAGCATCCATTTCATCGGCAGGTCGCGCTCGGTCTCGGCAACCGCAGCACCGCTGCCCTTGCGTGCGGCAGCGATGCCGCTGCGCACGCCCGACAGCAGGGACTTGCGCAGCGAGAACAGGGTCCAGATGCCGCCGATGAGCATCGCACCGACACCGAGAAAGCGGATCTTCTCGGCGCGAATCAGGCCTGCCGCATCGGCCGCGCTCAAGCCCGCCAGCTGCGCTGCCAGTTGCGGATCGAAGCTGGGTGCCAGCATGTGATACAGCGGAATCGCGATGTTGTAAGACAGCACGCTGCCCGACAGCACCACGATGCCGATGTTGAGCCCCACGATGTAGCCCACGCCGAGCAGTGCCGGCGACAGGTTGGTGCCCATGTAGCCCAGGTACTTGCCGATGAAGGTGGCGCCCGCGGCGTTGTCGGGGATCATGCGCAGGCCGCTCTCGGCGGCGAGCTTGACCAGCGCGCCGACCGCCGCCGCGATGCCCAGCAGCTTCAATCCCGGACCGGGATTGTCGCCGGCCTTGAGCACTTCGGCCGCTGCCTTGCCTTCCGGAAACGGCAGCGGATCGTCGACGATCATCGTGCGCCGCAGCGGCACCGAGAACAGCACGCCGAGCAGGCCACCGAGCCCGGCGATCGCGAACACCCACGAATAGCGGAAATCCTGCCAGTAACCGAGGATCACCAGCGCGGGAATGGTGAAGATCACGCCGGCGGCGATCGACGAGCCGGCCGAGGCGCCGGTCTGCACGATGTTGTTTTCGAGGATGCTGCCACCGCCGAACAGGCGCAGCACCGCCATCGACATCACGGCGGCTGGAATCGCCGTGGCGATGGTCAGCCCCGCGAACAGACCGAGATAGGTGTTCGCTGCCGCCAGGATCATCGCGAGTATCACCGACAGAATGATCGCGCGCGCCGACAGTTGTCGCATGGGAGTGGTGTTCATGGAGCCTCCGGGCAAGGTCCGGATGTTCCTCCGGCGCGGGTCAAGCATAGCGAGACTGCGCAGGCGAGCGTGCCGGAGCGCGGGTTGCGACGCTGGCGCCCGCCCGGCAACCCTGAATGTCGACTGCCACGATCGGGCGGGGGGACAAGAACCCGGCATGAATCGGCGGGACGGAGGCCCCGGCGAGCAGCTCAAGCAAAAGGCGTGGCCGACGCTGCCGGGGCCGGCGTTTCATCGCGGCATTCGGAATGCCATGATGCGCCCTACGACCGGCTGTCCATGGGAATAAGACGGGCATGAATCACGATGATCCGACCGACTTCGGACCAGCAACCACTGGCCCGACCGCCGCTCTGGAACAATCACTTCTGCCCGCCGCCTATGCCCGATTGCGCGCCATTGCCGCAGGCCAGCGGCGGCGGATGCCGGTTGCCACACTGAATACGACCGCACTCGTCAACGAGGCATTCCTGCGCCTCCCCTCGACCCACGGCAGCAAGGATCGCGAGCACTACTTCGCGCTTTTTGCCGTCGTCGTGCGCAACACCTTGATCGATTATATCCGCGCACGCAGCGCACAGAAACGCGACGCCCCGCTCGTCACTCTGGCAGACGATTCCCCTATCGTATTCGAGGCGCGTGACATGGATCGCCTTCTGGCCATCGATGCGGCCTTGAGCGCCATGCGCACCCGCCACGCGCGCCTTGTGCAAGTCGTCGAGATGCGCTTCTTTGCCGGGTTCGAGAATCAGGAAATCGCAGACTTGCTCGGCGTGACCGAGAAAACCATTCGTCGCGACTGGCTGCAGGCGCGCGCGTTGTTATCCGAGGTACTGGATGACGACTGAACCCATCCCAACGCCGGCTGACAGCAAACTGCTGGCACAGATGGATGCGCTGTTCGATCTGCTGGCCGAGCACGACGACGGCCAGCAGCTCGAGCAACTGGATTCGCTGGCAGAGCGCTTTGATCCAGCGGCCGTTGCTGCCGTGCGAAAACTGCTGCGCGGCCTTGAGCGCCACGCGGGCTTTTTCGAGGTTCCTGCCGCACAGCGCGTGAGCTTGGACCGTGCGTTCAGCAAGGGCGAGGCGCTGGGTCGGTGGCGGATCGACGGCGAGCTGGGTCGCGGCGGCCAGGCCATCGCGCTGGCGGTCTCGCGCATCGAGGGTGGCTTCGAACAGCAGGCAGTGCTGAAAGTGCCGCTGGGCTCGCCGCCATCTCCCGATGCCGTGCGGCGCATGCTGCGCGAGCGTCAGATGCTTGCTTCGCTCAAGCATCCGGGTTTGCCGTCGATGATCGACGGCGGCGTGCTGGACGATGGTGCGCCATATCTGGTCATCGAGCGCATAGTTGGCCAACCGATCGACTTCTATGCCGACACGAAGCAGCTGTCGCTGCGCGAACGCGTTGCGCTGCTGCGCAAGGTCGCCGGCATCGTGGCCTACGCTCACGCGCAGTTGGTACTGCATCGCGACATCAAGCCGGCCAATATCCTGATCGATGCCGATGGACGCGTCGTGCTGCTCGACTTTGGCGTCGCACAGTCCCTGCAGGCGGACGCCAGCGCCACCAGTGCGGGCTACACGCTGGCGTTTGCAGCGCCCGAGCAGGTCCGCGGCGAGCGCAGCACTGCTGCCACCGACGTATATGGCTTGGCTGCGATGGGGTGCCGGCTGTTGGGTGGGCAAGGCCCGTTTCTCGATATGCCGGCAAGCGCGCAAGTCCGGGCAGTGCTGGAAGACACCCCAAAGCTGCCGCCTGATCTGGATCGCGATCTCGCCGCAATCCTGCAGCGCGCCATGCGCAAGGAACCGCAGGCACGCTACGCCAGCGTTGCCGAGTTCGATGCCGAGCTGGAACGCTGGCAGCTCCACTTGCCGGTGCAGGCACACGCGGGCGGGCGCCGCTATCTGCTCGGCAAGTGGCTGCGACGCAGGGGCGCACTGCTGGTGGTTGCCATGGTGTTGATCGCGGCAACCGCCACGGCGCTTTGGCAGGCGCAGCTGGCGACCGCGTATGCCGCTCAAGCCGAACAGGAGCGGGACGCCGCCACCCGCGAACTGCGTCGCCAGGAGTTGCTGCAGGAGCACTACGCAATCCTGTTCAATCGACTACTGGCCAGCGAGACGCCGATCGCGCCGGAAGCGTTGATCGAGCAACTCGCCGACACCAAACAAACCGCGTGGTCGCAGGATCCCGATGCACAGGATTCCTTGCAGATCGCAGTAGCAGACCTGCAGATCACGCGAACCAACTACGCTCCCGCGATCGCAGTGCTGGAGGCGCTGTCCCCACGGCGTGCGCGCTTGAGTCCGTGGGAGCAAGTGAGTTTCGCGGAATCGCTCGCGGCAGCGTACTTGCGCGTAGGTCGCATCGACGAGGTCGAGGCCATTCTTGCCCAGGGCGAGGCCGTGTTAAGCCAAGTGCCGAAGTCCCGCGCCCGTCTGGCGCGCGCCTCGCTCGCCATCGTTCGCGCACAGCTTTTGCGGGCGCGTGGCGATGTTGCGGGCGCCTTGGAGCAGGCGCGTCGTGCGGTCGAGTGGTCGGACGCGGACGCCTACATCAGCCCGATGCGTCTGGGTCAGTTGCGCACCAATGCGGCACTCAACGCCATGTACGCTGGCGATATCGCGCTCGCGAGGCAATGGGCCAGACGCGGTCTCGACGATTGGCAGCGCGCAGGGCTGCAGTCAATGGCGACCTTCCTCACGGCGTCAACGAATCTGGCCAATCTTGAGCAGGTCAGCGGACATCCCGCAAAAGCCCTCGCCCTCTACGAAGACATCGAAGCGCACGCATCGGCAAGCGAGAACGTCACATCGCGCGCAGCACGACAGGTATCGATGGCACGCGCACTGGCCTTGATGGGACAAGACACCCGCGCAGTAGCGTTGGGCGGCAGCGCCAGCAGCGCGTTCTGCGCGGCCGTGGGGCCGGATGCGCTCGATTGCCAACGTGTGCGGCTGGCCGTTGCCGACATTGCCAACTGGGTGAGCAACAACACGTTTGCGGAAACCATGCTCGCCTCCGTCACCCAGACTGATTCACCCGCCATTGCCGCTTCGTTGCGCGCCGTCCGCGCGTTGATCCTGCTCAACCGCGAGCCAAGCGACTCGAATGTCGTTGCCGTCGATGAGGCACTGGCTGCGATCTCTGCCCAGGGGGGCCTTGCCGTTCGCGGTGCAGTCCGCCAGCGGCTGGGTTCAGCCGAGCGTTTACTGGCTGCTGGGCACAAAACACTCGCAGAGCAGCTCATCAAGCCGTTGCTGCTGAATCCACCCATCGATGACACGAGCGAGGGCATTGATCGCATCTGGTTGCAACTGTGGCAAGCGCGCCAAACCGGAACGCTCGCAACACAAAGCGGCCTCAGCGATGCGTTGGCGCGAGAACTTGGCGCTCAGCATCCCAGCGTGGTGCGCTGGAACGCATGGCGCACCGAGGGCTGACGCCGATCCAAGTCTGCCAAAACGCCCCACCGGTCTGAACGGATCGGCGCTGTCGCTCGGCATCACGTGGCGCCGACCCGGCGCGCAACCGACTCCGGTAGCGAAACCAGGCTGAAAAAAGGCCTGCACCTGCGGCAATCAGGATCGGGCATCCAATGTCGATGTCCGTCGGCGCAGCCGCTTCGCGAATTCTCAGACAACGCGCCCAATTTCGATCGCTACCCGAAGGTCGGTCAGCGAGTCGCCGGTGCTGGGCTGCCGCTCTGTTTGCCGAGAACTTCAGATGTACTTCAAGTCCCTGACACTCGCGCTTGCCGTCACTACGGCCGGCGACACTACCGAATCGTGGACGGATCCGGCCACGCTGCGTGTGCATGGCGCTCGTCCCAACGCGCACGATAAATCCAACCAACCGTACTTTCAATCCTGAATCTTGCAAAACCCGAAGCGAACCAAGCCAATGAACGTCAAAGCGCTACTCAGCATCCTGTTTGTCGCCTACCTCTGGCCGCCTGCAGCACACGCAGGTTCCGTGCCATTTGGCCTTGACCCGGCATTTGCAACGGGGGGTAGGTACAACGCGCCATTCCCCGGTGCTGACTTTCGCGTGCTTGCGCACCTGCAGCGCCCAGACGGGACCTCGGTCGCCGTGGCTTATTATGATAACAATCTCTCATGCCCAGCAGGACGGCACTGCCTGGCGCTATATCCCTTCAACGCCGCTGGTGCACTGGTCGGAGCGTTGACTGTGCCGCAAACGGTTGCGGCCTCATTTTCCAAGCTCAGCGGCGGCGTGGTCCTTGATCCGGTGCTGGTCAAGGCCGCAGCCATCGATAGCCAAGGCCGCATTGTGATCGTAGGCACTGAACAGTTCGGCACGGCGTTCGACTACAAAGTCGTTCGCCTGCTCCCGAATGGTCAGCCTGACGTCGCTTTTGATGGCGACGGCGCCGTCACGATCGACTTCAATGGCAATGAGGATCGGGCCTTTGGCGTAGGCATTGAGCCAATATCGGATAAAATTGTGGTGGTGGGTCAGGTTCGCCTTTCGCCGAACGACACGGATTTCGGCATCGTTCGTCTCCAAGCCAACGGCGCATTGGATGCGAGCTTCAACGGCAACGGGAAGAGGACTGTGCCGTTTGATCTTTCCTCAACCAATACGGACCGTGCCATCGCCGTAACGGCCACCAGCAACCTGATCTACATCGCAGGTACGGCAACCGACAATGGCGTGTCACGCATTGCGCTGACGCGCTTGCTCAACAGCGGCAGTTACAACACGGGGTTCTGTTCGCCAAGCTGCAGCTTTCAGGGTACGTACACCGCGATCAACAGCGGGCGACGGGTCATTTTTTACGGCTCTCAGGGTACGACCAGCGACTTCGTTGAAGCTGCGAGCGTCAATCTGTCTGCTAGCCCCGCGCAATGGGTCTATGCCGGTACGCGCAATAGCGGTGCGCCGAATTTCATCAGCCAAGCCTTTGTGCAGAAGGTTGCTCCCAATGGTGACTATGCCAATGAGGTATTGACCGATGGCGGTTTCGCCGCTACCTCGCAATATCGTATTGGCGGCGTACATTGGGTCGATCCCAATGCGGCCAACAGCAGCATTGTATTGACTGGCACCAGCGGCTTGGATGGCATTGCGTTCTTCGCCCAAGGCATGAACAGCTTGCTGGTCGCAACGGCCAACTGGGGCACTGCTGGGCCTAGCAATAGCGTAGCGCTCTATGCGGCAACTGGTGGTTTAGGCGATGCGAATGGCAACAACCTGCCGGCGCAATCGAGCGTCGATTCGGCGGGTCGCGTCTTGCTCGGCGGCAGCTATCTGAGTGGCGCTTCGAACCTGCCGCCATACAGCATTTCGATTGCACGCTTCCGGGGCGGAGCCATTGTGCCGCCGGCGGACCCGATCTTCAGCAACGGCTTCGAAAACTGACGCGCACGAGGCGTCCGCGGATTGGCGGGCGACAGCAGGCCGGGCGTGAACCCGAACGCGGCAAGCGCGGGTGGTGGCCTAGCCTCCAGCAGGCAGCCGTCACACACAGGTCGTCGTTACCTCAACCATTGTTGCGCGGCATTCAACTTCAGATCAAGCAGGACACAACATGAACAACCAAGCCATCTTGACCCTCGTCACTGCCATGCTTGTGGCCGTCTGTATGACATCGACCAGGCCTGCGCTCGCAGACGCCAGCATTCCCGCGCGCGACAGCGCGGCAGCCACCGACCTGCCGTGGCTGCCGCGCTACGAGGGGAGTGTCTTGGTGAGCGGGGCTTTCAGCGCCTTCGACGAGTATCGCTTCGCAACCGGCCCGCTGGCACCCGGCGCTGATGCGGATGCGCGCGACGAGATGAACAATCGCGTCTTAGACTTCAAATCCGGCGAAACTCTGGAAGGTGCGCGCACACGTCTGGTGTATCTGCTTCCGGCTGGGCGATCACCGCTTGAAGCGTTGCGGGGTTACGAGCAAAGCCTGCGCGAAGCCGAAGCGGTAAAGCGGTTTGAATGTGCGGCAGCTGCCTGCGGTGGTGACCCGGCGCGCAACTCCGACGGTGGCGGCGGGGAGCAAAGTGTGGCGATGAAGCTGTGGCCCAACAGTCGCATCACCGAGGAGGCTTTCACCAACGGCCATTGCGCGCAGACTATGGATCTGACCGATCAGCGCTTCGCAAGTTTCGCCGTGTCTGAACGCGGCTATGTCATGGTGCACAGCTTCTCCGGCCGCAACGATCTCTACTGCAAAGCGTTCAACGAGCGCACAATCGTCATCGTCGATGTGCTGGAACTGAAGGCGCGCGAGCAAAAGATGGTGACGATATCCGCCACTGAAATGCAGAAGGCCATCGCCAGCACTGGCCGTGTGGCGCTCTACGGAATTTACTTCGACACCGGGTCGAGCGCGACGAAAGCCGAGTCGAAGGACGCTTTGGACGAAATCGCCAAGTTGATGCAGATTGACCCGAACCTGAAGCTGCACGTGGTCGGTCACACCGACAATCAGGGCGGCCTTGACCAGAACTTTGCGTTGTCCAAAGCGCGCGCCAAGGCCGTTAGCGGGGCACTGCAACAGGGCTACGGAATCGCCGCTGCCCGTTTGAGCGCGAACGGCGTGAGTGCCTTGGCCCCAGTCGCCAGCAACGCCGATGAAGCCGGTCGAGCCAAGAATCGCCGTGTAGAGTTGGTGCCCTTCTAGTAAACCCCTGAACGAGTTCCGGTGTGCTGCTGGCGCGCTGATGTCTGGCCCGCCGGCGTACCGGGCTGGCGCTTGACTTACGTGCCAGCACGCAGCTCTGCGGCGCTTGCAGCAATGAGAACAGCGGCGTCGGCCGGACGCAGATCACTGGCCAGCAACGCAGCGGAGTTCAGGTGCGTCCATAGGCGCAGGGTCATGGGGCGCTTCTTCGTGGGTGGTTCTGAGAATGAATGCACTTTTAACAGGAATCGGACATCAGCGCGTGAGCGCGCGTCTCTTGTTGATTGTGAGGGCCGAACTGGTCTGACGCAGGCCACCGAAGCTGGGAGGCCTTGCCGCGACGCTGTCGGGTGCACGCGCGTGGATCGCCATTGACAGTGGTCTAGCGCCGGCGTAGCGTCGGTTTGCGGTCAATTGATTGGCTAACTAGAGAACCTGCGACAGTGCATGTTTTGGAACACTGGCCTTGGCACCGCGCCGCAAGATCCTTGCCGTTCTCAAGCAAGGCGAATTGACCGCCGGCGAGATCGGTGACCGATTCGACTTCAGCAAGCCTGTTCTTTTGCTACACCTGCGGATCCCCGAAGACGCTTGCCTGATCGTTCGTTCGCGACTAGCGCGGCCAGTTCGTGTATTTCCGGATGGTGCGGGTTTAGCTTGCCAATACGCTGTTCGCATAGGCAGCCGAGGTGTGTCCGGTCGCCGGGCCGCTCAAGCGCAAAAGCCACAAACATGTGGTGAAGAAACTTGGTGTTGCATCGCGTTGAATCGCGGCATCGTGGAAGCGCCAACCATGTTGACCTTGACCCTCGTTGTTTCCACGGCCCCAAGTGTCTTGCGAGCCGCGTTCGCTGCGGCCGATTCGCTGGCGTGGAGCGCCAGCTGATGTTCAGGCTGCGGCAGCGCAGTGCGATACAAGGCGAGTTTGTTGTGTCGGCAAGCGCGGCACCGGCGACGCCGTGATCGCGGCCGCCATCTTGCTCGCCGCGACAGTGTTTGCCGCACCCGGGGATCTGTATCGATGCAGTACGCCCGATGGGCGCACCGCGTTTCAAGACCGACCGTGCGCGCAAGGCCAGGGCGCGCGGTTGCGTGCGCCGGCCGACGGCGGCGAGATGTCGCCGCAGGCGCTGCGCGCGTGGTTGCGCGAGCTGGGCGAGCGCCGGCCTGTGCCAGCGGCCGCGCGCGCACCGCGCGGTGCCGCGCCGGCTCATTTTGCGCAGCTCGACGAGCGCACTCTCGCCGGTTGCTCGGCGATATTCCTCGACTGTGCCGATCTGCGACGCGGCAGCATGGATGCGTGCGTCGCGCGCGCGCCACGCTGCCAGGCTGCAGGTGGCGAAAGCTGCTGCCCGGCGGAAACGCTGGCAAGTTACTCGCGATTGCGCCGCGCAGGGTCGGGATTCTCGGCGGCAACGCGCAGCGCGTTGTTGGGCGAGTAGCGCCGCGTTGCGTCGCGGCGGCGGGTTGGGACGACCCGCCCTACGATGTGGGGCGGCGCGTGAGCGGTCGTGTGCCGCACCGGCTTCCACCCCGCAATCCCCGTAGCGCAGGTCGTCCCGACCTGCCGCACACCCCGTAGCGCAGGTCGCCCCGACCTGCCGCGCGTACGCGAAACCGCTGTTGTGCCAAGCGCTCTCGCGCCCTGCGCGCATCGCGGTTCATTGCCCGTCCCGCGTTATCATCGCCGCCGGATCGGGGGAGGGGATTGCCGGACAATGAGCATCGACAGCACGCGGCCGCTGCGCATCATGGTGCTGGGCGGCGGAACTGCCGGCTGGATGGCCGCGAGCTTGATGGCAAAGCGCTGGGCCGGGCTTGCCGTGCAGGTCAGCGTGCTGGAGTCGCCCGAGATCGGCATCGTCGGCGTCGGCGAGGGCTCCACGCCGCAGCTCAAGGGGTTTTTCGACACGCTCGGCATTGCCGAATCGGAGTGGATGCCGCGTTGCAATGCGACCTTCAAGACCGCGATCGAATCGCGCGGCTGGTCGACGCGCGAGGGCTTCGAGAATTACTACCATCCGTTCAAGACCGATCTGGACGACCGCAGCGCACCGGCGTACTACTTCAATACCATCATGCGCCGGCGTGGCGCGCATGTGGTGGCGCACCCGGACGCTTTTTTCATCAACACCGCGCTCGCGCGGCAGCGACTGGCGCCGCATCCGGCGCATCATTTCCCGTTTCGCGCGTTCTACGGCTATCACTTCGATGCGTACCTGATCGGTGCTTTCCTGCGCGAATGGTCCACCGCGCGCGGGGTGGCGCACCTTGAAGGCACCGTCGCGCGCATCGAGCAAACCGACGATGGCGATATCCGCGCGCTGCACACGCAGGATGGGCGCCGCATCGAGGCGGATTTTTTCGTCGACTCGACCGGATTCCGCAGCCTGCTGCTGCAGCAAACCCTCGGCGTGCCGTTCCTGTCGTTCGCGGAAAATCTGGTCAACGATGCGGCGGTGGCGATGCCCACCGCGCACGATGAGCTGCCGATCGCGCCGCAGACCAGTGCGACCGCGCTGTCGTGCGGTTGGGCATGGCGTATTCCGTTGAGCAACCGGGTCGGTAATGGCTACGTCTACAGCTCGCGCTATTTGTCGGCCGAAGGTGCGGAGATCGAGTTGCGCGCGCACCTGGGCGTGGGCGATGCCGACCTGCCGGTGCGTCACTTGAAGATGCGTGTCGGCCGCGTGGCGCAGCCGTGGGCGCGCAATTGCCTGGCGGTGGGGCTGTCGCAGGGATTCATCGAACCGCTCGAAGCCACCGCGCTGCACCTGGTGCAGGAGACGGTGGAGCGCTTCATGGAGGCGTTCGAAGGCGGTGCTTTCGCAGCGACCCATCGCGATGCGTTCAACGCCGAGATCAACGGGCGCTTCGAAGGCGTGCGCGACTACATCGTGTGCCGCTACAAGATGAATTCGCGCAGCGGTACGGCGTACTGGCGCGATGCCGCGGCCAATCAGCGCCTGTCGGATTCATTGCAGGACATGATCGAGTGCTGGCTTCGTGGTGGCGATCTGGTCGCCGAAATCGAGCGCCAGCGCATCGGCCTGTACTTCGGTCCGATGTCTTGGCACTGCCTGTTCGGTGGTTATGGCATCTATCCGGATGTCGCGCAGTTGCGCCCGCCCGAGCCGCGCGAGCAGCCTTTCGATCCGGCGCGGATCGCGGACTTCATCCAGCGCTGCACGCTGAACTTTCCGCCGCATGCCGCGGTGCTGGCGGCGTTCGCGCAGGGTGCTGGGGGGGATTTTGGGCCACGGGACGTGCGCGCCGGTCAGGTGGTGGGGTGAGCCCAGCGGCGTGGTTGCAGTGCATTGGGGTGGCGGGTCGGGGCGACTTGCCCTGCAATGGTGGGATGGCACACGCCGTAGGGCAGGTCGTCCCGACCTGCCGCGCCCACGCGAAACAGCCTCTATGCCGCCGTACCCTCGCACTATCCCGTCATCGCGGTTCGCTTGCGGCCCCGCGTGATCGTCGCGAGCTGATCGGGAGCGCCGGATGACGAGCATCCACGACACGCAGCCGCCGCGCATGCGGGCGCTGGGCGGTGGAACCGTCGACCACCCATTGGCGGACAGATGCAGTCCGCAGGCCTGACGATCCTCGCTCGCGCAGTCTCGATTGCGGGACATCCGGCGATCCTGCTGCCGCTGGCGACGTGGTTGGCGCTGGTGCTGCACGCCCCGGGCGAACGGTCGGTTCTTTCAATCGTGGCGATTCCCGCAGCGATCGCCGTGTTGGGTGTCGTCTATACGCTGGTGCAGGTGCGCCGCGGACGCTGGGCGCACGTGGATGCCAGCGGCAAACAAGAGCGGCGCGATCTCAACCGTTTGTTGGGGTTCGCGCTGCCGGTCGCCGCGCTGATCGCCTGGCTCGTCGGCGCGCGAATCCAGGTCAGCATTGCGTTGCTGGTTGCCGCCGGCGTCGTGTTGCTGGGCGCGGGACTCGCGCGCTGGATCAAGCTGTCGTTGCACGTGGCTTTCGCGGTGTTCGCCGCCGCCCTGCTGTGGCCCGCGTGGCCGTGGGTTGCGTGTGGCCTGCTGCTGGCCGGTCTCGTTGCGTGGTCGCGGCTGGCACTCGCACGTCACACCCCGATCGAAGTCGTGCTCGGATTTCCGGTCGGCGCGCTGGCCGGAGTCGCGTTTCAGCTGGCCGCGCACGTGCTGGCTTGAGCGTTTGCCGTCGACCGAGCCAGCTGCGATGCTGCGGTACTGACCGCAAGGATCCGCCACGCCATGATCACCGTCCATCATCTGGAAAACTCGCGCTCGCAGCGCGTGTTGTGGCTGCTCGAAGAGCTGGGTCTTGCTTACGAGGTCAAGCGCTATCCGCGCGACCCGCAGACCATGCTCGCACCGCCCGAACTGCGCGCGGTGCATCCGCTGGGCAAGTCGCCGGTGGTGACCGATGGCGAGGATGTGTTCGCCGAATCCGGTGCCATCATCGAGGCGCTGCTGGCGCGCTACGACCTGGGCGGCACGTTGGCGCCGGCGCTGGGCACCCCCGAGCGGCAGCGCTTTACCTACTGGCTGCACTACGCCGAAGGCTCGGCGATGAACCCGCTGCTGCTGAGCCTGGTGTTCAAGCGCGTGCGCGAGGCACCGGTGCCGTTTTTCGTGCGCCCGATCGTGCACGGCATCGCCGACAAGGTGATGGGCAGCTTCGTGGTTCCGCAGTTGAAGCTGCACTTCGACTGGATCGAGTCGCAGCTGGCGCAGTTCGAGTGGTTCTCCGGTACCGCCTTTGGCGCTGCGGATATCCAGATGAGCTTTCCGCTGGAGGCCGGCACTGCAGGCGGCGCCAGCGATGCCAGGCGCCACCCGAACATTGCCCGCTGGCTGGGTCGGACCCGTCATCGACCCGCATACAAGGCCGCGCTCGCCAAGGGCGGGCCGTACAGCTACGCGGGCGATTGAGGATAGCGGGTACCCAGGTCAAGGCTCGCCCCGTCGTTCACGATCAAAGGTCAGCAAGGGCGCGGCGTTTGCTGAACGCGAGCCCTGCGGGCGCGCGGCATCGCCAGTGTCTTGATGCACTCGCGACACTGTTCACGGTCTAATGTGAAATATCCATCGCGAAAACCTGCCATGTTCCGATCATCTTCACCATGCGGGGCAGTCGCGGGCTCGACGCGCCTGATGCTGCCGCTGCTCGCCGCCCTGGTCGTGTCCGCCTGCGGCGACTCCTCCGGCAAGGTTGACGGGTTCCGCACTGCTGCTGCCGACCGCGGCGACGTGCAGGTCTCGATCTCGGCCACCGGCACTTTGCGCGCGCTGTCGACGGTCGA
>JBBRFN010000023.1:0-28684 GCA_038224265.1 Lysobacterales bacterium
CATCGCGTGCTGGAGTTGGCCTACGAACACATGAACAGCCCCGAGAAGCTCACCGTCGAGACCGAGACCATCACCGCCGCGCGTGTGCGGCAGACGGTGTACTTCCCGGCGATGGAAGAAAAGGTGCCGCTGCTGATCGGGCTGCTGTCGCGCACCGATGCGCAGCGCACCATGGTGTTCGTCAACACCAAGGTGTGGGTCGAGCGCGTGGCGCGCGATCTGGAGCGCGCCGGCTTCACCGTCGGCGTACTGTCCGGCGACGTGCCGCAGAAAAAGCGCGAGACCCTGCTGGGCCGTTTCCAGCGCGGCGAGCTGGAAATCCTGGTCGCCACCGACGTGGCCGCGCGCGGGCTGCATATCGCCGGCGTCAGCCACGTGGTCAATTTCGATCTGCCGTTCGACGCCGAGGACTATGTGCACCGGATCGGCCGCACCGCGCGTCTGGGTGCCGAGGGCGATGCGATCAGCTTTGCCTGCGAGCTTTACGCGATGGGCCTGCCGGACATCGAGGCCTACATCGAGCAGAAGCTGCCGGTGGCGGCGGTCGAGAAAGCCCTGCTGATCCCGGCGCCGCGCGCGGTCAAGGCGCACAAGACCGCCGAGCACGAATCGATCTCGCAGCTGTATGCCGAAGCGCGTGCTGCCGACATTCCCGGCCGCCGCAAGGATGCCGGCGGCAAGGGCGGTAGTCGCGGTGGCCCACCCAAGCGCGACGGCGAGCGGCGTCCGCGTCCGGCCGGCGATCGCGGTCCGCGTCCACCGCGCAGCGACGCAGCGCCAACTGCCGAAGCGATGGTCGCCGCCGCGCCGGTCGCAGTGGCCGCACCGGTAGTTGCGCCGACCGTCACGCCGATTGCCACGCCGGACGCGCCTGTGCTGGGTCCCGATGGCCTGCCGCGCAAGCGTCGCCGCCGCGGCGGTCGTGGGCGACGTCGCGACGGCGAGGGTGCTGCGGTCGATGCCAACACCGCATCGGCTGCGACGCAGGCGGCGCCAAGCAGTGAGCCGGCGCCATTGCTGAAGCGCCTCAAGGATGGCATCAAAGGATTGATCAACCGCCTGCCAGGGCGCGGTCGCCAGCGCTGAACTGTTGCGCGGCCCGCGCTTCGGCGCGGGCCGTAGTCACGCCCGCGCGCGTCGCGCGCGGACCCACCCCGTCGCGCCGACCAACAAGCTCAGCAGCATCCACCCAAGCGGGCTCAGCGGCACCGGTAGCGGGGCCTGGAAGGGGATCTGCAGCACCGTGCGGTTGTCGCTCTGGTCGACATCGTAGACGCCTGCTCCGCGGACGAAGGCGTTCCATTCGAGTGTCGACGAGACTGGTGTTTCGTCGAGGGCGACTAGATCTACCGAGCAACGCACGCTGCCGCCGACGGGAATCGGAGTTGCGAGGGAAAGCTGAATCTGCGCCGCAGGAAAAAACTCGTCGCGAAAGTAGCTGCAGGGCAGGGTGTCGGGGCGAGGAAAGATGTCGTAGCCCCTGTAGCCGGTGGCGAACGGGAACGCAAAAAAGAACGTCGGCGAAAAGACCACGACGCGATCCGGCGTGCCCGGTCCGAGGTTGCGGATCGTCAATTCCACGCGTTGCGTTGTTCCGGGCGGCTGCAGTCCACCCGGCAGCCGTTGCGCGGTAAGCGCGATATCGGTGGGGCGGTCCAGCGCGGAGCGCGCAACTAGAATCAGGCCGGTGTCATTGAGGTTGTTTGGATCGATGTTGCCGGGCTGCGATATGAATGGGCCGAACGAAACCACATCCGATTCAGACGCTGCGGTTGCGCGAAAAGTAAACCAGCACGACTCGGTGGCGCCCGCGTCAAGCGGCCCTGGATTCCAGGTAAGGAGCACCCCGGCCGCATTGGTATCGGCCGATACCTCGCACTTGGGCTCGGGCGTGATGATCAGGGTCGCTGGATCAACTCGGCGACCGAGGCTGACGTTGGGGTCGTCAGCTCGATTCGGCCCTGCGTTTCGAGCAACGAGTTGAACCGACTGTTCGCGGAGCGGCGTGACGATGATCTGCTCCGGCGATGCCGCAATCCCGAGATCCGCCATCTGCGCAAATGCGGGCGCCGCGGAGACGAACGCAGCCAGACATGCTACGGATCCTGCGGCGGCAAGCCGGCCGCCATGCTCGTGACGGAACATCGAGGTTTACTCGAACCCGTCCAAGAAAAGGGGCCGCGTTGCCGCAGGCCCGTAAGACGACGCGGAGTCTTCAGCCAGTCGGCGAAATGTCAGCGAGTTAAATCCATATCCCTGATTCGGATTGACCGGCGTTGGCTGACCGGCCGCTGTAGTGCCCGTGCGGAAGGTCCGGCCGGGATCCGCAAATTGCAGATCGCGGGTCCAGCAGTTGGTGGTCGACGTCTGCGGCAAGCAGAACGGCGAACCCATCACATCCATGCGTGCGCTGATACCACCGGGCGCCGGCTCGCGAAAGCCGTAGGAACTGGCGAAGGACGCGATCGATTCGCCGGGTGTGGGCGCCGTTGTCCAACCCTTGTAGTCGATGCCTTCTACCCCGCCTCGATCGTGCTCGGAGCCCAGCTGATGTCCAACTTCGTGGGCGAGCGTGTAGTCGGTACTTGTGCGTAGCACGCTTACGGCGGCAAACGCGAAATCCTTGTAGCTTGGTCCTATGTCGCACTCGCGACCCACAATCGCACCACTTTCATCGCAGTTGCGGCGTTGAGTCATCGCGATGCCGAACGGTCCTAGGAAGCTGCCAAAGCCGTCGGGGTCTCCTTGATCGGCAATCAACATGACCAGAAGGTCACCCCCGAAGCTCGCGCGCGAGCTAAGGATGTCGATTCCGTCAACGGACGTCGCGTCATTGTTCCAGTTGTCCAGCAGGAACTTCCGATGCGCAAGAAAGCGAAGCGCGACGTTCGGTTGCGGCGCAGTCTCATTGTACGTCACCGGGACTAAGCCAACCCGCGGTGTCGCTTCGGCAGTCGCCGGCCCCACGCGCCGAACCCGAATGTGCAGCGACTGACCGGCGTTCTGCAGTGCGGTCTGCAGCTCGACGATCTGTGGCGCAAACGCAATGCCGCGGACGTTTGGCGGTGCACGCCACTGATCGACGACGCAGGGATCCTCTTCGGGAACCGGGGCGCCGAACGTTCCCGAGAGTAAGGACTCCACGCGGACCGGAGCCTCAGCACGGGAGGGGCGGGGCGTCGATCGGAAGGTCGGACACATGGACTGCGGCGCACACCAAGCACGCGACGAAGCTGAGCGCTCGGATGATGGCGATTCCTCCATTGAATTGCGCGATGACCCCGAGTGTAGCCGAGCCCCGTTAGCGCACCGTTCGGCGCCGAATGCAGGTGGCGTTGCGGCGGGGGTGGCGCTCCTTGGCTTCGCTGGACTGTAGTCCCGGGCGAACGCTCCCTGTGGCGATTTGCTAATCTGCCCGCTGTAGTTCGCAATGCCTCCTGCGATGCCAAACGCCCTGACCGACTCGCTGCTGCGCCATCGCCACGCGCGTCCCATCGTGCTCGCGGCGGTTGCGGTGTGTGCGGCGCTGCTGGCGCTGGCGCTGGCCCGGGTTGCGGTGTTGCTGCTGTCGCTGGGTGCACCGCAGGTGCCGCAGGCGCAGGCGATGAGCGTCGAGCAGCTGGTGCGCAGCGCCGAGTCCGGTGCGGCCTCGATCGCCAGCTGGCATCTGTTCGGCAATGCCTTGCCGCTGGCCGATCCGCGCGGCGCGGCCGCAGCGCCCGACACCGGCCTGCAGCTGATCCTGATGGGCGTTTTCGCAGGCGACGATCCAAAGGATGGCCGCGCGATCATCGCCGATGGCGCCGGTGGCGAGCAGCACTACGTGGTCGGCGCTGAAGTGGTGCCCGGCGTGACCCTCGACGGCGTGTATCCGGACCGGGTCACGCTGTCGCGCGGCGGCATCATCGAAGCGCTGCGCCTGCCGCGACCGACGGCGGCGAGCGCGAGTCCTGGCGGTGACGGCATCGTGGTGCAGAACCGACCACTGCCGACCGGCATGGTCGGCGGCAATCCGGCGACAACCCTGCCCGGTACGCCGGCGCCCGGCGCGCCCTTCGTGCAACCGCGGGTCAACACGGCCGGCATCGACTGGAATACCGCCACCGCGAAGCTGGGTGTCGACGCCCAGCAGCTCGCGCGCGAGGTCACCGCGCTGCCGGTAATGGAAGGCGGGCGCTTCATCGGTGTGCGCCTGCAGGCTGGCCGCGATTCGCCGCTGGCGCGCCTCGGCCTGCAGCCCGACGACGTCGTTACCGCAGTCAATGGCATCGAACTCGACTCGCCGGCGCGTGCAGCCGAAGTAGCGCGCACGCTGGCCACCGCAAACGCGGCCAACGTCACCGTGCGCCGCAATGGCAAATCCGAGAAGATCAGCGTCAACCTGCAATGAACCACCATCCACGAGGCCTTGCCCGATGCGCCCACTGATCGCCGCCGTCTTGCTTAGCGTCAGCATCGCGCTGTCCGCGCAGCCCGGCGAGCACACGCTCAATCTCAAGGACGCCGACATCCGGGTGTTCATCGCCACCGTGTCGGAGATCACCGGCAAGAGTTTCATCATCGATCCGCGCGTCGAGGGCAAGGTCAACGTGGTCTCGACCAAGCCGATGAACGCCGAAGATGTCTACCGCACCTTCGAGAGCGTGCTGCGCGTGCACGGCTACGCCGCGATCGCGTCGGGCAACATGGTCAAGATCGTGCCCGACCTGGTGGCCAAGCAGGACGGCGATGCGAATGCGGCGTCCTCGGGAGGGCCCGACGCGCTGGTCACGCGCGTCATCGAGCTCAAGCATGTCAGCGCCAACGAGATGCTGCCGATCCTGACCCAACTGGTGCCGCAGAGCGGCCAGGTGTCGCCGGTGGCCGGTGCCAACGCGCTGGTGATCACCGACCGCGCCGGCAATCTCGCGCGCGTCGAGGCGATCATCCGCCGCGTCGATCAGGCCTCGGATGCCGCGATCGAGGTGATTCCGCTCGCGCATGCCTCGGCTGCCGAGGTCGCCCGCACGCTGTCCCTGCTCGGCGACGACAAGAGCGCGGCAGCGGTGGCTGGCACGCCGACGCGGGTGTTCGCCGATGCGCGCAGCAACTCGGTGCTGCTGTCGGGCGATCGCGCCGCGCGCCTGCGCATGCGCACCCTGATCGGGCATCTGGATACGCCGCTGGAAAACAGCGACAGCACCAACGTGGTCTACGTGCGTTACGCCAAGGCCGAAGAACTGATCGGACTGCTCGAGCAGACCGCGGCGACGCTGACCGGGCAGTCGGGCGAGGCTGGCGCGGCGAAGAAGGCCTCGATCCAGGCGCATGCCGAAACCAACGCGCTGGTCATTACCGCGGATCCGGCGGTGTTTCGCGGGTTGGCCGCGGTGATCCGCCAGCTCGACATTCCGCGCGCGCAGGTGCTCATCGAGGGCGTAATCGCGGAGTTGTCGGATGAGTACGCGCGCGAGATCGGCGTGCAGTGGCAATCGACCAACCTCAAGAACAATGCCGATGGCTCGATCGGCGAGGGCTATATCGGCGGCACCAACTTTCCCGGCCAGGGCGGCGCGGGTGGCATCATCGGTGCGGCGGTGGATCCGTCTTCGGTCGGGTCCGGCCTGAATCTCGGCTATGTCGGCGGCACCATCACCCTGCCCGGCCAGAACAAGCCGATCCTGCAGATCGGCGCGCTGGTCCGCGCGCTCGGCGGCGACGGTCGCAACAACATCCTGTCCAATCCCTCCGTGGTCACCCTCGACAACCAGGAGACCGAACTCTCGGTCGGTCAGGAGGTGCCCTTCATCCAGGGCGAGTTCACCACCAACGTGGCCAATCCCACCGGCGGCGACAGCGGTGCCGGCCTGCTCGGCAATCCGTTCCGCACCATCGAGCGCAAGGAGGTGGGCCTCAAGCTCACCGTCACCCCGCGCATCAACGAGGGCGACAGCGTGCGCATGGACATCAAGCTCGAATCATCCTCGCTGGCGCCGACACCTGCGGGTGCATCGGATCTGATCACCAACAAGCGCACGCTCAGCAACAGCGTGCTGGTGCCCGACCAGAACATGCTGGTGCTGGGTGGTCTGATCAGCAACGAGACGCGCGAGAACGTATCCAAGGTGCCGGGTCTGGGCGATATCCCGGTGCTCGGCAACCTGTTCCGCTATCGCAGTTCCAACGTGCTCAAACGCAATTTGATGATCTTCTTGAAGCCCACCATCCTGCGCGACCGTGCCACCGAAAACGCGGTGTCGAACGAAAAGTACAATTTCATCCGCACGCAGCAGATCCAGGCGCGCGAGCGGGCCGACAATCTCACCCGGCAGACCGACAACGCCGTGCTGCCGCCGCTGCCGCCGCCGCCACCACCGCGCGAGGATGGCGACACCCCGTGACCGCGGCGATCCGCCCCGCACGACCACCGTTCGCGTTTGCCAAACGCCACGGCGCGACCCTGGTCGAGTGGCGCGGCGAGCGCGCGCATGTGGCGCACAAGGCTGGCGTCAAACTCGAATCGTTGTCGGAACTGCGCCGCTATCTGGGCGCACCACTGGACCTTGTCGCGCTCGACGACAAGGCGTGGGATGCGCTGCTGCGCGAGCTCTACGAGCAGGGCGGCGGCGACGCGCGCGCGATGATCGAGGGGCTCGACGAGCGCACCGATCTGGCCAGCCTCGCCGATGCGCTACCCGAACCCGAAGACCTGATGGAGAGCGATGACGATGCCGTCATCATCCGCCTGATCAACGCGGTGCTCACCGAGGCGGTCAAGGAAGGCGCCTCCGATATCCACATCGAGCCGTTCGAAAACCGGCTGGTGGTGCGTTTCCGCGTCGACGGGGTGCTGCGCGAGGTGCTGGCACCGGCGCGCCAGATCGCCGCGCCCATGGTCAGCCGCATCAAGGTGATGGCGCGGCTGGACATTGCCGAAAAGCGCCTGCCGCAGGACGGCCGCATCGGCTTGCGCATCGCGGGCCGGCCGGTCGACGTGCGCGTATCGACGATTCCATCCGGCCACGGCGAGCGCGTGGTGCTGCGCCTGCTCGACAAGCAGGCCGGGCGACTGGACCTGGCCAAGCTTGGCATGCCCGCGCCGATGCTCGCGCAGCTGAACGATCTGATCCATCGTCCGCACGGCATCATCCTGGTCACCGGCCCGACCGGCTCGGGCAAGACCACCACGTTGTATGCCGCGCTGACGCGTCTGAACGATGCCACGCGCAACATCCTCACCGTCGAGGATCCGATCGAGTACTACCTCGACGGCATCGGCCAGACCCAGGTCAACAGCAAGGTCGACATGACTTTCGCCCGCGGCCTGCGCGCGATCCTGCGCCAGGACCCCGACGTGGTGATGGTCGGCGAGATCCGCGATCTGGAGACCGCGCAGATCGCCGTGCAGGCCTCGCTCACCGGGCATCTGGTGCTGTCGACCTTGCATACCAATTCCGCGACCGGTGCGGTCACCCGCCTGCGCGACATGGGGGTCGAGCCGTTCCTGCTCGCTTCCTCGCTGATCGGCGTGTTGGCCCAGCGCCTGGTGCGGGTGCTCGATCCGGCCACGCGCGAGGGCTATCCCGCGACTGCGGCCGAGCTGGCAGCGCTGGGCCAACCGCGCGACGCGCAGGCCACCCTGTACCGCCCACGCGGCGATCTGACCGGTCGCAACGCCGGCTATCGCGGCCGCACCGGCATCTCCGAACTGGTGGCCGTCGACGACGCGCTGCGCAAACTGATCCACGAGGGCGCCTCCGAGGCCCAACTCGAAGCGCTCGCGCGCAGCCGCAGCGCATCGATCGCCACCGACGGCTGGGCCAAGTGCCTGGCCGGGATCACCTCGATCGATGAGGTGATGCGGGTCACGCGGGAGGACTAGCGCCGCGCATGCCCGCCTTCACCTACGAAGCCCTCGATACCACCGGCAAGCCGCAGCGCGGCGTGCTGCAGGCCGATACCCCGCGCGGTGCGCGCGCGGCGCTGCGCGACCTGGGGCTTACGCCGCTGTCGGTGGACGCGGTGGCCGAGGCCCCACGCGGCGCTGGCTGGAGCATCGGCAAGCGCGGTTTGTCGACCGCGCAGCTTGCGCAGTTCGCGCGCCAGCTGGCAACGCTGGCCACTGCGGGATTGCCGCTGGAAGAGGCGCTGGCCGCGCTCAGTGAAGCCGACGCCGAGCCGCGCACGCGCGCGATCGTCGCGCAGTTGCGCGCGCGGGTGACCGAGGGCCAGTCGCTGGCCGCAGCTCTTGGCGAATTCCCCGAGAGTTTCGATGCCGTTTTCCGCGCATCGGTCGAGGCCGGTGAATCCTCGGGGCGCCTCGACCAGGCGCTGACCCGCCTAGCCGACGACACCGAAAGTCGCGAGTCGCTGAATCGTTCGGTATGGATGGCGCTGGCCTATCCGCTGCTGCTGACCGTGGTGGCGCTGAGCGTGGTGAGCGGCTTGCTGGTTTACGTGGTGCCCCAAGTCGTCGCGGTGTTTCAGAACTTGCGTCAGGAGTTGCCGCTGATCACCCGCATCCTGATCGCGATCGCCGATGCGGTGCGCGGTTTCGGACTGCTGGCCGCCATCATCCTCGTGGCGGGCGCTGCGGGATTCCGCGTCGCGCTGCGCGGTGCGGCGGTACGCGCAGCGTGGGATCGAACGCTGCTGCGCCTGCCGCTGATCGGACGCTTGATCCGCGCTACCAACACCGCGCGCGCCGCGCGCACCCTGTCGACCCTGATCGCCTCCGGCGTGCCGGTGCTGGAAGCCATGCAGCTGTCGGCGGGCACCGTGCGCAACGTACCGATGCATGCCGCGCTCAAGCGCGCGGCCGTGCGCGTGCGCGAAGGCGGCGGCTTTGCGCGCGCGCTGGCAGAAAGCGGCTATTTCCCGCCGGTCGCGCTGCGCCTGATCGCCAGCGGAGAAAAATCCGGCCGCCTCGATCCGATGCTGGAACAAGCCGCGCGCGGCCAGCAGCGCGAAGTCGAGAACCTGCTCGGGGCACTCACCGCAGTGCTCGGCCCGGTGGTGATCCTCGGCGTCGGCGTGCTGGTGCTGTTCATCGTACTGGCGATCCTGCTGCCGATCTTCGAGCTGAACCAGCTGATTCGATGATCCGCTTCGACAACGTCACCAAACGCTACCCCGGCGGGCAAGAGGCCCTGCGCGAGGTCAGCTTCAGCGTAGACAGCGGCGAGATGGTGTTCTTGTCCGGGCATTCCGGTGCGGGCAAGAGTTCGGTGCTGAAGCTGCTCAGCGTGCAGGAGCGACCCACTCGTGGCAGCGTGCTGATCGACGGACGCAATGTCGGCGCGTTGAAGGCCGCGCAGGTGCCGGCGCTGCGGCGCCTGATCGGTCCGGTGTTTCAGGATCACCGCCTGCTGGCCGACCGCACCGTGTTCGACAACGTCGCGCTGCCGCTGGTGATTGCCGGAACCCCTCGCGCCGAACTGGAAAAGCGCGTGCGCGTGGCGCTCGAACGGGTAGGTCTGGGCGCGCGCGAGCGCGCGCAGCCGCAGCAGCTGTCGGCGGGCGAGCAGCAGCGCGTGGGCATCGCGCGCGCGATCGCAGGCAAGCCGCCGTTGGTGATCGCCGACGAGCCGACCGGCAATCTCGATCCCAAGCTCGCAGCCGAGATCATGGGGCTGTTCGTGACGCTGGCCCAGAGCGGCACCACGGTGCTGGTTGCCAGCCACGACCTGCATCTGGTCTCGAAACTGCGCAAGCGGGTGCTGGTCCTGGACCACGGAAAACTGATCGACGACTTTCGGCCGAGCCCGAAACCGGAGGCGGCATGAACCGGCGCGTCGGCCCGCAGCCGGTGGAGACGGCAGCACCGAAGCCGGCGCGCGAGCACGCCGGGCTGCGTGCGTGGTTCGACCAGCATCAGTACAGCGCGCTGTCCAGCCTCGGTCGTTTGTGGGCGCGACGCAGTGCGACCGTGCTTACCGTGCTGGTGATGGGTCTGGCACTGGCGTTGCCGCTGCTGCTGACTTTGGCGGTGGGCAATCTGCGCGGCTTCGGTGGCTCGCTGACCGATTCGCGCGAGGTTGCCGCGTTCCTGCGCGTCGATGCAGCGCCTGCCGCTATCGAACGCAGCGTTGCTGCGGTGCGCGCACTGCCCGATGTGGCGCGGGTCGAGGTGCGCGATCCGGCGGCCGGGCTCGATGAACTGCGGCGGTTGGACGGCTTCGGTGAAGCGCTGGAGCTGATCGGCGCGAACCCGTTGCCCAGCGTGCTGGTGGTGGCACCACAGGGCGCGATCGATGCCGCGCGGATCGGCGCGCTCGCTACTGCGATCGAGAACATCGATGGCGTCGACTTCGTGCAGTTCGATCTGGCTTGGCGGCAGCGCCTGGATGCGGCGCTCGCGTTGTCGCAGCGCGTGGTGTGGGTGGTCGGCATCCTGCTCGCGCTCGGCGCGCTGCTGGTGGTGGGCAATACCATCCGCCTCGATGTCGCCGCACGCGCCGACGAGATCGCGATCGTGCAATTGCTCGGCGGGACCGATGGTTTCGTGCGTCGACCGTTCCTGTATGCGGGCGTGTGGTACGGCGCGTTGGCAGCTCTGGTCGCGATTATCGGCGCGGAGCTGGCGTTCGGCGCGCTTGCCGCCCCAGTCGCCCGGCTTGCACAAAGCTATGGCGCCAGCCACGCGCTGGCCGGTCCTGGCCTTGCATCCTGCTTCGCGGTGCTGGCCGGAGGAATCGTGTTAGGCTGGATCGGCGCTTGGGCCGCTGTAGGTCGGCAACTCGCGCTCGGCAAGCCGCAGTAGCCTCGGTCGCCTCCACCGCGCAGGGCATGCAGCTTGCCTTGGCCCGTCACCCGCCACGGACACCAGCGCGTGCAAGCCCAGCTCACCCGACATATCTCCACCGATGCACCGCGCGTGATGGTGGTCGACGGCTCCAAGGTCGCCCGCCGCATGATTGCGCAGGTGCTCAAGGCCGAGCTTCCGAATGCGGTGGTGCTGCAATGCGAGACCGGGGCCGAGGCGCAGCGCCAGCTCGAGTCCGGCATCGTCGATCTGGTAACCACCGCGCTGACCCTGCCGGACATGGACGGCATGGCGCTCGCGCGGCATGTGCGCGAGCACGCGCCGCAGGCCTACATTCCGATCGTGGTCGTATCCGGCAGCGTGCAGGAACGCCTGGTGGGCGAGGGCTTCGGCGCCGACGTCACCGACTATTTCGACAAGGGTCTGGGGTTCGCCGCGCTGGCGCAATTCATCCAGGGCTACGTCGCGCCGCAGTCGCGCGGCGAGGGCGAAGTGCTGTATGTCGAGGACAGTCGGGTCGTCGCGTTGGCGACGCGCCGCATGCTGGAGAAGTACGGCTTGACCGTGAACCACGTGGTCAGCGTCGAGGATGCGCTGGCGCTGGTCGATACCGCGCGCGCAACCTTTCGCGCGCCGGCCGACGTGGTGTTGACCGACGTGTACCTCAAGGGCGGCCTGACCGGCAAGGAGCTGCTGGAAAAACTGCGCGGCGAATACGGCTATTCGCGCGGCGACCTGCCGGTGCTGGTGATGACCGCCGACGACAATCCGGTCAACCAGGCGACCCTGCTGAGAATCGGCGCCAACGACCTGGTGCACAAACCGGTCGAGGAGCGCCTGCTGCTGACCAAGCTGATGTTCCAGCTCAAGGTGTCGCAGAACCGCCGCCGCACCCAAGCCCAGGGCCAGCTGCCTACCGGCACGTGACAGACACCCGGGTTCGCCTCGAAGCGTCATGGAAGCAACGACTGGGTGCGGCTTTCGACGCGCCCCGCATGCATGCCTTGCATGAGTTCCTGCGCGCCGAGGAACACGCGGGCAAGCAGATCTATCCGCCGGGAGCGCAGATCTTCGCGGCACTCGATGCCACGCCCTTCGATGCGGTGAAGGTCGTGATCCTCGGCCAGGATCCGTACCACGGCCCGGGCCAGGCGCACGGACTGTGCTTCTCGGTGCAACCGGGTGTGCCGCCGCCGCCCTCGCTGGTCAACGTGTTCAACGAGCTGCAGCGCGACCTGGGCATTGCGCGGCCCGATCACGGCTGCCTGCAGTCGTGGGCGCGGCAGGGCGTGCTGTTGCTCAATGCGGTGCTCACCGTGGAGCGCGGCCTGGCAGGCTCGCACCATGGCAAGGGTTGGGAAGCATTCACCGATGCCATCGTCGATGCGCTGGACCGTGAGCGCGAGGGCCTGGTGTTTCTGCTGTGGGGCTCTCCCGCACAGGCCAAGGGGCGCCGGGTCGACCAGAAGCGCCATCTGGTACTGAAGGCACCGCACCCCTCGCCGCTGTCGGCGCACCGGGGTTTCATCGGCTGCGGGCATTTTTCGCAGGCCAACGGGTGGCTGGTGGCGCACGGGCAGGCGCCGATCGACTGGCGATTGCCGGCGCGCGCGGATCTGTAGTCGCCGCTGAGCGGTCTGCCATCGGGCGTGCGCGGCGATCCGCCCCGCAACGCCGACACCAGCCCCCGCGTGTTAGCCTGCGCGCCCTTTTTGCGACAGTCGGTCCAGGCCGCAGCGGATCCATGCAGACGATTGGCGAGTGGTGGATGTGGGTAGCGTTCGGCGTCTTCGTGGTGGTGGCGGTGATCGTCGACCTCGTGGTGCTGCGCCAGCAGGGCTCGCACAAGGTCTCGGTGCGCGAGGCGTTGCTGTGGTCGCTGATCTGGATCGCGCTGTCGTTCGTGTTCTGCGGCTTGCTGTGGTGGTATCTGCAAGACACCCAGGGCAGTGCGGTGGCGACCCAAAAGGCCGGCGAGTTCCTCACCGGCTACCTGATCGAAAAGTCGCTGTCGGTCGACAATGTATTCGTGTTCCTGCTGATCTTCACCTACTTCAAGGTGCCGCAGGACTATCAGAAGAAGGTCATCATCATCGGCGTGGTCGGCGCCATCGTGCTGCGCGCGATCATGATCCTGATCGGCGCATACCTGATCGCCCGCTTCCACGCGATCCTGTACCTGTTCGGCGCTTTCCTGCTGATCACTGGCGTCAAGATGCTGGTGTTCTCCGACGACCAGCCCGACCTTTCCACCAATCCGCTGCTGCGCTGGATCCGCGGCCACCTGCGGGTGACCGACGAGTTCCAAGGCGAGCGCTTCTGGATCGACCGCGACGGCGTGCGCTGGTTTACGCCGCTGTTCGTGGTGATCATCATGGTGGCCGTGACCGACGTGATCTTCGCGGTCGACTCGATCCCGGCGATCTTCGCGATCACCGAGGACCCGTTCATCGTGCTGACCTCGAACGTGTTTGCGGTGCTGGGACTGCGCGCGCTGTACTTCCTGCTGGCAGACATGGCCGGGCGCTTCCACTACCTGTCGACGGGCCTGGCCATCGTGCTGATCTTCATCGGCACCAAGATGCTGATCGTGCCGTGGTTCAAGATTCCGGTGTTCTGGTCGCTTGGCGTGGTCGCTGCAGTCCTGATCGGCTCGATCGTGGTCAGCATGCTGCGCCCACTGCCACCCGAGACTTCCAGCTGAACGGATCATAAACTCTTGCTGTTCAATGGCTTGGATCATGCCTTCCGGCACGGTCTATAGCTGGAATCAGATCATTCAATGCGACCAGTCGGGGAACTTCCGCTAGCATTGGCACTCAAAGGTGGGGACTGCCAACAGTTCGCCCTTTACCCTGTCAGGAGGCAACCATGAGCACTGCATTGGTCACCCGCAACCTGCCGGTACCGAGCGCCCTCGGCAGCCTGGATGCATACATCCAGGCCGTGAACCAGATTCCGGTTCTCAGCGCCGAAGACGAGAAAGTACTGGCCGTGCGCTTTCGCGATCATGCCGATCTCGATGCAGCCAAACATCTGGTGATGTCGCACCTGCGCTTCGTGGTGCACGTGGCCCGTGGCTACAACGGCTATGGTCTGGGCATCGGCGACCTGGTGCAGGAGGGCAACATTGGCCTGATGAAGGCGGTCAAGCGCTTCGATCCGGAGCAGGGCGTGCGGCTGGTGTCGTTCGCGGTGCACTGGATCCGTGCCGAGATGCACGAGTTCATCCTGCGCAACTGGCGCATCGTGAAGGTCGCCACCACCAAGGCGCAGCGCAAGCTGTTCTTCAACCTGCGCAAGTCGAAGAAGCGCCTGGGCTGGATGAATGGCGAGGAAGTACGCGCAGTGGCCAAGGACCTGGGCGTGCCGGTCGCGACCGTGCTGGAGATGGAGTCGCGCCTGAGCGGGCGTGACGTGGCTTTCGATGCGCCCTCGGATACCGACGACGACGATCGCCCATCGCCGGTGGCTTTTCTCGAAGACCACGGCGCCACGCCCGACCAGTCGTATGCGCAGGCCGACGACAGCGGGCACCGGCTGGAAGCGCTTGGCCGCGGTCTGGCTCTGCTCGACCCGCGCTCGCGCGATATCGTGCGTCGTCGCTGGCTCGATGAGGACAGCAAGATCACCCTGCAGGAACTGGCCGACGAGTACGGCGTATCCGCCGAACGCATCCGTCAGATCGAAGCGAACGCGATGAAGAAGATCCGTGCGGTGGTTGAAGCCTGAGGCCACGGTCGGCTGACGCGGTATCGGACGAAAGGCCCGCCTCGGCGGGCCTTTCGCTTTGTGGTGGGCGTGTACGCCGGCTGCGAGGTCTCATGCGGTGGGCGCCGCTGCGGTTTGCGCGATCACCTTGCGGTGTCGGAACTCTCACCGCGCGCAGGCGCAGTCATCGCCAGAAACCGCCGCAGCAACAACACCCCCGCCAGCGCCAGTCCCAAACCGAAGCCGGCCCACACGCCGACCAGCCCGAAGTCGAGCACCACGCCGATCGCCCACGCCAGTGGCACCGACAGGCCCCAATAGGCTAGCAGCGAGACGCGGGTCGGCCAGTGGCTGTCGAGCATGCCGCGCAGTGCGCCGAGGCTCACGCTCTGCACGCCGTCGAGCACCTGCATGAGACCGACGGTGAAGAACAGCGCGGCGGCGAGTCCGATCACTGCGGGATCGTCGACGAATGCGCGTGCGATCGGCTGGGCGAAGATGGTGAGCAGCGCGGTGGCGACCAGCAGCCATGCGGTCACGATGGCGAGTCCGGCGAGCCCGATGCTGCGCACGCGCGTGGTCTCATCCGCGCCGATCGCCTGCGCGATCCGCAGGCTGGTTGCCGCCGCCATCCCCAGCGGCACCATGTAGAGCACGCCGGCGACCGCCATCACCACCTGGTTTGCGGCCAGCGCCAGTGCGCCGAGCCAGCCGATGAAGATACCCACCACTGCGACCGCGCCGCCCTCAAGCACGTACTGCCAGCCCATCGGCAGTCCTTCGTGGCGCAACCGCGCGCGGCGCGCGGCATCGCCTGCGGCGCCGGTGAAGCGCGCGCGCAAGATGGGCGTGCGATGGCACACGAGCACCTGCAATCCGACCATGAACCACACCGCAAGCGCGGTGCCGATGCCCGCGCCCGCCAGTCCCAGCGGCGGCAGGCCAAAGTGGCCAAAGATCAGCACCCAGTTCAGCGCGGCATTGAACAGTACTGCGGTGAAAGCCAGTGCCACCGCCAGCCACGGCCGGTCGATCGCCTCCAGCGCCTGCTTGTAGACCAGGCTCAAGCCGAATCCGGGCAGCATCGCGGCCACCGCGAGCCAGTACGGCGCGATGATCGCGATCACCTCGGGTGGCTGGCCCAGCCACGGCAGGATGGGAAGGATCAGCGCCATCACCACGCCGGCAAACAAACCCGCGCGCAGCGCAAGCGCGCGCCCCTCGTGCACCACGGATGCGATCGCGTGCGGGTCGCCCGCGCCGTGCGCTTGTCCGACGAGGATGCCGACCGGTGCGAGGTATCCGTACAGGCCTGCAATGAAGATCACCCACACGCTCATCGTCAGCGACACTGCCGCGAGTGGCAGCGCACCGAGATGGCCGAGCATCGCGGTGTCCACCACGCCCATCAACGCCGAGGTCAGCAGTCCGGCCACCAGCGGCGTTGCCAGGGAAAGCAGTCGGCGCGCCTCTGCGCGCCAGCGCCGATGCGCCATAGCGTGGTCGGCAGCGCTCATGCGCGCGGTTCCGGCTTCCAGTCGGGCGCGTGCCACAGGCGGCGCAGGCGATCGCGCCAGCGCGGCGTGTTGCGCAGGTCCGCCCACAGCCGACGCGCCTCGTACAGATGCACGGTCAGCGGGTGACTACTGCCGATCGGATGGGTTACGCCATAGCGCACCGGTTCCTCCTCGCGCGCCCAGGTCCCGAACAGACGATCCCAGACGATCAGAATCGCGCCGTAGTTGCGATCCTGGTATTGCGCCTGCACGCCGTGGTGCACGCGATGGTTGGAGGGCGTGTTGAGCCAGCCGTCCAGCCACGGCAGCTTGCCGATCGCTTCGGTATGCAGCCACTGCTGATAGCCGAGAATCAGCGTAAAGCAGGCAGCGACCAGCAGTGGATCGAAGCCGATCAGGATCGGCGGCAAGTAGAACCATGGCGAGAAGAATCCATCGACGAACGACACCCGCAGGCCGGTGGTCTGGTCGTACTGCGGCGAACTGTGGTGCACCGAATGCGCCAGCGCCCAGTAGCTGCGATTCTGGTGTGCGACCCGATGATCCCAGTAGTACATGAAGTCCACCATCAGCAGCGCCAGAACAGCAGTCCAGCCGTTGACCGGAATCTTCCATGGCGCCAATGCGGCGGCCGCGCCGAACAGCGCCACGATGAATCCGGTGATTGCACTGCCCAGCAGCAAGGTCGGCAGCAGCGGACTGGCGCTGGCGAGCATCTCGCGGATCCGCGCGCCATCCAGCCGGCCGGCCCGCCAGTAGCGCATCAGTTCCCATGGCAGGAAGACCAGTATCGCCGCACCCAGCACCGTGCCGGCCAGTGCGATCGCGTCGCTCAGTGTCACGCTTTCCACCTTCGGTCTCCTTGCTCGACTGGCGGCGCGGGGTGCGCCGCGCTAGATTGCATACCAATGGTATGTAAAGTTACATACCACCGGTATGCAAGTCAATCAGGAGCAGGTGAAGATGGCCCGCAGCAATGCACAACTGTCCGAAGCGACCCGCGAGGCACTGCTCGAGAGCGCCCGCGCGGCCTTCGCCGAGCACGGCTTCGCCGACGCACCGCTGGAAGACCTGCTGCGCGGCACCGGCTTGAGCAAGGGCGCGCTGTACCACCACTTCGGCAGCAAGCAGGGCTTGTTCGTCGCCGTGGTGAAGGCGATCGATGCGCAGATCGTCGCGCGCATCCGCGCGGCCGTGCCCAAGCACGAGGTCACGCGCGCGGCCTTCATCGCTGCGTGCCGGATCTACCTGCTCGCGACCCTCGAACCGGGCGTGCGACGGATCCTGCTGCTCGACTGTCCGGCAGTGCTCGGCTACCGCGCCACCCGCGAGCTGGATGCGCAGACATCGATCAAGCCGATCGCCGAAGTGCTGGTCGCGCTGGCAGACGCCGGCGAAGTCGGCGCGATCGATGCCGAGGCCACCGCCCATCTGATCAATGGCGCGCTGTACGACGCGGCATTGTGGATCGGCGACAGCAAGCGGCCGAAGCAGGCGCTGGATCGCGCGATGCTGGCGTTCGAGCGTCTGCTGTCGGGGCTGGCGCCTGCGCCGCGGGCGGCTCAGCCGAGCTCGACTGGATCGACATCCAGCGACCAGCGCACGCGGCGCGCCTCGCGCAAGCCGTAAAGGCTGTCGATGCGCGCGGCGAGCGCCGCTTGCAGCGGTGCGCGTCGCGCGCACTCGAGCAGCAGCTGCGCGCGCAGCATGCCCGCGCGGCGCGGCATTGGTGCTGGCAGGGGACCACGCAGTGCGATCTCGGGAGCGCCGGCGAACACCGCGCCCGCGGCAGACAAAAACGCATCCAGCGCGTCCTGGGTGCTGGCCTCGGCGCGCAGCAGCGCCAGTGAAGCGTAGGGTGGGAAGCCCAGCGCCTGTCGCTCGTCGAGTTCCTGTGCTGCGAACGCGGCATAACCGCCGGAAAACAGCCCCTGCAACAGGGGATGTTCCGGATGGTGGGTCTGCAACAGCACCAGACCGGGCTTGTTGCCGCGCCCGGCGCGGCCTGCGACCTGCACCACCAGCTGTGCCAGCCGCTCGGGTCCGCGAAAATCCGGACTGAACAGACCGCCGTCCACATCCACCAGCACGGCAAGGGTCAGGTTGGGCAGATCATGCCCCTTGGCCAGCATCTGGGTGCCGACCAGGATCGCCGCCTTGCCGTCGTCGAGTCCGGCCAGCATCGCCTCGAAGGATCCGCGGCGCCGCGTGCTGTCGCGATCCACGCGCAGCACCTGCGCCTGCGGGAAGCGCGCCGCCAGGGCGCTCTCGATGCGCTCGGTGCCCGCCCCCAATGCCTGCAAGCCGGGATCGTTGCAGGCCGGACAGCGCAACGGTTTGCGGTGCGAGTAGCCGCAGTGATGGCAGCGCAGCTGCGCGCTGGCCACATGCAAGGTCATCGGACGATCGCAGCGTGGACACTCCGCATGCCAGCCGCACTCATGGCACAGCAGCACCGGCGCCCAGCCGCGCCGGTTGCGGAACACCAGCACCTGCTCGTCGCGCGCGAGGGTCTGCTCGATCGCGGCCAGCGTGCGCGGCGCCAGTCCATCGTCGAGCCGCACGCGCCGCACATCGACCACCTCGACGCTCGGCGCGCGTGCGCCAGCGGCGCGTTTGCTCAGACGCAGCACGCGGTAACGACCGGCGGCAACATTGGCCAGCGTTTCCAGCGAGGGCGTGGCCGAACCGAGCACCACCGGCACGGCGAGCGCGCGCGCGCGCACCACGGCCAGATCGCGCGCGTGATAGCGGAATCCCTCCAGCTGCTTGTAGGACAGATCGTGTTCCTCGTCGACCACGATCAGTCCCGGCCGCGCCAGCGGCGTGAACACCGCCGAGCGGGTGCCGATCACCACCGCGGCCTCGCCGCGCGCGGCGGCCAGCCATGCTGCTGCGCGTTCGCCATCGCCAAGGCCCGAGTGCAGTGCGGCCACCGGCACGCCAAGGCGTTCGCGATAGCGCTGCAGCGCCTGCGGGGTCAGTCCGATCTCGGGCACCAGCACCAGGCACTGGCGACCGCGTGCCAGGGCCTGTGCGATCGCACCCAGATAGACCTCGGTCTTGCCGCTGCCGGTGACGCCATCGAGCAGCCAGGCCGCGAATCCATCGCTGGCGCCGATGGTCGCGACTGCATTGCGCTGCTCGGCCGACAGCTCGGGTGCTGCCACCGGTGCACCGGCGCGCACTTGCGCGACGTCCACGGCCGCGATCAGCGTCTTGTCGAGCAGGCCGCGCAGTACGCGGCGCGCGCCGGGCACGGCAGACTCCAGCGTGTGGTCATCGCACGCGCCAGCAGCGAGTGTCTCCAGCACGCGCCGCGCGAGGCTGCCCGCGCGCGGAACCCGCCCGGAGAGCGCATGCGTGCCATCGGCAGTGATGGCGAATGCGCGCTGCTGCGGCAGGCGCTGCAGCTCGCTACGCCGCAGTGCCGCCGGCAAGGCGGTCGCCAGCACTTCGCCGAGCGGATGCGCGTAGTAGGCTGCGGCCCAGCGCAGGGTGTTCCACAGTTCCGCACTGAACGGCGTGGCGCTGTCGAGCCAGCGCTCCGCGGCACGCAGCTTTCGCGGGTCGTCGACCGCGGCGGCAACGCCAACGACCACGCCAACCAGCGCACGGCGTCCGAACGGCACCACCACGCGACAGCCGCATGGATCGTCCGGAATGGCGCCCTCGGGCGCCAGATAGTCGAAGATCCGCGGCACCGGCACCGGCACCGCGACCTGCAAGACAACGGGCATTCGCGCTCCAGCATGGCCGGGTCGGGCAGCATACGGGCCTGCCTTGCCGACTCAAGCGCGGCTTGCGTCGCTTTCCTGCATCACCGGCGAGGAAAACGAGCCAAACCCATCAATTGAAAAGGAATTGCCGCTTATCCACAGTTTCTGTGGATAAGTCTGTGGATCAAGCCTGTCCAAGGGCCTGCTGAACCGCAATCCACGGGCTCGCGCAGCATTCTGGTCATTTTTTGACCACCGATATAATAGTGTTTTAATTCAGCTAGTTGCGATGCGAACACAGCGCAGTTGCGGGGTTTCGCGCAGTGGCTGTCATGTCACCGTAACGGCCACTGCGGCCCTGTGCATGACGCCCGTTTCGCGGCTCGAAGGCTTGACATCGGTCAACCCCCGCAGCCCATCTGCGTTACAGCCCTGTATCGGGCCCCCGCAAGCTCGCTATCGTGTCGACCAATGCCCCTCGCCACCGCAGTCTGGACCCAAACCGACCGCATGCCTTCCGCACCCGTGCAGGCTGCTGAACGCGCGCGTGCGCTCGACCGCTTCCTGCGCGGCATCGAGCGCCGCGCCCTGCGCATTGCCGAGCTGTCGACCCACCACCGCGAGGATGCGCTGGAGCTGGTGCAGGACGCCATGCTCGCATTCTCTCGCAGCTATGCGGACAAGCCCGAAGACGAATGGACGCCGCTGTTCCACCGCGTGCTCGACAGTCGCATCCTCGACTTCCATCGGCGCAACCAGGTGCGTCGGCGCTGGCGCGTGTGGTTCGGCCGCAGCGCCGACGACAACGAAGAGGATCCGCTGGAGCAGGTTGCCGACCCCAGCGATCCCGGTCCCATGCTGCGCATGGCCGATGGGCAGACGCGGGCCGCGCTGGACGCCGCCCTGCGCGCCTTGCCGTTGCGCCAGCGGCAGACCTTCCTGCTGCGGATTTGGGAAGGTCTCGATGTCGCCCAGACTGCGGCAGCGATGGGTTGCAGCGAGGGCAGCGTGAAGACCCATCTGTCGCGCGCGCTGTCCGCGCTGCGCCCGCGCCTGGAGGACCTGCGATGAACGAGCGCAAGCAAACGCCCGAGCCCGGCGATCCGACCGCGTCCGATGCACGCTGGACCGATGCGGCGTGTCGCTTGCTCGATGAGTCCGCAGATGATCTCGATGCGGCCACCCTGTCGCGTCTGAATCGCGCACGTCAGGCGGCGATCGAGGCCGGCCGCACGCGGCGCGCGAGTGTCTGGGCGTGGCCGGCGCTGTTTGCGGCTGCCGCCACCTGTGCGCTGGCCTTGCTGGTCTGGCCGGCAGCGCAGGCGCCATTGGACAGCACGCCGGACAGCGTGATTGCCGCCGGCGACCTCGACCTGCTGGCCGCCGACGCCGACCTTGCCCTGTACGAAGACCTGGAGTTCTACGCGTGGCTGGATACGCAGCAATCTGCGGATGGCTGATCGGCACGGCGCTGGCTGCCACCGCGGCAGCGCCCGACGATTCGCCAGCCGCACCCAATGCCGAACTGCTGCTGTTCCTGGCCGAGTTCGGTGATGCCGATGGGCGCTACGTCGATCCCACCACGATAGGTGAGGCCGATGCTGATGCCGACGCCAAGCCCGCTGAAGATTCCGAATTCCACGATGAAGACGAGCGCACCGATGATCCGCCGCCTGATCGCCCTCGCTAGCCTGCTGCTGCTGTCTGCGGCCGCATTGGCGGCCGGGCCGGCGTGGTCCGAGCTGTCGCCCGAGGAGCGCGCTGTGCTGCTGCCGTTCGCCGCGCAATGGGACGCGCTGCCCGAGGCCACCCGCGAGGACCTGCGCCGCGGCGCGCAGCGCTGGGCCGCGATGGATGGCGATGAGCGGCGCGCGGCCGCAGCGCGTTTCGGCGACTGGCAGAAATTCACCCCGCAGCAGCGTGCGGAGATCCGCCGCCGCTATCAGGCATGGCGCGATCTCGATCCGGCCCAGAAGCAGCGCCTGCAGCGCAGCTTCGAACGCTTCCGCCATCTGCCGCCGGGTGAACGCCAGCGCCTGCGCCAGCGCTGGCAGGCCATGGACCCACAGCAACGGCGCGCATTCCTCGAGGGCATGCACGCCAACCAGCTGGCCGGCGAAGGCCAGCGGCTGATGCGCGGGGTGCCGCCGGCCGAGCGCGAGGCGACATGGAAGATGCTCGAAGCGCTGTCCAAGGACGAGCGCCAGGCCCTGTGGCGTCGCATGCAGGCCACGCCGGTCGGCGAGCGCGAGGCGCTGCGCGCCAAGGTGGTCGCGATGGACGCGGAGCAACGCCGGGCGTTCCTGGGCGAAAACCGCTAGCCGTTGACGTTCGGGACGTTGTCGCAAGACCTGCATCGAGAGCGCTATCTCGCTGTGGGGCCGGCATGCCGGCAACTGCAACACCGCAGGTAGCCGCGACTGCGGTCGCTGCCATGGCAGCTCCCACCGCGAGGAAATGCTGCCATCGCCAGCCATGCGCCATCGCCAGCCATGCCATCTGTGGGAGCCGGCATGCCGGCGACCGCCGAACAAGAATCCTGAGCGTGCCGAGCGCCGGGTCGACAGTCCGTAGTCGAAGGGCCAGCGGTATGAGCCGATGGGCCGGGCGGGTCGATCCCGCGTGCGGCGACCTGTCATCGACGGCAGCCAATCCTTGAAGCACAGGCAACTTGCTGCGTCGAGCCGTCGACCGCATGCTTCGCCGTGCACCGAGGGCAACCAAGCTTCCGATCGATGGATATCCGCGAACAAGGTCGTGCCGCGCGCCAATCACTGGCGATCCTGATCGACCACCTGCGGCCGATCCGGGTGCCGCTGCTGGTGGTGATCATCGGCGCGCTCGCCAGCCTGACGGTCGATCAGGTCGAGGAGCTGTTCTGGCTGAGCCTGCTGCCACAGCCGGGTGTGTATTGGTACGCGGCCTCGCTGGTGGTCGGCACCCTGCTGGGTGCCGGCATCTGGTACAGCGCGCGCAACGCCTATCGGTTGCGCTACCCACGTTGGCCACACCTGTCGGTGCCGCAAGCGCAGCGATTCCGGGTGTGGATACCGCGTCTGCTCGGCGCCAGCGTGCCGCTGTTGCTGGCGATCGGTTGCCTGATCGCATGGCGTGGCGCGACGAACGCCGCCGAGCGCGTGCCGCTGCCACTGTTGGCGCTCAAGTGCGGCTTGCCGCTGTTGGCCTCCGCGCTGCTGCTGTGGGCGTTCGTCAAACGCATCGCGATCATGAACCGGCTGCGCGCGCGCGCCGGTCTGGCGCCGTTGCCTGCCACCGCCGATCAGCCGCAGGTGGATGAATTGCGCGAGCTCGGACGCGCTCCGATCGTGCTGCTGGGCACCGCGCTGCTGCTGAACTTCCTGCTGATAATCGCCATCGTGTACGACCCCGAAACCCTGTCGCCACTGGGCCCGGCCACCATTGTGCTGCTGGCTGGGCTGTTCTTTTGCGTCAGCGGCGGTACCGGCACCCTGTTCGCGGATCGCTTCGGGCTGCCGCTGCTCAGCGCGTTGGTCGCGCTGGGAACGCTGTGGCAGGTGCTTGGGGTCAACGACAATCACCTGGTGCGCCAGCACGCCGGCATGTCGACCCATTCGATATCGGCAGGGCCGGCGCTGCAGCGCGCGCGCTTCGACGAGTATCTCGCCGCGTGGTTGAAGGTGCGCTGCCCCGGTACGGGGCCATGCGTGGTGGTGCTGGTGTCGGCCGAAGGCGGTGGCGTGCGCGCTGCGGCCTGGACCCACCTGGTGCTGGCCGAACTCGATGCGCGCACGCAGGGCGAGTTCTCGCGCCGCTGGTTTGCCGGCAGCGGCGTCTCCGGCGGCAGTCTTGGGCTGGCCACGCACGCAGTGTCCAGGCTCGGCACGGTCGCGACTGCCGACGCCGAAGCGGCCACCGCGTTCTATGCCACCGACTTTCTGTCGCCCACCCTGGCCAACCTGTTCTTTGTCGATCTGGTGACGCAACGCCTGCTGCCCATTGCGTTGTTCGATGATCGCGGCCGCGCGCTGAGCCGGGCCTGGGAGCGCGCGGCAGAGCTGCATCTGGGCAGTCCGCTATTGGCAGCGCCGTTCTCCGCGCTGTACCGCAGGCCCGATGGCACCATCGATGTCAGCGCCCCGCTGCTGCTGCTCAACAGCACCGCGGTCGATTCGGGTGCACGGGTGGTGCAACATGGACTGGATGCATTGCCGGGCGCCGAGCGCGGCGCATGGCCGGGTGCGATCGATGGCGCGACCTTGCTGTCAGCAGCGCTGCCGCTGAGCGAGGCTGCACTCAACAGTGCACGCTTCAGCTACGTAAGTCCTGCGGGCACCGTGGGCGAGGGCAGTGCGCAGCTGCAGCTGGTCGATGGCGGCTACTTCGAGAACTCCGGCACCACCAGCCTGCTCGATCTGATCGAGGAAATGCGGCGAGGTGCCGATCGCGAACTGGTGTTCCGCATCGTGCACATCAGCAACGACGTCGCGGCGGTACCGTTCAGCGTGCAGACCGGCCAAGCGGGCGACATCGCCGATGGGTGTCCCGATACGCGGCCGGCCGTGATCGCGCCCAGCGGCGAGCTGCGTGCTCCGGTCGATGCCCTGCTGGCCACCCGCGACGCGCGTGGCGACTATGCGCGCCGGATGTTGCTGCGCAGCCTGGGCGAGCGCGATCGCTTGTGGCATTTCCGTCTTTGCGATGCCGGGCGTCAGCTGCCGCTGGGCTGGACGATCTCGCGCGAGGGTCTGGATGCGATGCGCCGGCAGATCGATAGTCGGCTCACGCCGCAGGCGGCAATCGCCATTGTGATGCCGCCGCCGTGATTGCGCGCGGCTCGCTACACTGGCCACGCTCCGGCACTGCGCCGGGAACGGGCATAACGGGCCGCACATGTTCCTGACCACCCATTGGAGCCTGATCGTCGATGTGCGCGGCTCGGCCGACGCCGCGCGCGTAGCGCTCGATACGCTGTGCGCGGCCTATAGCCGGCCGGTCATCGCGTTCCTGCGCCAGCAGGGATTCAGCCGCGAGGATGCCGACGATGCCGCGCAGGGTTTCTTCGTGGAGCTGCTGGAACGACGCACCATCGAGCGCGCCGACCGCGCACGCGGGCGCTTCCGTACCTTCCTGCTGGCCGCACTGCGCAACCATCTGTCGAACCTGCGCGATCACGATGGCGCCCACAAGCGCGGCGGGCGGGTGGTGCACGCGGCCATCGACGGCCTGAGCGATGCCGAGATGCCGGAAATGCGGCCCGGCGAATCGCCGGAAGCGGTATTCGACCGCGCCTGGGCGATGACGGTGCTCGATCGCGCGCTGGTGCGCCTGTGCGTGGAAGCCGAGGAGTCCGGCAAGGCGAGCCTGTTCGAGACCATGTGCCCGTTCGTGATCGAGCCGGTGGAGCGGCAGGAGTACCAGTCGCTGTCCGAGTCCCTCGACATGCGTCCGAACACCATTGCGGTCGTGGTCCGGCGCCTGCGCGCACGCTACCGCGAACTGATCGAGGCCGAGCTGATCGAGACCATCGGCGACCGCCGCGACCTCGAGTCCGAACTGGAGCTGCTGCGGCGCGCGCTGCGCTCCTGAGCTCCGGCCGGAAATCCGCGGCCGCCGCGCAAGCTGTCGCCGGTCTGTCATCGATGGCGTGCTTTCGCTGTATCGCTAGACAGGGCGGCCGCTGGCGCTGCCCACTGGCAGGCAGGGCGATATGGTCGATGGACAGGTGCAAGTGCTGGATGTTCGCGGATACTATGCCGCGACCTCTCGCTGGTGTTTGCTCTGCCAATGGCAGTCGCCCCGACCACTGCCGCTGCGATCCCCGGCTACCGCATCGAAGGCACGATCGGTCGCGGCGGCATGGCGATCGTCTACCTCGCCGTGCAGCAGTCGCTCGACCGCCGGGTGGCACTGAAAGTGCTCGACCGCGCGCTTGCCCGCGAGCCCGAGTTCGTCGCCCGCTTCATCGGCGAGGCGCGCGTGCTGGCCAGCATGCATCATCGCAACATCGTCGCGATCCACGACGTGGGCGAGTACGACGGCGCGCCGTATCTGGCGATGGAGTACTTCCCGGAAGGATCGATGCTGCCGCTGTGCGGCCGCCTCGGCGAGCGCGAAGTGCTGCGCTGCATCCGTGATGTCGCCTCTGCACTGCACCACGCGCATGCGCGCGGCGTCGTGCATCGCGACATCAAGCCCGACAACATCTTCCGGGCTGCCGACGGCGTTTCCATGCTGGGCGATTTCGGCATCGCGCGCGGCCACCAGCGCGACGGCGCCACTACCGCGGTGGGCCGCGCCTTGGGCACGCCGCACTACATGGCGCCCGAGCGCTGGCGCGATGAGCCTGGCGACCCGCGCAGCGATCTGTACAGCCTTGGTGTGACCCTGCATGCGCTGGCCACCGGCACGGTGCCCTACGACGGCGAGAATCCGCTGAGTATCGGCATGCGCCACGCCAACGACCCGTTGCCGCGGCTGCCTGCGGCATTCGCGCGCATGCAGGGCTTGCTGGCCAGCTTGATGGCCAAATCACCCGATGCGCGAGCGCCGAATGCGGCTGCCGTGGTGGAGCATGTCGACGTGCTGCTGGCCGAAATCGACGCCGATCCGGACGCCGACCACGCAGGCGGGCGTACCAGCACCGCGCGCCTGCTGCTGGAGTGGCCGTTCCGCAGCCGTGATGCACGGCCACAGCCGTCGGTTGCCGCGCAAACCAGGTCGCCGCGCCGCCTGATCATCGGGCTGGGCGCTATCGTCGTGGCAGCTCTTGCCGCGCTTGCCGTGTGGCAGTTCGGCAGCCCTGCACTTGCACCTTCCGATCCGCGCCGGGTTGCGGTGCCGACCACGGTCTCGCTGGCGATCATGCCGTTCGCCGCCGATGCAGAAGACGAAGAACTGGTGCGACTGGCCAACGTGCTCACCAACGATCTGACCAGCGGCCTGGCCCGACACCGCGGTCTGGAAGTCGCCGAGCGCAGCGCCGTCGACGGCGCGCATGCGCAGCAACTCGACGATACCGCGCTCGCCGCGCGCCTGCGTGTGGGCTATGCACTGCGCGGCACGCTGGCCCGCGACGCCGATGCGCTGCGCGTGCAGGCACAGCTGCGCGAGCTGCCGTCCGGCCGCACCCGCTGGGAGACCAGTTTCGATGGCCAGTACGCGCGCTTCTGGGAGCTCGAATCCAATGTGATCGGTGCGGTCACGGCGGTGCTGACGCCGTCGGTGGAGCCGGCGGTTGCGGCGAATCCGGCGGGTGGCTCTACGGATGCGTTCGTCCACTACCTTCGAGGCCGTCAGTTGCTCGATGGGTCCGGCGGCGGCGGCGCTGCAGCAGCAGCTACCGAGTTCCAGACCGCGCTCGCAAAGTCGCCAGACTCTGCGGCCGCGCACGCCGGACTGTGCGCCGCGCAACTGCGATTGTTCGAAAGCGGCCGCGATGCGCAGCAGTTCGATCGCGCACGCGAAGCATGCGACGCCGCGATGGCGGCCGACCCCGGCATGGGCGAGGTCATGCTGGCTTCCGGCGATTTGTATCGGCTCAGCGGGGACGCCGGGCGTGCGATCGAATTCTACCGCCGAGCCGAAACCGACCCTGCCCTGCGGGTCAGGGCACTGACTGGCCTGGGCAAGGCGCACGCATCGCTGGGCGACAATCAGACCGCAGAAAGCTATCTGCGCCGCGCGTTGGGACTGCAGCCGGGATCATGGCAAGGCTATTTGGCTCTCGGCAATTTTCTACGCGGAAGCGGTCGCGGTGTCGAGGCGATCGACAGCTATCGCGTGGCATTGTCGTTGGCGCCTGGCGACGAGACATCGGTCTACAACAACATGGGCAGTACCATGATGGTGCTCGACCGGCTGGAGGATGCGGCGGACGCATTCGGCAAATCGCTCGAGCGAAAACGCACCAAGTCGAGCCTGTCGAACCTTGGCACCGTGCAGTTCTCGCTCGGCCAGTTCCAGTCCGCCGCAGCACTGTATCGTGAAGCCCTGACCATCGACCCCGATGACTATCGGCTATACGGGAACCTTGCGGATTCGTTGTCGCTGCTGGGCGCCGCAGAAGATGAGGCTACCGAGCAGTACGCTGCCGCCGCCGAGCGTGCGCGCACCTACCTCGCCACCCGCACCGATGCTGTCGATGCTGCGGCAGACCTTGCCTGGTACCTGCTCAATATCGAATCGAAGCGCGACGCGCTTGCCCTGATCGAGCCAATCGCGCAGCGCGATGATGTCGATAGTGAGGTCGCATACCGGCTCGCGCAGTGCTTTGCCGTGCTGGGAAACCTTGAAGCTGCACGCAGCTGGCGCCAAAAGGCATTGGAGCGGGGATTCTCGCCGCGTATCATCGCCGCGACACCGTGGTTTTCCGCCCTGTAGCGCGAGCTTCGGGCACCATCCGCCGCGCGCCCCGTGCGGCGGTCAATCGATCAGGGAGAGCAAGTCATGGCTAACGACGATAAATCGAAGCGCGATTTCGGCGGGAAGCACGCACCGCCGCTGGTTTATCAGGTGTTCGTCGACGCAGAACGTTGCACGGTTCCATCGAAGGATGTTCCGGTCGTGTTGCGCCCACGCGATGCGGTGCGCTGGGTCTCGCAAAAGCAGTTCGAGATCAAGTTTCTGGGCCGGTCAGCCCGGGCCCGCGCCGCCCAGGCGCTGCTGAAGGCGAAAGAAGCGAAAGGGGTGTTTTCCATCGAATTTTCTGATCCGTCAGCGACCAAACTCGCGCGTCTCGACTATGCGGTGCTGGTTGATGGAAAGATCATCGATCCAACCATCATTGTCGATCCGGCCGCAGTCGTCCTGCTGGCGAGTTAAGCGGCCGCGTTGCGCGCTGGCGTACGGCTGGTTCGTCTCGCCGTAACGCGAGGCCGGGTTTCGAACCGCTCAGCTCGACGCAAGCGCAAGCCGCGCCCGGTTACCCACCGGGCGCGGCAACATGATCAAGCCGCCACCGATACACCTTCGACGCCTCGCCCTCCGCGGCGGTTGCATCGGCCGCGATCCGG
>JBBRFN010000024.1:0-28553 GCA_038224265.1 Lysobacterales bacterium
AGTCGAGGTCCTTTCGGTCCACGTAGTTCTGGGCGCCGGTGTAGCCGCCGTCGCCGTACACGACCGTCTCTTTGCCGTGCAGCAGTTCGGCTACCTGCGCCACATCGGATTCATTCGCAGCCGTAACCACCACCGAGTGCACCAGCCCAGAGTCGACATCGGCGCCGATATGCGACTTCATGCCGAAAAACCAGTCGTTACCCTTCTTCGTCTGGTGCATCTCCGGGTCGCGCTCGCCGCTGGCGTTCTTCGTCGACGAGGGCGCCTCGATGATCGTCGCGTCCACCATCGTGCCTTCCTTGAGCATCAAGCCCTTGCGGCTCAGGTGCTTGACCACAGTGCCGAAAATCTCCGGCGCCAGGTCGTTCTCCTCGATCATGTGGCGGAAGTTCAGGATCGTCGTCTCGTCGGGCACGGCATCCAGCGAGGACAGGCGCGCGAACTGGCGCAGCGCCGGCATGTCGTACAACGCATCCTCCATCGCCGGGTCGCTCAGCGAGAACCAGTTCTGCATCAGATGGATCCGCAGCATCGTCGCCAGCGGGTACGGCCTGCGACCTTTGCCAGCTTCCGGATAATCCGCCTCGATAAGCCGTTCGAGCGTGGCCCAGGGAACCACCTGCTCCATCTCGGACAGAAACCGTTCCTTCCGGGTCATCTTGCCTTTCCCGGCGAACTCGGCGTCTCCAAATGTCAGCTGCGCCATGTCTGCACACCGATTGATTTGCGTGGTTCAATGAGACCACAATTCGGGGGACTTGTTCAGAGGTTCCCTAACGGCGGAACAACGACGCGATCACCAGCAATACGATCGCACCGACCGTGGCGCTGGCCAGCGAGCCGATGAAACCACCGCCGGCACTGATGCCCAGCGCGCCGAACAGATAGCCGCCGATCACCGAGCCGACGATGCCGAGCAGGATGTTCACCACGATCCCGAAACCACCGCCGCGGATCAGCTTGCCGGCAAGGAATCCTGCCAGTCCACCAACGATCAACCACCAGAGCCAAGGTTCCATGCGTTTCTCCTCAAGGCCCTGGAGGATAACAGCGTTGCTGCGACGGGTGCCTACTACGCCTGTGCCGCATCAATGAGCGCCGACGGCGATGCATTCCAGATCGAATCGCGGTGCGCGGCCAGGTGCGCGAGCACGCGCTCGAGATGGCGGATCCGATGCGGCTGGCCGATGATCCACGGATGCAGGCTCAGTGCGAGCAGCCGACCGGCGCCGAGCGAACGCGCTTCGTCGAGCAGGAAATCCGTGGCGTCGATGCACTGGTCCGCCCATTCGGACTCGGCGTGCAGGTTCTCGCCGATCACGAAGCGATCTTCGAGTTCGAGCGGCAACGGCAGGGTATGCAGCGCGCCGGCATCGGTATCGAAGCGGTACGGCAGCTCGTCGTTGACCCAATCGCTGCACCACGACAGCCCGGCCTCGCGCAGCAATTCAGGCGTGCGTTGCGATTGCGAGCGCGCCGGCGACAGCCAGCCGCGGATCGGCTGCGTTGCATACGGCGCGATCGCGGCGATGCTGTCGGCGATCCACCCGCGCTCGGCCGCCACATCGAGCCCGCCGTGATGCACGCGATCCATGTTCCAGCCGTGCGCGAGCAGTTCGCTGCCACTGGCTGCGATGCGCTCGAGCAGCGCGGGATAGCGCAGCGCCAGCTCGCCATTGACTGCATAGCTCGCGGCCAGCCCATGATCGGCCAGCGCCTTGATCACCCGGAACACGCCGACCCGATTGCCGTAGTCGCGCAGCGTGTAATGGCGCAGGTCCGGATACGGCATCGTCATCGCGCCGTGCGCCTTGAAGCCGTGCCCGCTCGCGTCCAGCGGAAAATGTTCGAGGCTGACGTTGATCCACAGCGCGAGCGGCTGCGAATCCGGCCAGCGCAGCGGCGTGCGCTGCTCGAGCATCGACCAGGCATAGCGATCGTGGTCCATGCCGCGGCGGCGCTTGGAATACTGCAGGTACCTTGCGTCGAGGCTCATGGGCGTGGTGCTCTTGTGGTGCCGACGCCCGGCCGCATGGCGTCAGGGTCTCGCTCAGGCTGCGCTGCTACGCAGCAGCAGTGGTTTGACCTGCTCCGAAATGATCATTGCTTGACCCGTGTCCGCAACAGCGAATCCCCCCACGTCACGTAGGATCAAGACTATGAACCCACGCGAGAACTGCCTTACTGGACCATCCAACTCCTCGCAAGAGGCCAGCCGTTTGATAAGTGCCCAGGTTTACGCAGAAGCAGGGCGCCAAATCCACCTAACACGAAGCCCAGGAAACCGGACGGCGCCCCTTGTCCTAGAATTGCAAGAAGCTGATAGGAAGCTAGTAGTGAGTGATTCCTAGGTTACCGTAATTCCAATTCCACACGGCGTCAACTCCCGTTCCAGCAACAAACACTTCACCATAACTCCCATCCTGACTATGCTCGGGGCAGAATACTCCAGTCGATTCATAACATCCGCCGGATGAAACTAGCTGCAGGTCATACGATTGAGTCGCCCAATTGTAGACGTTTTCATAAAGCTGCCAATAGACATTTAGCTTGCTTACATGCAGGTATACTCGGTACGACGAATTCGGCAGGAATGAAATTGGGTAGCAGGTCCCTGGGATTAGGCCCCTACTCGGAACCTGGAACGGATCTCCATCAGCGCCAAAAATATTCTTTGTGAAATCTTCAATCATTATTCCCGAGCAGCCGACTTCAAGACCCGGATAACCATCGTGGTCCTGACCTACATGTCCAATCGTAATGCCTCGACCCAGGGCTGCGCTCAGAGTACTTGAGCCACCTCTTGCACCGAACGCAAGGTGATAGTCTGGATCGTAGGGCACAGATTGCAGGTTGAAATCGGCCCAGGTAATGATGGTTTGACTATCTGCAACGTTCTGATAGGCAAATGGGCCGAAATACTCTCCTGTAATCGCCATTGCTTGTGAACTTGCGGTTACCAAGAGCACTGCGACTGTGGATCGTATAGAATGAATAAGTTGCATTATGAAGCTCCTTATGTATTCGCTGGCGGCGAAGAAATAGTGCTAGGCGCGATAGGTCGCGGTCTGGCAGCATACTCTGGTCAAACTTTCATCTTCATTGCTTCCCTGTCGCAAGCTAAAGATGACTGAACGCGCGTTTGAAATACTGTGCGTAGCATCACAAGTTTTGCTCGCAAGCGCACTTTGAGATTGATGCACGATGATGAACCTAAAGTTCATGACAGCACTAAGAATTCTTCGGCCATATCAGTGGGCCAAGAACGCGTTAGCGTTTGTAGGCTTGATCCTTTCCCACCAATGGGATGATCCGACTGCTTTTTGGATGGCCGCGGTTTCGCTGATCGCACTTTGTCTTGCCTCATCTTCGATCTATGTGTTGAACGACCTTATCGACGTCGAGGATGATCGTCGCCATGACCGCAATCGGGCGCGGCCACTAGCATCGGGTGAGCTGTCTACCCGCGCGGCCGTATGTCTTGTCCCGTTGTTGCTTGCGCTCGCATATGCCAGCGCGCGGGTGCTTCCGTGGGATGCACAACTGATAATCGCTTCATATGTCCTCGCTGCGGCGGGGTACTCGCTGTTGTTCAAGCGCATGCTATGGATTGACGTTGTGGTGCTCGCTGGGTTGTACACAGCGCGAGTACTTTGTGGTGTGTTCGCAGTTGATGCACCGATCAGTCCGTGGCTTATCGCCTTCTCGGCGTTCGTGTTCACCGGGTTGGCTATACTTAAGCGATATGCTGACCTTCGCTTCGACTCAGAGCGCCTGCATGGACGGCCTTACATCGCTTCCGACCGCTTCCTCCTTCTAACCGTCGGTATCGCAGTGAGTCTGCTTTCGGTGCTGGTGCTGGCTCTATACGTGAACAGCGACGACGTTGCCGAGCTCTACACGCGACCATGGGCGATCGCGTTTATCTGCCCGATCATCGCGGTGTGGCTGCTCCGGCTGTGGACACTCGCAGATCGCAAGAAACTTGCGATAGACCCTGTGTTGTATGCGCTACGCGATCCCGCAAGCTACATTTCGCTCGTTGCATGTGCGGCTGCCCTTGCGGTGGCGCTGTGAAAGTGTTTGTCGAAGGCAACAATTCGACAGGGGTAACAACACCTTGAGGTCGGCTCCACGTTCCGCAATCACGCCGGTCCCTAAAGCGACCATCGTCACGGTATTCGCGGCGAGCTTTGCATTGTCGGCGTTTATCGGTTGGGGATGCGTCCGCGCAGGATTCATTGCGGACGACTGGTTCTTTCTTGCGCTTGGTAACCATGTCGCTAGTCCGGGCACATTTTTCGTCGCGGATCATTCGCTCACTTATTTCTATCGGCCGTTCGGAGTGCTTAGTTGGTGGGGGATCGCCCAAGTTTTCGGCGATGCGCCCCTGCCACAGTACGCCTTGAATTTGGTTCTGCACGCGATCAACGCTGCTCTAGTTTCCTTGCTTGCTCACCGCCTTGGTGCGCAAAAGTTGCTTTCAATGGTTGTGGGATTGCTGTTCGCGATCCATCCGACATTCTTGCCCGCGGCGTTATGGTTGTCGGATCGATTCGATCTGCTCGCCACCGCCTTCGTACTTGGTGGCTTGATTGCCGTTACCGGAATGAGTAGCAAAGCCCACGGCATTTTGCTTGCCACGGTGATGGCGCTTCTTGGCAGCGGTAGCAAAGAATTGTCGGTCGTTTTGATTCCCGCCGTTGCAATCGCTTTGGCGTTTTTGCGCGACCTTGGTCCGCGGAGGCGGCTGGCGTTGTTGTGTTTGGTAGCGCTGGCTTTCGTGCCGATGCTGACCGCTCGATACTATTTGGTGCCAGAGGTGGAGTTGTCCCTTGGGAACACCGACCGCCTCCCTGCCATCCTTGATGGTGCAATCGCTTGGTTGCGGTGGTTTCCGCGCGCGCTACTGGGACTTGAGGCGGTAGGGCCGATGATGGCGCTTGTGGTGGCGGGAATTGGGTTGGCGTTGTGTGTGATGGCCTACCGGCGGACTGTGCGTGATCAGGCGGGAATAGCGCTGCTGGTTTCGCTGGCAGCCTTACTGCCGTTGGCTGCACTTATCCAGTCTCCGGTGACGTCGCTCATACTTGCCGGTGAAGATCCTCTTAGGTACGCCGCGAACGGGCGCTTTTACTATCTCGCAGGTGCTGCCTTTCTGCCGTTGCTTGCCTCGGGCGTTGCCGAACTCGTGAGTCGTGGTCGAGCGTACGGCATCGCGTTTGCGGTCTTTGGAGCTGCAGTGGGCGTCGGTTGGTCCGTGCTGTCCACCACCATGGCTGATAGGCTGGCGGTGCAAGCGCTCCGCGGCACTGCCGTAGCTGCAGCCGTGGTACGTGCGACGCCGAGTCCACCTGAGTTCGGCCCGTGTCTGGTCTCAGTCGTCGGCGTTCCGGCGGACGTCGAGGGATTCTCGGGATTCGTCGACGTCGCCGTAAAGGCTCAGCTCCATCAGACGGACGCGCGTCTGAACTGCATCTTCCGAACGGAAGATGGCCCGCACTACACGTTGACCCGCGAAAGCCTTTACTTTCCCTGCGCAGATGCCGATCGACCCGAGTTAGTGCCGCGAATGAATCGCGGTGTTCCGCTCTCCGCGCGCTCGATCGGCACGGTTTGTATCCGATTCCCGCAACCGTTAGGCCACGATCGCGCCAGCTTCGGCGTTATGAATGCCGCGGTGCTTGAGTGGGATCCCCACTCGGCGTCGTTTCGGGTCACGTCAATGCCACGCCGCTGACCAGTTGGTTTCTTTTCAGATGGCCAGGGCTGCTGTCGTTTAACTCGGTTGCCAACCGCTTCGATGTTTTTCCCGCAGCAGCTAACCATGCTTATGGACCGGTTCAGGTCGTCTTTGTCGCACAAGCGATCATTCGCCGCACTGCCGTCATCGAAGCCCACAACGGTGCAAACGAGACGGGTGCGGCAGGGGTCTCGAATCGAAGCCCATGAGTGTGGTTCGCTGGCGGTGGCTGCCGCCGGCCGCATGGCGTCAGCGTCTCGCTCAGGGTGCGGTCCTACCGAGCGGCGGCGGCTTCGAAAGCATCGAAGTGATGATCGAGGAAGTGCCGCGCAATCTCGCGACCGGTCGCTTTCCACACCTTGTCGTGCGAACAGATGTAGTCCAGCGCCTGCTCGAAGGCGCGCAGCCGATGCGGGTGGCTGACCTGGTAGGCGTGCAGCGGCACGCACAGCACCGTGCCACTGGCCTCGCCCTCGGCATACAGGCGATCGAATGCATCCTTGATCATCTGCCCGTAGCGGCGCGGCTCGATCTTGTTGACCACGTAGACGATGGTGTCGTTCAACTCCAGCGAGTACGGCACCGACACGAAGCGCGTTCCCGAGCGCGTGCGCACCGGCGTGGGCTGGTCATCGTGGAACAGATCGCAGGTGTAGATGCCGCCAGCTTCCGCAAACAAATCGATGGTCGACTCCGAATGCGACAGCGCCGGTGCCAGATAGCCGTCGCAATGCTGGCCGGTATGTTCGGCGATCAGCGCCATCGATTCGGCGATCATCGCGCGCTCCTGCGATTCGTCCATGCCGTAGGTGTAGCGGGTGTTGTAGATGCCGTGGCTGAAGAACTCCCAGTTGCGCTCGGCAGCCATCGCGATGACCTCCGGGTGGTGCACGCACATCGCGGTCGAAAGCGACACCGAGCCGCGCAATCCCAGCCCATCCATCACCCGCATCATGCGCTGGTGACCCACGCGGTTGCCGTAGTCGCGGGTCGAATAGCCCAGCACGTCGGGCAGCGGCCGCGGCCACGGCTTGCGCTGCGGGTTGGGCGGCGGATCGAGCTCGTAGAACTCGATGTTCGGCGCGATCCACAAGGCCACCCGCGCGCCGCCCGGCCATTCGATGCGCGGGCGCGCGTCCCAGGGAAGATAGTCGTAGAGACCGGGATCGGATTTCATGCGATGTCTCGGTGCCGATGGTGGGGGCGGATTCAGGGACGGATTCGAGCGCGAATCATGTCCTCAGGTCCTTCAGGTATCCCCGCGTCGCATCGAAGGACTCGACGTCGGCGTACTTGAGCATGATGTCGCACAGGTTGGCGAAATGCGGAATCTCGTGTTTGTCCGCTACGCATTCTTCTACCACCACGGTGCGGAAGCCGCGCGAGAGCGAGTCCACGGCGCACGCGCGGACGCAGCCGGAAGTGGAGCCGCCGGTGATGATCAAGGTGTCGATGCGGTGGAAGGTCAGCAGCGACCACAGGTTGGTCTCGAAGAAGGGGCTGGCCATGCGCTTGAGCATGATGATGTCGGTGGACTTCACCTCGGCACGCGGATCGAGCATGGCGCGCTCCGAGCCGTGCTTGATGTTCTGCAGCGAGTCGGGCGTATTGGTGCGCGTGCCCCACACGCCGGCATCCTCGGCGGAATCCAGGTACGCGACGTAGGTCCATACCACCGGCAGGTTGCGCGCGCGCAGTTGCGCACTCAGGGCGTTGATGTACTCGATCTGGCGCGGATCGGTCTGGTAGGCGGTTTTGAACGCCGCTAGATCGGTATACGCACGCTGTACGTCGATGTTGACGATCGCCGGACGCGTGCCGAAGCCGAACTTCGCGCGGTTCGGACTGGCCTTGACCTGCGCCCAGTATTCGCGCGCGGTGAGGCTGGAGGTTTCCATCACGGGCATGTCGGACTCCCAGACAGTTCGAATCGTGCGCGTCAACCCGTGCGCGACGGACGGCGCACCAGCAGTGCCGCGAAAAAGGCCACGACCATCAGGCCGACCATGATCTGGTACGACAACTCGTAGCTCTGATGGCGGGCGAACAGCTGATTGGTCAGCCAAGAGCCGATGCCGCCGCCGGTGGCGTCGAGCAGGGTGATCACGCCGAGGATCTTTCCCGCGTGCGACAGCCCGAAATTGTTCACCGCCTGGATCTGCAGCATCGTATACAGACCCCCCCAGCCAAGCCCGAACAGGGTCGTCGCCCAGAACGTCCAGGTCGGCTGCATGCTCGCGAGCAGGACGGCACCGCCCATCATCACCAGCAGGTTGCACAAGAAGACCACGCGCTGGTTGAGTCGGTCGGCGAGAAACCCGAACAGGAATTTGCCGAGCAGCGCCATCGTCATCATCCACGCGAAACCCTTGCTGGCGGCCGCAGGATCCGCACCGAGGTCCTGCAGGTGCAGGCGCAGGCTGGAGATCACGCCAAGCATGCAGTAGAAGGTCAGGCTCGCCACGGTCGCCAGCGCCCAGAAACTCGTGGTGCGCATCGATTGCCGCAGCGTCAAATCGCCGCTGTCGCCCTGCGCGCGCGCATCGGACCCCGCACTGCCGGAGCCCAGCGGCTGCATGCCCCATTCCTGCGGTGAGCGGGCGAGGAAAATGCCGATCATCAACATCGCAATCGGCGCCAGTGCGATCAGCTGGAAGGTCTCGCGCCAACCATGCTGTGCGATCAGGCTGGTGATCAGCGGCGGGAACAGCACGCCGCCAAGGCTGGTACCCACCAGCGCGATGCCGATCGCGGTGCCACGGTGGGTAACGAACCAGCGCGAGACCATGATCACCGCCACGTTCAGTCCGCAGGCCACCAGCACCGCTGCGAACACCAGATGGATCAGGTAGATGTGGGTGAGCGAGGCGATCTGGCTGTAGGCGAAGTAGGCGCCCGACAGCAGCACCGCACCGACGATCAGCAGCAGACGCACGCCGAGACGATCGATCAGTACGCCGATGAAGGGCGCGACCAGCCCGGTCAGCAGCAGGGTGATCAAGTCGCGAAACTTCAGATCGCCGCGCGCCCAGCCAAACTCGTTGATCAGCGATTCATCGAAAGCGGTGATGCCGGAGATGATGAGCCCGTTGGACACCATCAACACCACCATCCCGCCGAACGCGATCACCCATGGCATCAAGCGCGCACCCATGCACTGCTCCCTCGATTGAGATCATCAACGCTACAGGACGGATTACCAGGTCACGCCGCCCATTCCGGTCCCGCATACCCCGCGAAAGCAGCGCACCGTGACCTGCGCCCACACGCCACCGCGATAGTAGGGATCGGCGGCCAGAAGCGCACGTGCGTTTGCCTCATCGCTCGCACGCACCACGAATACGCTCGCATGGATCGCACCGTTTCGATCCAGCGCCGGCCCGGCGACCATGATGCGATCGATATGGCGCTCGATGTGGGCCAGGTGGCCGCGCATGTGCAGTGCGCGCAGTTCGGCCGAGTCCGGCGCGTCCTCGCAGGTCAGCAAGTACAGGGTTTCCCGTGGGCGGGTTTCTGCGGGCGAGGCGTTTGCGCTCATCGGACTCGCTCCACGGAACCTTCACTGGCAACTGCAGCACTGGCTTGACCGGCGCGGCTACCGGCGCGGCTACCGGCGCGTTGACCGGCGCGGTGGGCGCGCCTAGAATTTGTCCGGACAAATTCTGCCACGCGTGTCGCCCGGGAGGAAGCCATGAAAACCGTGATCGTGCTGTTCAACCTCAAGCCCGGCGCCAGTCGCGAGGACTATGAGCGCTGGGCCCGCGAGAATGACCTGCCGACGGTCAACGCACTGGGCTCGGTGGATCGCTTCGACGTGCTGAAATCGGCCGGGCTGCTGATCGGCGAGGGCAAACCACCCTACCAGTACATCGAACTGATCCGGATCAAGGACATGGAAGCCTTCGGCCAGGATATGTCGAGCCCGGCTGTGCAGCGGGGCGCGGCGCAGTTCCAGCAGTTTGCGGACAACCCGGTGTTCATCCTGGCTGACGCTTTGTAGGGCAGTGCCGGCTTTCTGCGCTGCAGATGGCCGGCTGCACGCGATGGTTGGTCAGTGGCATGCGCGCTTGCGCCAATGCGATGCTCCCGGCTTGCGCGATGACTGCATGCCACCGACCACTCACCCGATCCCCACCAGTCCACCATGACGATGCCGAAACTCACCTATCCCGATCTCGCCGGCAAAGTAGCGCTGATCACCGGAGCCGGCCGACCGAAGGGTCTGGGCGAGGCGATGGCGCAGCGACTTGCGGCCGAGGGCTGCAAGGTGGTGATCACCGATATCGGTCGCGCGCGGGGCGCGGAAATGCCGGTCACCGCGGTCGGCACCGACGAGGAGATGTCGCAGGTTGCCGCAGCGATTCGAGCCGACGGCGGCGAGTGCACCGCGATGGCACTCGACGTGCTGGAGGAATCCCGGGTGCAAGCAGTAGTTGCCGCGACCGTCGCACGCTACGGCAGCCTCGATATCCTGATCAATAATGCCGGCATCGGCTATCTGATGAAGCCGATCCTTCAGATGAGTGTTGCCGAATGGGACGCGGTGCTGGGCGTGAACCTGCGGGGCGCATTCATCGCCACCAAGTACGCGGCCGAGCAGATGGTCGCGCAGGGCCGCGGCGGGCGAATCGTCAACATCGCCTCGCAGGCGGCCAAGTCGGGCTTTCCCTTCGCCAGCGCCTACTGCGCATCCAAGCACGGCATGATCGGACTCACTCGGGTAACGGCCATCGAGCTTGGCGGCCATGGCATCACCTGCAACGCGATCTGCCCCAACCACGTCACGACCGGACTCGGCGCATGGCAGAACGAATACTTCGCTAGCGCACTCGGCATGACGCTGGAGCAATACCTCGCCGCGATGAAGGCTCGCATCCCGCTGGGCCGACCGGGCCTGCCCACCGATACCGCCAGCGCCTGCGCGTGGCTGTGTTCGGAGCAGGCGCAGTATGTGACCGGTGAGGCGATGAACGTCTCCGGCGGCGAGGAATATCATTGAAGCGGCGATCGGCAAATGGCGAATGGCGAACAGGAAGCGCACCACGCAGCGCTCGAGCCTGCTCTCCCATTCGCCATTCGCCAGCCGCTATCTGCAACTCTTCTGCCATTTGCCATTCGCAGGAAGACCTGGCCCCATGACCCGCAAACTCCCCACCCGCCGCCCACCCACCAGCGCCACCTGGTCGTGGCCCAAAAAGGCGCGCCTCGCGCTGTCGGTGGTGGTCAACGTCGAGGAGGGCTCGGAGTATTCGGTCGGCGAGGGCGACAGCATCACCGAGCAGGTCGACGAGCTGGCGGTGTCGCTGTCCAAGCCGATCCGCAACTTCGGCAACGAGTCGAACTATCGCTATGGCATCAACGAGGGCCATGCGCGGATCGCGGCAGTGCTCGACAAGTACAAGGTCTCGGCGACCTACACTGCCGCCGCGCTGGCGGTGGAGCGCGCGCCGCAGATCGGCGCGTACATCAAGGCACGTCGTCACGAGGCGGCCTGCCATGGCTGGCGCTGGATCCATCAGTTCAAACTCGATGAAGCGGCCGAGCGGGAGTTCATCCGCAAGGGCCTGGACTCGCTGGAACGCAGCACCGGCACGCGACCGGTGGGCTGGCTGTCGCGCTATCTGCACACGGCCAGTACCCGCCGCCTGCTGCAGGAAGCCGGCTGCCTGTATCACATGGACGACTACTCCGCCGACGCGCCGTTCTGGGGCGCGGTCGAGGGCTCCACGAAGCCGATGGTGATCGTGCCCTACCAGCTCGACACCAACGACATGAAGATGTGGCTGGCACCGGGCTATCTGCCCTCGCACTGGCTGGAGTACGCGATCGACACCCTCGACCAGCTGCACCGCGAAGGCGCGCACCGGCCGGTGATGATGAGCCTCGGCCTGCATCTGCGCATCGTCGGGCGACCCGGACGGATCGGCGCGCTGGACAAGTTTCTCAAATACGCGGCCAACAAGCCGGGCGTATGGTTTGCGCAGCGGCGCGAGATCGCCGCACATTTCGTCGGCTGCGTTGCCGCGCCGTGAATCCCCGTCGCTGCCTGCTGTTCGTGCCCGGCTCGCGCCCCGAGCGCTTCGAGAAAGCCCGCGCAACCGACGCCGACCAGGTGTGCATCGATCTGGAAGATGCGGTCGGGCCGCAGGACAAGTCGTCTGCGCGCCGTGCGGCGTTCGAATTCATCGCGCAGCGGCGGGCCGCCCGCGGCGAACTGGGCCTGCGCATCAATGCGGTGAGCAGCGTCGAGGGCGCACGCGACCTGGCCGCGCTGCGTGCGAGCACCATCGAGCCGGACTTCATCATGCTGCCGAAGGTCGAATCGGCCGACGAAGTGCTGGCGGCTGCGCGCGCGCTGGGCACCCGCAAGCCGCGCCTGATCGCGCTGATCGAGAGCCCGCGCGGCGTGCTCGATGCGCGCACCATCGCGGGCGCGACGCCGCGACTGGATGCTCTGATGTTCGGTGGCTTCGACTTTGCGGTCGCGCTGCGCGGCCGCGCTGGCTGGGAATGCTTCTACGCACCGCGCGTGCAATTGGCGATGGTGGCAGCCGAGCGTGGACTGGGTTTCATCGATGTGCCGTATCTGGACATCAAGGACCCGGCGGGCCTCGCCGCCGAAACCGATCGCGTGATCGCACTGGGCGCCACCGCCAAGGCCGCCATCCACCCCGATCAGGTAAGCGCGATCCAGTCGCGCTTCCTGCCTACCGCCGACGAACTCGAGCGCGCACGCGCCATCGTGGCAGCGATCGAGGCAGCGCACGGCGAAGCGGTTGCCGTCGACGGCAAGCTGGTGGATCGACCCATCGAGCTGGCCGCACGCCGCGCACTGGCGTTGGAGGAATGGGGAGTTCGACAGTGACGCCTGCGCGGTTGCGTGCGTTCGCCCTTTGCCATTCGCCGCCCTTGACGCCCGCCACACCCTGTCACTGAACGCATCGCAGCGAGGCACACCATGGTCCAAAACAGCAAACAAATCGCGCCGAACCGCTATCGAGAGACCTTCGGCCGCTATTTCGAAGAGTTCAACATCGGCGATATCTACGAGCATCGGCCGGGGCGCACCATCACCGAGACCGAGAACACCTGGTTCACCCTGCTCACCATGAACACGCACCCGATGCACTTCGACGCCGAGTACGCCAAGGCCTCGGAGTTCGGTCGCTGCATCGTGTGCTCGCCGTTCACCGTGGCGTTGATGGTGGGCATGAGCGTGACCGATGTCAGTCAGAAAGCGGTTGCCAACCTCGGCTGGTCGGACATCAAGCTCACCCATCCGCTATTCGCCGGCGACACCCTGATCTGCGAATCGCAGGTGCTGGACAAGCGCGAGTCGAAATCGCGCCCCGGCGCGGGCATCGTCACCGTCAAGACCGACGGCTACAACCAGGATGGAAAGCTGGTGTGCACCTTCAATCGCACGATGTTGATTGCCAAGCGGGGGTTTTCGGTGGAGGACAAAGTCAACTATTAGGGCCCAGGGCTCAGGGCCCAGGGCCCAGTAAAAGCGGGTTGCTGCAGCCTTGGGGGGGCGCGCAGCAACGTTTGCCTCGAAGTACGACTTGAATGCGCTTTCGCGGCAGCAATCCACTCCGCCGCGCCCCGCTCTTACTGGGCCCTGAGCCCTGGGCCCTGAGCCCTGAGCCCTGGGCCCTGAGCCCTGGGCCCTGAGCCCTGGGCCCTGAGCCCTGGGCCCTGGGCCCTATACCCTGAACCCTTGGCTCCGAGAGTTTCTCAACCAGGCACAACGCATGAACGCAACATCGAAGCACGTAAACCACTGGTCAGCGGACGACGAACGCACCCTGCTCGACACCATCGACAACTGGGTCGAGAAGTCGGTGCGGCCGATCGCGCGCGAGTACGACACCGAAGACAAGTATCCGCACCATCTGGTCGAGCAGATGAAGGAGTTGGGGCTGTTCGGCGCCACGATCTCGCCCGAGTACGGCGGACTGGGGCTATCGGCCAGCCTGTATGCAAAGATCGTGATCAAGGTCGCATCGGTGTGGATGGCACCATCGGGCATTTTCAATTCGCACCTGATCATGGCTGCCGCGATCGAGCGCGCAGGCACGCCGGAACAAAAGGCGAAGTACCTGCCACGCATGGCCGCGGGCGAGTTGCGTGGTGGGCTGGGCCTGACCGAGCCGAATGCGGGCACCGACCTGCAGGCGATCCGCTGCGTGGCAAAGCGCGACGGCGATCACTACGTCATCGATGGCGCCAAGACCTGGATCACCAATTCCCTGTATGGCGGCGGCATCCTGCTGCTGGTCAAGACCGACCCGGAGGCGCAGCCGCGCCACAAGGGCATGAGCATGTTCATCGCCGAGAAGGGTGATGGCTTTATCGTTGCCAAGAAGATGAAGAAGCTCGGCTATCGCGCCATCGACACCTGCGAGTTGGTGTTCGACAACTATCGCGTGCCCGCCGACTGCCTGCTCGGCGGTGAGGAAGGCAAAGGCTTCCAGCACGCGGTCGGCGGCCTCGAACTTGGCCGGATCAACATCGCCGCCCGCGGCACGGGGATTGCGCAGGGCGCGCTCGACATGTCGGTGCGCTACGCCCAGGAGCGCAAGACCTTCGGCAAGGCGATCGCCGAACACCAGGCGATCCAGCTCAAACTCGGCGAGATGGCGGCCAAGGTCGAGGCGTCCAAGCTGCTGGTCGAAAGTGCAGCCCGTGCCTACGACACCGGCGACCGCTGCGACATGGAAGCCGGGATGGCCAAGTACTTCTGCACCGAAACCGGCGTGTACTGCGCGCAGGAAGCGATGCGTATCTTCGGCGGCTACAGCTACTCCATCGAATATGAGATCGAGCGCTTCTACCGCGACGCGATGCTGATGTGCATCGGCGAGGGCACCAACGAGATGCAGCGGATCATCATCGCCAAGCAGCTGGTCGAGCGGAACAAGGTCTGAGCGGCGAATGATCAGCGGCCGATCGCGAACAGCAGCCCAGGTGCAGCCATGAGTCAAGCCCATTCGCCATTGGCCATTGGCCATTTGCCGCTTTCAGGTCTGCGCATCCTCGCCGTCGAACAATACGGCGCCGGCCCCTACGGCTCGATGCATCTGGCCGATCTCGGCGCCGAGGTGATCAAGATCGAATCACCGCCGGGCGGTGATGTGTCGCGCGCCACGGGTCCGTACTTCCTCGGCGAGGGCGACAGCCAGTTCTTCCAGACCTTCAATCTCAACAAGCGCTCGATCCGTCTGGATCTGAAGCATCCGCGCGGTCGCGAGGTGTTCGAGAAGCTGGTCGGCAGCGCCGATGCGGTGATGAACAACCTGCGGGGCGACCAGCCGGCCAAGCTGCGCATCGACTATGCCGCGCTCGCAGCGATCAAGCCCGCGATCGTGTGTGCGCATCTGTCGGCCTACGGGCGCGACAACGAACGCGCGGCCTGGCCTGGCTATGACTATCTGATGCAGGCCGAGGCCGGCTTCATGTCGCTGACCGGCGAACCGCAGGGTCCGCCGGCGCGCTTTGGCCTGTCGATGGTCGATTTCATGACCGGAACGGTGACCGCTATGGGCCTGCTGGCCGCGATCATCGGCGCGTTGCGCTCGGGCAAGGGGCGCGATGTCGATGTGTCGCTGTTCGACGTGGCGCTGCACCAGCTGAGCTATCCGGCAACCTGGTTCCTCAACGAGGGCCACGAGACCACGCGACTGCCGCGCTCGGCGCATCCGGGCACGGTGCCTTGCCAGCTCTATCGCACCGCCGACGGCTGGGTGATGGTGATGTGCATGCTCGATAAATTCTGGCAGGACTTCATCGTCGGCATCGACCGGCCGCAGTTCGGCACGGATCCGCGCTTTGTCGATTTCGCCGCGCGCCGCGCGCACCGCGAGGCGCTCACGCCGCTGATCGACGCAGCGTTGATGACGCAGCCGATTGCGCACTGGACCGCGCTGTTCGCCGGCCGTCTGCCGATCGCACCAGTATTCGATATCCGGCAGGCGCTGGAAAATCCTTACGTCGAGCGGGTCGGAATGGTGCAGACCGTCGAGCATCCGGCGGGCCCGCAGCGCGTGCTGCGCAATCCGATCAAGCTCGACGGCCAGCGGCTCGAGGGTCGCGCCTGCCCGCCGGTCGGCGCGGACTGTGACGCATTGCTGGGCGAGATCGGCTATGCGCCGGATGAGATCGCAGCGCTGCGCGGACTGGGCGTGGTCTGAGCCATGAAGCTGCAAGGACTCAAGGTCCTCGACCTCTCGCTGTTCCTGCCCGGCCCGCACCTGACGATGATGATGGCCGACCATGGTGCGACGGTGATCAAGATCGAACCGCCCGGCGGCGAGCCGGTGCGCGAGATAGGTCTCAAGCAAGCTGGCTTCAGCACCTGGTTCCGCAACACCCATCGCGGCAAGCGCTGCGTGGTGCTGGATCTGAAGAACGCAGCGCACAAGGAGGTTCTGCTCGCACTCGCCGATCAGGCAGACGTGTTCCTCGAAGCGTTCCGACCTGGTGTGGCAAAGCGACTGGGCATCGACTACGACACGCTGAGCTCGCGCAACCCGCGCCTCGTGTACTGCTCGATCAGCGCATTCGGCCAGAGCGGACCGAAGTCGGGCCGGCCCGCGCATGATCTGGCGATGCAGGCCGATTCGGGCGTGGTCTCGCTCAATCTCGGTCAGGACGGCAATCCCGCCCAGCCACATATGCCGGTGGCCGATATGGCGGGCTCTCTGATGGCGCTGTCGGGAATCCTGATGGCGCTGTATCGGCGCGAGCGTAACGGCCGCGGCGACTGCATCGACCTGTCGATGCAGGATGCGCTGATGGCATGGCTGCCGAACGTGGTGGGACCACCCTTCGCGCAGTCGCGCGATCCAGAGGTGGCACACGAACGCTCGTGGGGCGGCAACGCGATGTATCGCCTGTATCGCTGCGCGGACGATCGCTGGCTGGCGCTGGGCGGTGCCGAGCACAAGTTTGCCGACACCTTGTTCGCCGCGCTTGGGCGCCCTGATCTGGGCACACTGTGCCGGCAGCCGCCAGGACCGGCGCAGGATCCGGCCAGGCAGTTCCTTGCCGAAACCTTTGCCGTGCATCCGCTGGCACATTGGGACGCGTTCCTCGCACCGCTCGACGTTTGCTGGGCAGCGGTCAAGACGCTCACCGAAGCGCTGGATGATCCGCACACGCATGCGCGCGGCATGCTGTTCACCGATGACGCCGGTGGCACACATCTGGGCATCCCGATTCGCTTTCGCGACGAACCGGGGCGGATCGACCCGCGGCTCGAACAGGTCGGCGAGTCGACGGATGCCGTTCTCGCCAGCAGAAGCTTCCCGCCCCGCTAGGTTGGTCGCGTGCGGCGATCCGCACGGCGCGCTGCGAGTCGTGCCAGTCGCGCGCGGCTGCGAAAAGCCTAAGCCGCGAGGCTCACTACCAACGCCGCGCGATACTGTCGCCAGTTGATCGGGATCACGAACGAGCGCTCGCCCAAGCGCAGTTTGCCGGCTTCCGGTCGACCGCTGAATACATCGGGCACCGAGATCGCGAAGTCGTGGCCGAACACCCGCCGCGCGTTGCCGGAGATGATGTTGGCCACCTCGCCGACCACATCGGCCATGTAGCGTCCATCGATCTCGGTTTCGCCATGGCTTAGCAGGATGTGGCGCAACATCGCGCTGGGTGCGGTGAAGTAGATGCAGCCGCGGCGCGCGCCGCTGACGCCGATCAGTCCGGTGTAGTCCGAAAGCACGGCCTGGCCGCGCTCGGTCAGCAAGTAAGGGGTGCCGACGGCCGCTGCGCGATCCACGCTGCTTTCGAAGTAGCGCACGGTGCCCTCGACCAGTACGTTGAGGTCGTTCTCATCCATGCGGTAGTGCCCTCATCATCAGCGTCAGTGCGTCGTTGAGCTGGGCGTCGGTGAAGGGCTTGAGCAGAAAGCCGTTGGCGCCGCGCTTGAGCGCCTCGATCGCAGTGGCTTTGTCGGCCAGCGCGGACACCACCAGAATGCGCACGCTCGGCTGCAGACGCACCATCTCGGTGGTCGCGCCAATGCCGTCGAGTTCCGGCATGGTCAGGTCCATGGTCACCAGCTGCGGCTGTTCGCGCTGGAACACCGCCAGCGCTTCGACGCCGTTGGATGCAACGATCACCTTGCGCACGGAGCGCAGCGCGAGCGCGCGCTGGATGCGGTTGCGCGCGAACTGCGAGTCGTCGACGACCAGCAGCTTGAGATTGGTATTGGCAGCGACCGCCGGCATGCTTCAGGCTGCTCGCACCGTGGACGCCGCCGCATCCGGCAAGTGCACGCGGAACATCGTGTGTCGCCCCGCTGCAGTCGACAGCGAAACCCGCCCACCATGCCGCGCGGCGAGGTGCCGCACCAGGTCGAGCCCGACACCGCGACCAGCCGCGTCGCCGGCGGTGGCAGTACTGAAGCCTGGCTCGAACAGCAGTGCCGCCAGCTGGCGCTGGTCGAGTGCAGCCGCCTGGCTCGCGCTGTGCCGGCCGCTGGCCACAGCCTGCCGTCGCACCGCATCGAAATCGATGCCACCGCCGTCGTCCTGCACAATCAGGTCGTAGCCTGCCGAGGCGCGCTCGAACGCCACGCGCACAACGCCACGCGGCGGCTTGTCGCGGCTCAGGCGCTCGCTCGGCGACTCGATGCCGTGCGCCAGTGCGTTGCGCAGCAGTTGGGTCGCGATCTCCATCACGGGCTGGCGCAGGGTTGCCGGCACGTGCGCGTCGTCGATTCCCTCGCGCCGCAGCAGCGCCTGTTTGCCCAATTCACCCGAGACCTGCTGGCACAGCTGATCGAGCAGATTCCAGTGATCGTTGGTGCGAGGAGCTGCTGCCGGACTGACCGGACCTGCCGACGCGACCGACTTCGGCGCGCTCGAGTTCGGCACCGAGGGCAGTCGATCGATCACGCGGTGGATCGAATCGAACTGCGCATACAGCTCGTCCAGGCGTACGGTGACTGCGAGGAAATCATTGCCGGTCAGCTGCGGCCGCGTGCGCAGATCGGCCAGCTCGTGCTCGACGGCTGCCGCGCGTTGCACCACCAGCGACAGCGACAGCGCGGCCGCTTCGCTCTTGAGCGTGTGGATCGGACGGAACACCTCGTTGACCGTGGCATGCAGGGCCACGCCGCCGCGCGCGGAGTTCTTGAGCGCGCTGTTGGCCTGGTTGACCAGGGTCTGCCAGCGGGTCAGGCGGTCGTGCACGCTGCCCGGCTCCAGGCGCAGCAGCGCGACCAGCATGTCGAGCAGGCGTTCGAGTTGCGCATCGCGTTCGCCGGTTGCTGCCTCCAGCTCACGCGACAGGCGCACCCGATCGGTCACGTCGGTGACCGTGACCATCAACTGCCCCGTGCGCCCTTCGCGACGCACACGGCGGAACCCGAAGCCGAGGAATCGGTTCTCCATCCGCCCACTTTCGGAAGGCAGAAGCACCTCGACCTCATCGAGCGGATTGAGGGTGGCGACGAGTTCCTCGTGCACGCGATCGCCAAACAGCACATTGACGAAATCGCGTGCCGTCGCCACGGTCTTCGCCGCCACCATCGTGTCGAGCAGTCCGAAGAAGTCGCGCCCGGCGAGGCTCGCCTGTTGCAGCATCGTGCCCAAGCGCGCCGAGTGGTTGGCGCCGATGCGACCTTTCTGATCAAGCAGGAACAGGCCGGCCGGAACGGCTGCGAGGATTTCGTCGGTCTCGCGCTTGGCCGCGCGCACCCGAACCAGCTCACGCGAGTACAGCCAGATCAGCAGCAGGAAGAATGCGATACCGGCCAAAGCGCCGGCACCGCCGATCGTGCGCAGGCGATTGGCTCGCGCGAGCGAGTCCTGCCCGACCGAACCCAGCACTGCCGAGGTGATGCCGTTGAAGCGCTGCTCCGACGAGGCGACCGCGCGCGCCGCGGCCTGCACGGTTTGCTGGTCGGGTGGCTTGCTGGCATTGAGCAACGGCGCAATCAGGTCCGCGATCGGCTGCCATGCTGCCTTGAGATCCAGCGCGGCCTTGCGGGTGGCTTCGGTCAGCTGCTCGGGTTGGATCGTCACCTCGTTGCCGGGTGCGATCGCCGCCGTACCGCCCTTGACCAGCACGTCGATCAGCTGTGCCACCGATGCGGCGTTACGCTGCAGCTCGGCGCGCGCAGCGGCCGCATCGGCCGCCGAGGTGCTTGCCGATTCAGCCAGCCAACGGAAGGTGCGCTGCGCATCCAACCGCAGCTTGCCCGCCACCTGCACATTGCTGCCGTTCTTGAGAATCCCGCGCACGTCGTTGAACGTCAGTGCGAATAGCACCAGTGCGAGCGCGACGAACGCAGTAAGCAGACGGGCGCCTGGCCCGAACCACCGGAAGAAACGCATACAACCCCCTTCGACGCCGATCAGCGGAAACCGTCATGTGTGACGCGAGTCCCAAAATTTCAGATGCGCAGCGGGCGCAGTGTGATCAGTGTCACGGAAATCGCCGTGCGATGCACGGGCTGCGACAGGGTCTCCCCGACGCGATTTTCTGGCATCGATGAGCGGTATGCAGAGGGGGATGTGCGGTGATCGATTGTCGCATCGGGTCGCACGGAGCGGTGCAACTCTGGAATCGCTTGTCGACGGTCGCGAATGCCGAACGAGACGATGACGGGCTGCATCACGCGCGATCGTTGCGCGTCAACGCATCAGAAGAAGCGAAAGACTTGCACGCCTCAACCAATTCGCCGTCTTGCGCTCTCGCAGCTATCGGCCATTGGCCGAAACCAGCGGCTCACCGGCAAAGCTCGGCCCGGTGATCGCGTGCCAATCGCGGCTGACGAACTGTTCATCGATCAAAGTGCGCTGCACGATTCGGCCCTGCTTGTACCAGTGCCACACGCGATGCCGATGCTGCCCGCAGTCGGAAATCTGGATCATCTCGTACAGGCACAGATCGGGCTCACCCTTGCGCTCCCAGTACAGCATCACGCTGCGATGGAAGTCGTCGAGACCGACCTCGGCAGCCCAGCCGGTGATCAGCTCGTTGTCGAAGATTATCCGCCCGTACTGGTATCCAGCGGCGAAATCGCGCACCTCGGTGCGGCCATCGGGCCAGCTGTAGTGATTGGTCTGGTGATAGGGATGCGGCCCATCGGTCGGGAACCTGCATACCAGTCGCGAGCGATGCGCATCGACCTGCTTGCCATCGGAATCGTAATAGCGATACCAGCCGTCCCAGATACCTTCGTGGCGGGCGAGGATGGGAAGGTGCTTGCGGAGATCGAGCATGGGAGGCGGGGAATTTGGGAAGGGCGAAGGAGTGTTGGACGTGGCGAATGACGAATGGAAGAGCGGCTTCAGGGGTTGGTGAGTGCGCGTGGCAATGCATTGTGGTCATGGCGAAGGCTGCTTTCCCATTTGCTATTCGCCATTTGCTATTCGCCGTTCGCCGTTCGCTATCCGTCACCGCAACGCCCAACGCACTTACGAATGCCGCAACTCGTCCATCACCTGCTCCATCGGTTGATCAACGCCGCTGGCGCTGCGCTCGGCCGATTCGTTTTCCTGCTGCACGATGCGCAGTACGCGGGCAATGTATTCCTTCATCCAGCGGGTGCGCTCGGCTTCGGCTTCGGGCTCGGGACTCCAGGCGTCCAGCTCGGCGCGAGTCAGCAGGCCCTTCGCTTCAATCAGTCGCTCCAGCGCATCCAGGCGCTGATGGGTCACCGCGTGCTCCATGGCAATCGTCATCGCAATCGAAAGCACGCGTTCGACGTCGGCATCCGCGAAAAAGTACGGGCGCTTTCCGCGCGCCTTCGCGTTGGCCAGTGCGATGGGATCGATCGGCGGCATGCTCATGCTTTCCACGCACCAAACGCAGTCCACAGCGCCGCACGGCCGAAGTCCTCCTTTTCGCCGCTGGCTACCGGAAAGATGCTGCGGTCGACCACACCGCGCAGCCTGGTTTCGAAATAGCGCGCGCGATCGAAACCGGCGGCCGCCATCATCGGCTGCAACTCGTATTCGTGCATCACGCTCCAGAACGGCTCATTGTTGTTGTAGGCGTCCCAGTCGCGGATGAATTGCTCGTAGGGATCCATGCCCTGGTACTGCGGCTGTTCGAGATGCACGGTCAGCCCGCCCGGCGCGAGCATGCGCTGGATCTCGCCCAGCATGCGCGGCATCGCGGTGGCCGAGGTTTCATGCCAGAACATGCTGGTCATGATCAGATCGAAGTACTCATCCGGGTAGTCCAGGTGCTCGCCGTCGGCCTGGCGGAACTCGATGTTGTCGGCGTGCATCGACTTCGCGCGCGCATGCCCGTAGCGGAGCATCGGTGCCGATACGTCCACGGCGATGATCTGCGCAGCGGCGAAGGCTTGCGCCAGCGGCACCGTGTTGTGGCCGATGGTGCAGCCGATGTCGAGGATCCGCCGCGGCTTGAACTGCGGATGCTCGCTTGCCAGCCATTGCACCAGCGCCTGTCCGCCGCCGTCGTTGTAGCGACCCAGCATGCCGCCAGTGGTCGCGAAGATTCCGCTGTCGTAGTTGGCTGCGGCAGAGACGTCGTTCGGAACCACTTCGGTGTGATAGCCACCGGGCATGCAGTGGATGTCGACCGCCGAGGCATAGCGCGGCACCTGCACCGTCGGGTCGAGCTTGAGCGTCGGCGCATCGGCATTCAGCGCTGCAGCGCGCTGGTTGAGCGCATCGAGCTGGCGAAACACCAGACCGCGGCCGGCCTGTTGGCGCATCTCCATGGAGCTTCGGCGCAGCGCGCTCCAGGTCTGCCAGGTCGCATCCTGCGCCATCGCCTTGCGCACCTCGTGGCGCGTCTGCGGCGCGCGGCCGGCGGCTTGCTCGAACGCCGGCTTGACCTTGCTCTCGTAGGCCTCGCGCACCTTGGGAAGCACCCGCCCGGACAGGAAGCCATTGAGGTTGGCGAGGAAATCGAAGCGGGCGATGTCGTCGATACCAGCCTGCGGAAACACGGCGTGGCGTCCGACATGGGTCCAGCTGGGCGGCAGTTCGCGGGTGGTCATGGGGTCCTCGACACGCACGATGGCGACTCAGGAGTATGGCGCCGGATCCATGGCGGCGATGTGGAAAGGCGCATTGTGCTCGCGTGGTGCGCCTGTGCGCTTGACCTTGACCGGTCAGTCGGGATCGAATGGTGCGGCGCAACATGCATTGGTCATGACCGACTGCTAAAACCCCTATTGATATAACGATATGTCATTTGGCACCGGCGCTGCAAACGCCCGCCACCACCGCTCCGGAGACCGCAATGCCCCAGTTCCGACCCGCGATTGCCGCACTCGCCATTGTCGCCGCCTGCACCAGCTTGCCGGCATCTGCAGCGCTCGACCTGAGCAAGCCCGAGGACAACCTGACTGCGCTGGTCAAGATGCGCTGTTCGATGGATCCCGCGGAGCACGTGGTGACCTGGTGGAAAGGCACCATCTTCGCCCAGTTTCCGGCCAAGGCGCCGAGCGCGATCCTCGGTTTCGAGGGCTACAACATCTGCCGCATGGAGCCTGCAGAAGACGGCAGCTGGCGCTTCATCTCGCGGGAACTGAGCTTCTACCGCGACCTCAAGACCGGCGCTCTGATCGACAGTTGGGACAATCCCTTCACCAACACCACCAACACGGTGGTGCAGGTCGCCAACGATCCGGTCAACCACGTGTTCAGCAGCAAACGGCGCGATGGCGGACCCAACATCTATCCGTGGAATGGCGCCGGCGGCGACCTGATGATGACGTTCAACGTGCCGCTGACCTATCCCAATCCGCTGTCGCCGGCGCAATTTCCCGAGGAGTCCAGCGGCGAGACTTACGTCGGGTCGGAGCACTTCATGTTTTTCACCCCGCGCGCTTCGATCGACGATGCCGCGGTCAAGAATGCGCCGGCCAGCTATGGCTGGACGCGGATCGGTCCTTGGGTGCCTTGGATGAAGATGGGAACCCGCGAGGGCAACCTGCTGTACATCGCCCAGGGCCACAAGATCGCCGGCATCGACGCGTTGCCGGACGACATGCAGGCGCTGATCAAGGACAAGTATCCCGAGTATGCGCAAGCGCCAGAGGCGTGGACGCAGCCCAATGAGACCAGCTGGACGTATTACAAGAAGTTGAAGGAAAAGGAGAAGGCCGCGGCCGACTCCGATGCGAAAGCTGGCTCGTAGGAAGGGCTTTGGCGCTGCGTGGCGCTGCGTGGCGCTGGTGAGGAAACCCGGGCGTGGGCGCGGGGCATCGCACGATCGTCCCCCTCCCCAGCCCTTCCCCCGTGAAGGGGGAGGGAATGCACGGCGGCGTCATCGGTGCGCTCGACCCTCGCCGCAAGCGACCGATTCCGACCCCGCGCGCAAATAGCCCGTGCCGGGCTACAATGGCGGGCACGCGCTCGTAGCTCAGCTGGATAGAGTACAGCCCTCCGAAGGCTGGGGTCGTGGGTTCGAATCCCGCCGAGCGCGCCATTTGACACCACACCCGATGACGCAGCGCCAGCGGGGCGACTATGCAGTCTCGCTGCGGTGGCCGCGCCGATAGACGTCGAACAGATGGGCCGGCAAGGCGGCGGTCAGCGCCAGTGCGATCCAGACCGCGGGGGCGCCGGTCAATGCGGCGCGCAGGGCCAGCAGCAGGCATGCCCCTGCGACCAGACTTGGAACAAGATCGATTGCTGCGCTGCCACGGCCGGTGCGCCGGTAGTACACGATCAGGAGCGCTGCTTCGAGCGCCAGCAGCAGCAGCGCGAGATCGACCACCCGCCCGGAGGCGATGAACTCAAGCACCGGCGCTCAGCGCCCCGGAAACGGCGCGTTCAATTGCACGACGGTGTAGTTGAGGTAGGCCGCGAAACTGACCCACAGCAGATACGGCACCAGCAACAGGCTGGAAGTGCGCGAGTAGCGCCACATCAGGGCGATCAGGACGGCGATCGACAACCAAAGGAGCGGGACCTGATACAGCGCGAAGTCGGGCCGCTGCAGGCGAAAGAACAGCAGGCTCCACATGATGTTCAAGCCCAGGTTGATTGCGAAAGCGATCAACATGCGGGTGCGCTGCGCCTGCGCCGGCGCGCGCTGCCACGCAAGCGAGGCCGCGATCGCCGCACACGCATAGATGGTGGTCCAGACCGGGCCGAACAGCCAGTCGGGAGGTTGCCACGACGGCCTGACCAGCGCGTAGTACCACGGTCCGAGTTCGGTCGACAGCGCGCCGGCCCCACTGGCAATGATCGCTGCAACGAATGCCAGCGCGATCGGTTTCCCGATCGCGGCGCGGGCGCGACTCACGTGCGGGCCAGACCGAACAGATGCGCGAGATCCTTGAAGAAGATGCGCACGTGGGCCATCGGTTTCTTGCGCACCAGTTCCTTGTTCATGTAGGCCTCGAAGGTGAGGGTCTGCACGTCGCGATCCTTGCAGATGCTCACGAAACGCTCGCGGCGGCCTTCGCTGGTGTACCAGAACCGCTGCATGATGCCGAGCACCCAGAACACCTTGCCGTGCAGCTTCATGAAGCGCTTGCGCGCGAGCTTGAGCGAGCGTACGTCGCCGGTCTCAAGCAGCGCGTGCACCGCTTGTGCGGCAAATTGGCCACCGATCATTGCGTAGTAGATGCCTTCGCCGGACGCCGGCGCCACCACGCCGGCCGCGTCGCCCGCGAGCACGACGTCCTTGCCGTTGTCCCAGCGCGCGAGCGGCTTCATCGGGATCGGTGCGCCCTCGCGGCGAATCGTCTCGCCTTCCAGCCCGCTGGACTTGCGCAGCGCGCTGACGGCGTTGCGCATCGACCAGCCCTTGTGCGCGCTGCCGGTGCCCACACTGGTGGTATCGCCGTGCGGGAACACCCATGAGTAGAAATCCGGCGACAGCGATCCCCGGTACACCACGTCGCAGCGCTTGGCGTCGAAATCGCCATCGCTGGTCTGCGGCGAGCGCACGATCTCGTGATAGGCGAACACATAGCGCATCTTGTCGGCGCCCTTGATCTGTTGCCGCGCGACTTCCGAAGTGGCGCCGTCGGCGCCGATCACCGCACGCGCGCGCACCTGCTGCACGGATTCGTCGCGGCCGCCGCCGGTGGCGGTGAAGTGCACGATCGCCGTGCCGTCGGTGTCGCGGGTGATCTGCTTGAACTTGGCCGCGCGCAGTTGCGCACCGCGGGCCACAGCGCGTTCGCGCAGCCACGGGTCGAAGGCTTCGCGATCGACCATGCCGACGAAACCGTTGTCGATCGGAATGTCGACCTTGGCGTTCGATGGCGCCACCATTCGCGCTTCGGTGATGCGCGCAACCAGCAGCTCATCGGGAATCGCGAAGTCGCGGATCAGACGCGGTGGAATCGCGCCGCCGCAGGGTTTGGTGCGCCCGGCGCGGTCGAGCAGCAGCACGCTGTGGCCGCTGGCGGCCAGCTCGTATGCGGCCGTGGCACCGGATGGACCACCGCCCACCACCACTACGTCGAAGGTTTCGTGCTGGGGCTTCAATTGCGCATTCATGCTGGTGTCTCCTGCGATGCGAGCGCGGTAGAAACGGGCCTGTGCGACTGCTGCGGATGGGCAGCGGAGCGCGGTCGTGCCAGATTTGCCGCGAGGCTGGCAGAGAGCAGGAAAAGGACGGCCTCGGTGGCGAATACCAGACCGTAGGCGAGTCCTTGCGAATCGAACCACACGCGCGCGAGATCGCTCGCCGCCGCGCCGCAAAAGCCGCCGACTGCGAAGGCGATGGCTTGCGATGCACCCCACAGGCCCATGCGCACACCCTCGCGCGACTCGCGACCGACGCCGGCGAAGCTCATCATCGAGCCGATCGCCGCAACCGCGAAGGCGCCGTTGGCGACGCCGAGCAGAAATACGTTTTGCTTCAGCGGCCAGTCGCCGCCGACCCAGCCCGCGATCGCCAAACCGAGCAGCATCAGCGCGGATGCAAGACAGCCAATGATCGTCCACATGCGCAGCGAGCCCAAGCGCGGGCCGCCGATGACCGTGCAGCACAGTGCGACCAACAACATGCCCAGCAGTACGCCGCCATGCTGCACGCCCGCCAGCGTCGTCGATTGACCCGGAGTCATGCCGAACACCGATCCGGCGAAGGGCTCGAGGATCAGGTCCTGCGCGCTGTAGGCCAGCATCGATACGAAGATGAAGATGGTAAAGCGCCTTGCTTGCGGCTCGCCCCACACCTGCTCGAGCGCCTCGCGGAAGCTGGGCTTGGCGGGCGCTTCAGTGTCGGACGCGACCGTTGCCGTGGCATGCGACGTAGGCGGTAACTCGATGCGATACACAGCCGCAAGCGTCACGCACAACGCAACCACCGACACCGCCGCGGTCAGCACCACCAGCCGTGCCGCCGAATACGGATCGAGCAACTGACCGACCACCAGGGTCGAGACCACGAAGCCGACGATCATCATCAGCCATACGAGGGTGGCAGCGGCGGCCCGGCGGCGCTCGTCGACACGCGTGGCGAGCAGCACCAGCAGCGAAGTCCCGGCAGCCCCTACACCAACGCCGATCAGCAGGAACCCGAGGATTGCCAGTGCGATGCCGGCGGCGGTGGACGTTTCCATCCAGCCGATCGACAGCGCCGCGAGCACCGAACCGATACCGAGCGTGGCCATCCCGCCGATGATCCACGGCGTGCGGCGGCCACCCATATCGGATCCAAAGCCGAAACGGGGGCGCAGGATCTGCACCGCATAGTGCCAACCCACCAGTGCGCCCGGCAGGATTGCAGGCAATGCCAGTTCCACGACCATCACGCGATTCATGGTCGAGGTGGCCAACACCACGATGGAACCTAACGCGGCTTGCACCAGGCCGAGACGGGCAATGCTCAGCCAGCCGAGCGATGTGGAGTTCACGCAATGCCTCGCATCACCGGTGCTGGATCGCGCGCTGCGTCCGCGCCGCGTGTGGCGCGCCACATACCGCCCGCACGCGGCTGCGTCGGCGCGGAGCGCGAGTGCCGGACAAGACGCGGAAGGGAGGTAATCACGAGCACAAGAGTTCCATATGACACCTCGATTTGTCCAGTCCCGTTGACATGTTTTCTGCGTGAGGCTGCAGTCTTGACCTGCGGTTCACGGAATCTGGACGAAGCGGCCGCACGCGCATGACCAAGCTCTCAGGTAGCGGGCGCAGGCGACTCTGCCGCTTGCGTGCCCGAGCTGCTCGTTGATGTGCCTGCGCTGTTGGGCACTCAGGCTTTGGATGCCTCGGATCCGCCGTCCAAACGATCCGGCCGCGCAGTGATACAGGCCTCGACGCCGAGGCCCGGAGCGAGTGCGAGCAGGATCCCGTCGAGCACCGGCACACCACCACGCACCATCGCCGTGGCGTGCCCGATGCCTCAGGAATCGTGTGCTTCGTCGGCCTCGGTCGAAGGATCGCTCAGACCATAGCGGCGCAGCTTCACGTACAGGCTTTGCCGACTGACACCGAGCACTTCGGCGGCCGATGCGCGATTGTCCTGGGTCAACTGCAACGCGGCCTCGATGCACAGCTTCTCGACCACATCGGTGGCATCGCGCACCAGCTGCTTGAGCGGCACGCGCCCCACCAGTTCGGTCAGCTGCTGCACGGACCGCGGGGTGTCGGAGGTAGCGGCGGGACCCGCGATGACGCGCAATCCGACATTGCGGATATTGAACCCCATGCACGGCGGATCCGCGACCGGAATCGCCACGCCGGAGATCTCCACCTCGGTGCTCGCACCCATCTCGCTGGTCAAGGTGGTGGCGAACAGGCGAATCGTGCCGTGCTGGCGCAAATTGGCCATCAGTACGCTGAAATCGACCCGCGAACGTCCCACCCAGCGATCGAGCTGCTCGCCACGCACCTGCGATTCGTTC